>CAJVYL010000074.1 GCA_913009265.1 uncultured Methylococcales bacterium
GCTCGGGAATTTTCGGCTAATAGAGATTTATTAGAAGCAAAATATACCTACATTAAAAACCGCATTCGCTTTGAAAGGTCACTAGGTACTTTAAGCATAAATTCGCTTTCAGAAATAAATGCATGGCTCATTAAATAAACAATGGCTGAGATTAAAGTACTACATGTCTATAAAACCTGTTTCCCTTATACGCAGGGTGGAATAGAAGAAGTTATACGCCAACTCACCATTGAAACCACAAAATTAGGCGTTAATAACAGAATTATTTGTTTAAGTCCAAAATGTGAAAAAAAGGAAGTAATACAAATAGAGGGCGCAGAAGTGCATTGCTACCCTCTATTATTTGAACTTGCTTCCTGTGGATTTTCACTCCAGTTATTTAAAGACTTTAAGCGACATACGCAATGGGCGGATATAATTCATTATCAAACGCCGTGGCCTTTTGCAGATATGCTGCATGTGTTTAATCGAATTAAAACGCCTTCAATAATCACTTATCAATCTGATATAGTACGCCAAAAATACTTATTACAAATATATAAGCCATTGATGCATTGTTTTTTGGGCCAGGTACAAAGGGTAGTAGCAAGCTCAGATAACTACTTAAATAGTAGTGAGGTGCTTAAACTATATAAATACAAAGCAAGCGTTATTGCGAATGGAATCTCGGAACTAGCTAAGGAAGGAAATGGAAAACAGCAACAAATTAAAGCAGGCTTGCAAAAAGAATTAGGTAGTGATTTTTTTCTTTTTATTGGTGTTTTACGGTATTACAAGGGATTAAGCTATTTATTGGATGCTTTGCAAGGGGCAGAATACCCCGTTGTCATCGCGGGAGTAGGCCCTGAAGAAGAAAAATTAAAACAGCAAGCCAAGCAATTAAAACTAACAAATATTACCTTCCTAGGTGCTGTGTCTGACTCAGAAAAAGAAGCCCTTTACCAATTGGCAAGTGTATTTGTTTTCCCCTCATGTGAACGCTCAGAAGCCTACGGTGTAACATTAGTTGAGGCATCGTTGCACCAGCGCGCAATGATTTCAACAGAACTACAAACAGGTACCTCCTACATTAACTTACATGGAGAAACAGGGATAGTTGTCGATGCTAAAAATGTCCAACAATTGAAAGTGGCGATGAATCAACTGCATGAGAATAAGCAACTCACCACCAAAATGGGACAGGTAGCTTACAAACGGTACAAAAAACTATTTACAGCGCAATTAATGGGTGAAAATTACCATAAACTTTATCAAGAGATACTGAAAAATACTCTGCATGATTAACGTTGGCATAGGAACGACGCGTCTTATTCTGGGAGATGAGGGTAATAAAATTGACGGGATTGGTGTTTATACCAAGCACTTAACAGAATCATTAATAACTCAAGGGCAACTTGTCACTCCGTTTGCTTTTTTAGGTTCAAAACAAGTAGAGAGTCAAAACATTACAGCTTTAGGTGACTTTTCCTATCAAGCTATTTTTAGCGCAATGACCCAGGCGCCCTTTATAAATTCTAAAAAAATAGATAAAGCAGTTGATGTATTTCATGCGACTGACCACTTTATTCCTAAATTACATAAAACGCCTGTCATTGCGACAATTATGGACTCCATGACTTTATCGCATCCTGAATGGGCGAGAGGAAGAGGGAGAAAAACAAAAGCCTATTTTTTTAAACAATCTGCTAAATGGGCACAACAAGTGATAACCATATCAGAGTACTCAGCAAATGAAATTAATCATTACTTTGATATTCCTGAATCTAAAATTAGTGTTATACCTTTAGGTGTTGATGAAAGCTGTTACCAAAAAATACCAGATTTTCACAAGCAACAAGTGCTAGCTCGATATAATCTTCCAGAAAACTATTTTATCAACATAGGGACTATTCAGCCGCGAAAAAATATACAGCGATTAATAGCCGCTCATAAACAGTTGCCGCTCTTAACACAAGAACAACATCCGCTGGTTTTGATAGGTACTATGGGTTGGGGGAGTGAGGATTTAAAAGAGCGAATAAAGACCTCAGAGCATATTTATTATTTAGATTATATTCCTCTAAAAGATAAATATGCCCTTTTACAGTCCAGTATAGCCTTGGTTTTTCCTTCTTTGTATGAAGGTTTTGGCTTACCCATACTAGAAGCATTTGCAGCCAATATCCCCGTCATTAGCTCAAAGACCACCTCAATACCCGAAGTCGCAGGAGGAGCCGCTTTATTAATTAATCCGCTGGATGAATGTGAACTGACAGATGCAATGTATGAGATAAGTCTGAATAATAAACTAAGAATAGCTTTAAAAATAAAAGGATTAAAGCGAGCTAAACAATTTTCATGGGCCAAAACCGCGGAAAAAACCCAACAAGTCTATTACAAAATATAACAACAGTAGAATGTTTAAATATATAAATCAATTACTAATACAGCAAGATAAGCAAAAGCACTTCATTATATGTATGATACTTAGCCTAGGCACGTTACCTTTTTTTAGTCTAATTATTAGTATGATACTGGTAATGAGCATTGGTTTAGCAAAAGAAATCTGGGATCACTACTATGGTAGCGGATTTTGTTGGTTTGATATGCAAGCAAATGTTTTAGGCGCATTAGTTGGAATGAGCTTGTATTATTTGGTTTATTTTATAAAATAAGAATCATAAATAGCACTTCTTTTTATGGGTATAACTGTATATCAATAAATCCGAGTGGGCATTAGAATAAAACATAGGTCGAATCATTGAAAACAGCAATTATCACAGGTATTACAGGGCAAGACGGTGCCTATTTAACGCAATTACTTTTACAAAAAGGTTATAAAGTCATTGGTACATTTCGTCGTACCAGTACAGTTAATTTTTGGCGACTCAGTTACGTTGGCATTTCAGAAAACCACCCCAATCTAGAACTCGTTGAGCATGATTTAACTGACTTAGGTAACAGCATTCGTTTACTACAATATGCAAAACCGGATGAAGTCTATAACTTAGCAGCGCAAAGCTTTGTGGGCGTTTCATTTGAGCAGCCGCAAACAACGGCAGAAATCACAGGAATCGGCGCGCTTAACTTATTAGAAGCGATTAGAATTGTTGATAAATCCATACGCTTTTATCAAGCAAGCACGTCAGAACTTTACGGACAAGTGCAAGCTATTCCGCAAAATGAAGACACGCCATTTTATCCGCGTAGTCCTTATGCCGTAGCAAAACTATTTGCCCACTGGAGTGTTGTTAATTACCGTGAATCGTATGATATGTTTGCTAGTAGCGGAATACTTTTCAACCATGAATCTCCATTGCGTGGTCGAGAATTTGTAACGCGTAAAATAACCGATAAAGTAGCCAGAATTAAACTAGGTGATACCACACCGCTAGAATTAGGCAATATAGATTCTAAGCGAGATTGGGGATATGCTAAAGAGTATGTTGAAGGTATGTATTTAATGTTGCAACATGAGATAGCAGATACCTTTGTATTAGCAACAAACGAAACACATACTGTTAGACAGTTTGTCGAGTTAGCTTTTTCAATAGTAAACATGCCGATTGAATGGAAAGGAGAAGCTGAAGAAGAAAAAGGCTACCACGCAGAAACAGGGCAATTACTGATTCAAGTAAACCCTAAATTTTATCGCCCTACAGAAGTTGATATTCTAATTGGTGATTATACAAAAGCGCAGGAAGCCCTAAACTGGCAACCAAAAACTAAGCTAGCGCAACTATGTAAAATGATGGTTGAATGCGACCTGGAAAAAGTTAAATTAGGGAAAGCATTCTAAGTGTCTAAAATAGAAACAGTTTGGTTACTAGGTGCAAATGGATTTACAGGTAAGTATCTAGATCCCATTCTACAAGCACAAGGATATGCCGTAGCAACAGACAGGGTTGATATTACCTGTAAAGTGGCAGTTCAAGAAGCAATGTTGAGAATCCAGCCGGAGTATGTAATTAATTTAGCGGGAATCAGCTTTGTGCCCGATGATGGTAGTGCAAATATTTATGCTATCAATACATTAGGACCGCAAAATATACTGGAAGCATGCCTAAAACTTGAGCAAGCACCCAAGAAAATAATTTTAGCAAGTAGCTCTCATGTGTATGGTGAACAAGAGCGTGAAGTTATTGATGAAAGCTGCCCCGTTAACCCTCTAAATCATTATGGGTGTAGCAAATGGGCAATGGAGCAAATAGCAAAAAGTTACCAAAATAAACTGAATATATTGATTACAAGACCTTTTAACTATACAGGAAGGGGGCAGGACGAAAAGTTCTTAATTCCCAAAATAGTCGGTCATTTTCAACAAAAGAAAGACGTAATAAGTCTGGGTAATATTGATATATGGCGCGATTTCTCAGATGTAAGGTGGGTAAGTCAGGTATACAGTCAATTACTCTTAACACAGCATAAAAGTTTAAGCGTCATTAATATTTGCTCAGGAGGACTAACAAATATTCGCGATATTATTCATAGCTTACAACAACTCACAGGATGTGAAATGAAAATAGAAATCAACCCAGACTTTATAAGAAAAGTAGAAATCGTACGTCAACGAGGAGATAATCAGCTTTTATCTAAAACGATTAAAAATATGCCTCAAGTAATTAGCCTTCAAGAAACACTCAGTTGGATGCTTCAAATACAAGCAGAAAAGTGAATAGACAATGAAAGTGCCATTTATACAAACCATAACAAAATCAGAAAAAATAATAATACAGAAATGTGTAGTTTTTGTTAATAAACACCCTGGTTTTAAAAAAATAGCGATGTGGTTTATGAGGTTTTCCCCTAAATTTCGGCAACGACTCATCAGTAAATTAATAAATGGTCCTGCTGATAATGAATTAAGTGTCAACAGTAGTGAGCATACTATTGAATTAAATGAACTAACAGAAGATGCTCGAGCAATATACCGAGAACTACAATCCACAATAGAACATCAAATAAAGAGTAACTAATGCGCATAGTGATTGACTTGCAGGGCGCTCAGACTGAGAGCCGTTTTCGTGGGGTGGGGCGTTATAGCTTATCAATGGCAAAAGCGATTATTACAAATAGTAAAAATCACCAAGTGATAATTGTATTAAATAGTTTATTCCCCGATACAATTGAATCCATAAGGGCTTATTTTGATAAATTACTTCCACAAGAAAATATTCAAGTTTGGTATGCACCGGGTCCTGTATTGGAACTGAATTTCAATAACACACAACGTAGAGAAATAGCTGAATTAACTCGCGAAGCTTTTATAGCCAGCCTGCAACCGGATATTATTTATATTGCGAGCTTATTTGAAGGCTTTAGTGATAATGCAGTTACAAGCATAGGTTTGTTAGATAAATCTACGCCCGTTTGTGTAACCAGCTATGACTTAATTCCACTTCAGAATCCTAAACTCTACTTAGAGCCAAATGATACTTATAAAAAGTATTATATGAAAAAGCTACAATACCTGAGTAAAGCATCCCTATTATTTGCAATTTCTGAATCATCACTCCAAGAAGTCATTCACGAGATTAAATTTCCAAAGGAACTAATTACAAACACCTCTGGAGCTGTAGAGTCGTCCTTCAAACAATGCACTCTAACAGAACAAGAGAGTCTAGTATTAATCACAAAGTTTAATATTCAACAGCCGTTCATACTCTATACGGGTGGAGCGGATGAACGAAAGAATCTAACTCGACTAATTCGCGCTTACGCTAGCTTATCAACTCAGCTAAGAGAGCAACACCAACTTGTTTTTGCCGGAAAAATTCCTCCCAATAATATTATTCAACTACAAGCCGAAGCAAAAAAAGCAGGCTTAACAGAAGGGGAGTTAAGTTTTACTGGTTACATTAATGATGAAGAACTCATACAGCTTTATAACTTATGTAAGCTTTATGTTTTTCCTTCATTTCATGAGGGCTTTGGCTTGCCAGTACTAGAGGCTATGTCATGTGGCGCGGCAGTGATTGCCGCTAATTCAACAAGCTTACCAGAAGTCATTGGCAATATAGACGCACTTTTTGACCCATTCTCAGAAACTGATATTGCAAATAAAATGACAAAGGTTTTACTGGATGAAAATCTGCGTCAAAACTTAATAAAAAAAGGTCTAAAACAAGCGCAGAAATTTTCATGGGATAAAAGTGCGCTGATAGCAATAGAACAAATGGAAAGTGCGGTTTCAACTCGCTCAAAAAAACCACTTTCCCCTCAAAATATTAAAAAACAGCTACTCAATGCGCTAGTAGAACGAGGATTGCTTAATAATTACACAGACCAACAGCTTTATGTACTTGCACAAGCATTGGCTAATAATCACCCTAAACCAAGAAAAAAACAGTTATTCATAGACGTATCCGAACTGGTTAATGGTGATGCAAGAACAGGAGTTCAAAGAGTAACACGCTCAATATTAAACGAGTTACTAAAAAATCCACCCAAAGAATACGATGTAAAACCCGTTTATGGAACCCATGCTGAACAAGGGTATCGCTATACACAAAAATTTAATCTACAAACAAGTGATATAGAAGATGAGTTTATTCAAGCAAGAACCGGTGATATTTTTATTGGACTAGATCTTCAACATCATGTGGTCTGCGCGCAAAAAAACTACTTATTGGCACTAAGAAATAGAGGCGTAAAAATACACTTTGTCGTGTACGACCTACTACCTATTCTAATGCCTAAGGTATTTTCAGTCGGAGCAGGGCAAGGGCATCAGCAGTGGTTAAGTGTGGTTACACAATTTGATACCGTTATGTGCATTTCACATGCAGTAGAAAAAGAACTCATTGATTGGCGTAAGACGCAGACTATAAAAAGGCACAGAGACTTTCAAACAGCTTGGTTTCACTTAGGGGCAGATATTCATAATGTATTACCCTCATTAGGGCTACCCCAAAATGCACATAAAATACTTAACACGCTAACAAAAACACCAACTTTTTTAATGGTTGGCACAATTGAACCAAGAAAAGGGCATAAACAAGTGCTCGATGCATTTGAACAATTATGGAAAGGTGGCGTTGCTGTAAACCTAGCTATAGTAGGTAAGCAAGGCTGGATGATGGAAGAAACCAATAAAAAGTTAAAGCAACACTTAGAGCTTAACAAGCAACTATTCTGGTTTGAAGGCATTAGCGATGAATACCTAGAAAAAGTATATGGACACTCTATTTGCCTAATTGCTGCGAGTGAAGGAGAAGGATTTGGACTGCCGCTGATAGAAGCTGCACAACACAGGATGCCTATATTAGCCCGAGATATTCCCATATTCAGAGAAGTGGCGGGGCAATATGCAGACTACTTTAAAGGCAGTGAGGGCGAAGTGCTCGCTCAAAAAATAAAACAGTGGCTCGAACAATATAAGCAAAATAAACACCTGAAATCCGAGCAAATGTCGTGGATGACCTGGCAACAAAGTGCCACGCAATTACTCACTAAATTAGGAATAAATTAAGAGATAAACCAAAGGGGAGAATAACTGCGTATTTTAAACAAGAAATACGCCTAGTTAAGTTAATAAAATATCTAACCATTGCTCAGCTACCGTATCAACTGAATGATACTGATTAATATGCTGTTTAGCTCCATGAGCAATGGATAAACGATACTCTGAATTATCAATCAGCGTAATAATCGCCGCCTTCAGTGCAGTAACCTCCGTGTTATCCACAGGAATTTTATATACCGCCGAAGAGGGTAACTCACTGAACCAGCCATAATCACTGACAATTGTTGCCTTTTTAGCGCTCATCGCCTGAATTTGTACTGCAGACGTCTCCCCCATAGAAGGGAAACGTAAATTAATGACTAAATCACACAATGCCATGCATTGGTCATAATCACCATCACTGACATACCCCGTATTCATTACTAAATCAGATAAGCCTAAAGCACTAATGTCATTTTGATAAAGATCATTACCCACGATCATTAATCTCAACCGACTTTTTATACTGTCATCTAACTCAGAAATAGCCTGAAAAATACTACGACTACGCTTAGTTTTACCGGCAAAACCAAATAATCCAATAATAAAAAGATGATTAGATGACTTTTGGTTAAGTAAATTTAGCACCGCTTTATTTTCAATAAATTGAGCATCAAAAGTAGTTGCTTGCTGATAGTCAATCAGAGGAACTTGAACAATAGCGCCTTTATATCCCGCATCAAAAACCAAGGACTTAGCCATTTTACTATGTACAACAACAGAGCTTGCATGCGCTAAAATATTCTGTAAAAAAGGGTGTTTTTCGGGAGAAGAATAACGCAAAATATTGCCATCGGGGCAATTAGCAAGAATATGATCAATACAATCAAGCGTAACATCAATATCCTGATTATCTAAAGCCTTCCAAAGCCCTCCTAAGCCTTCTCCAGCAATTAAAAAATATAACACCGTATCATGTAAGACTACAATTCCAGGCTGCTGGCGTAACAACCTCAAAATAGACAAATGAAAACTAGGGTTATTGCCTAAATGATAAATAAACTGCTGATACTTTTCTCTACGACTCTTCTCAAATAATAAAGGCAACAATTCTTGAGCAACATAATCCGATTGATGCGCATTGGTTTCTAGTACGCCATCATCAAAAACATCTAAAGCGATATTTTTATCAGCTAAAACAGGCTGTAATGCCCGAATTAAATGATGACTATATAAAGCAATTCCTGTTTTTTTAGGCACTAAAGGTGAAATATAAGCAATCATAAAAAGACCAATCAACCCTGTAATAAAGAATCAATAATAAAATCCCAATTCAAATTTAAATCCAGCATTAACTGTCTCCCAGATTCCCCTAAACGCTTTGCCATAGGCGGTGTTAATTGATTTAAGACAGAGGCAACTGCCTCAGCAGAAGCATCACAAATAAAGCCATTTTCCTCATCAATAACAAACTCCAAAGGCCCGCCAGAATCAATATGCGTAATAACGGGCTTACTAGCAAAAAAAGCCTCCAAAGTAACGTACCCATAATCTTCTTCATAAGCACCGTTATACACAGCCAGCGCATTGGCGTAGAGAGTAATCTTCTCTTCACGAGAAACAACCCCCTTAATAATAATACGTTCTTGTAAGCCTAATAAAATAACTTGTTGCTGTAGGTCAGTGCCATACGGCGTATCCGCATTGCCAATCAAAATTAACTGTATATCCTCGACAGAACATAAGGCTTTAACAATCAATAACTGCCGTTTAATATCATCCAGACGTCCTGGGACCAAAATATAAGCACCATAGCTTTCACAATGCAGTTTTTCATAATCCTCAGGAGGGTGATATAAAGCATCCGCATGTATGCGGTTATAGCGCCATAAACGCTTGGCAACAGTCTTAGAATTAGTGAATAAATGTTGGTGCTCAGGTAATTTTTGCGTATCAAAACGGTGAATCTCATGACACACATCAACCCCTTCAGGCGTTAAATGTAAATCACTATGCCGCGTTTCAAATAACTCATAAGCCTGCCTATGCTGATGTAAAATCCAACCGACCTTATTAGGGTGATTAACAAAATACATAGGAAACTTCATCGTAATTAAACGATCAATACAAATGCCATTAACCTCAGTCAAATCCAAACACTCAACCGCCCGAATATGTTCTAAAATTGTTACAGCAGGGTACCACTTGAAAGGCACGGTAATAATATCAGCCTCATGCCCACGTAATAATAACTGTTCCTTCAGTAATCGGGCGTGGGTCTCAGCTCCACCCGACATAAAAGGTATCTGAACCGTTGCAATACCAACTTTCATGAGGGTGTTTTTTTATAAAAAGCACTAAGAATATGGCTTAGAAGCAAAGCTTCAACGACTTCAAAAGAACGACTTTCAGCAATAAATCGATAGCCCTCAATAATACCCTGAAGTCGCTTAATATCACAAAAAACAGCATCATGTACAGCGTGAGCCACGGCTTGAAAAGGCACAAGCGACAACGGCAACAAACTTGAAGGTTTAGGTAGCTCAGAAGAATTAATAATAAAAGATGGCATACCCATGGCCTGAGCAGTGTGTAGAGCATCAGTCGGCTGCAGGAAGCTATCCACTTGTAAAAAAATATCAGCCTGATGGAAAGTGCGACACTCGGCAAGAGAATCAATAAACTCAAATTCAATAGAATCAGACAGCTTTAACAGCTTAGCTAATAGCAAAACCTCCTCCTTATAGACGCAAAATTCAGAGAAATATCGCCCTGAAAAATAAACCCGAACAGATTGTTTAAATAAAGACCGGTAAGCAGCAATAAGATACAAGACTAATTTATGCCCAGTATCCGGTGCAAAATCACCATAAACTAGCAAAGTAATGCTATCAGCACTGTAAATATGCTCAGAGGCATGGATACCATAATTCAAAGGGATAAAAGCCGGGAGTATCGCAGGACTAGCAGCTGTCTTTTTTACCCCCCAACGCACTAAATCAGCAGCAGATAGCTCGGAACGGGCTAAGCAAAAAATACGCTCAGCATTAGTCTGCATCCAAGTAGCTAAATATTGGCGTTGAGTTTCTTGATGTCTAACTAAAGAGTGGGCGTGTTGATAAGCCCTTAATGAAGATAAGTTCGGCGAGGTTCGCTCATAAATAATCAGTAACATATCCGAATAATCATCAAACAAAGCTGATATTTCAGAGAAGCCGTCATCGTAGATATAAATGGCATAAGCATAGCTATTAATATCATCTGCAGAAGCATCAGAGACAGACAAAATATCAACAGAGTAACCCAGCTTAAGTAAAATCTGACTCATACAGCTCAGCGAATAATCCTTACTATCATGGCAGTAAATAGCAACAGAACGTAAGTGATTATTAGGAATATAAGACATGACAGTAGGGCAAAAAAAGATAACGGAATACACGCATTAATAACAGCCTCTAAATTTCAGAAAAACAACTCAATACAGTAAATGATTTAACACATTATTCCAGCTCAAAGATAAAGACTGATAATGCTCAAACGCATTTAAGCCCATTATTTTAGTTGCTTGTCGATCAAGGTATAACTGATCAAGTCTAGCGGCTAATTTATCAGGGGTAGGGGGCTCAATAAATCCGGTATGCTCATGCACCACAAACTCATTAGTACCACCAGAATCATAACAAGTTACCACCGGCTTTTTAGCTAACATAGCCTCCAAAGTGACATAACCATAATCTTCATCATAAGGTGCAAAAAACACAGCTAACGAATTTTTATAATGCTGAACGACATCAGATTCGCTTAATTGGGAATGAATAGTTACCCGGTCCTGCAAACCATAATGAATAATAAAATTACGCAAATGCGGCTCATAACTACCTTCACCACATAAAATAGCCTTAACAGGGTACTTAGTTAACCTAAGTGCTTCAAGCAATAAATGCTGCCTTTTTAACGGTTCAAATCGGCTTGGAGCAAAAATAAAATCCCCTAGAACACTCTTAGTACTATCCTGTAAAAAATTCTCAGCTAATGCAGGCGGGTGATATAGAGGCGTAGATTTAACGCCATTATAATGATGCAAACGCTTACTCACGTTTTTTGAAATAGTATAAACTTGCATAGCACGGTTAAAGTAATAGTCATCTAAATCTAAAATAGATTGGCGTAAAGACCGTTCTTCAGTAGAGTGTAGATGACCTTGCTCCCCAGCATAATCCCATAAGTCATACACCGAACGATGCTGATGTAAAGCCCATATTATTTTGTAATCATGAGCAATATAAAAAGCCGGAAACTTTAAACAAAGCACCATATCTGGCTGCTTATTACCCCACAAAGAAAAATCACTTTCTTGCCATAAATTGATACTTTTATTGATGGAATCAACAGACTGATCAAGAAAGGGTCGGGTAATAAACTCTACTTGATGACCTGCCTGCTCGCAAGCAATAGCAAGATTCCTCGCAAGATACTCCGCTCCTCCGGTAACAAAAGGGCTTAGTGTTGTAGCAATAGCAATACGCATTTATTTCTCAGCAATAACAGCAAA
>CAJVYL010000075.1 GCA_913009265.1 uncultured Methylococcales bacterium
ATTATTCTTTAATGCCTTGGTTAACTGTTTTTGAAAATGTGGCTTTGGCTGTCGATGAAATTTTTAAAGACTGGTCGAAAGAAAAGCGACATGCTCATACTGAAAAATATATCAAAATGGTTAACCTAGCTCCGGCTATGGATAAAAAACCAGCTGAATTATCGGGTGGGATGCGTCAGCGAGTGAATGTTGCGCGAGCTTTGGCAGCAAGCCCAGAGGTATTACTTCTTGATGAGCCGTTAAGTGCATTGGACGCTTTAACGCGTGGTAATTTGCAAGATGAAATTTTGCAAATCTGGCAGCAAGAAAAGAAAACCGTCATTTTAATTACAAACGATGTGGATGAAGCCATTTATATGGCAGATAGAGTCATTCCATTGAACCCAGGGCCTGATGCCACTTTTGGTCCTGATTTTAAAGTGAATATCGATCGACCAAGAGATAGAACCGCTTTAAATCACAATGATGAGTTTAAGCGTCTAAGAGCAGAAATCACTCGATATTTAATGGATATTGGTATAGCGAATGCTCAGAAAACAGGTGCCAATGAAATCATCCTACCTTCTGTCAAACCTAATACCAGTAATGACTGGGAAAATGACTCATCTGCTTTAAAGCCCAGTAAAAGTGATTTAGGAAAACCACGGTATCTTGAATTTTCACAGTTATCAAAAATTTATCCAACACCCGATGGAAACTCAACTGTCAAAGTAGTTGACGGTTTTGAACTAACGATGAAGAAAGGTGAGTTTGTTTCGATTATTGGACATTCTGGCTGTGGTAAATCGACTGTGTTATCAATGACTGCCGGTTTAAATGATATATCTGAAGGCGGTATTATTCTTGATAACAAGGAAATTGTAGGTGCAGGACCTGACCGTGGCGTGGTGTTTCAGGCACCCAGTTTATTCCCGTGGTTAACTGCATTTGAAAATGTGTCTTTAGGTGTAGATAAAGTTTATCCACATGCCGCAAAGTCTGAACGTGATGATATTGTTGAATATTATTTAACGCGCGTGGGTTTAGGTGGTTCTTTACGTAAAAAGACCGGCGAAATGTCAAATGGTATGCGTCAACGTGTGGGAATTGCCCGTGCATTTGCCTTATCACCAAAGCTTCTATTACTAGATGAACCTTTCGGTATGTTGGATTCTTTAACACGTTGGGAGTTACAAGAAGTATTAATGGAAGTCTGGGAAAGGACTCATGTAACAGCCATTATGGTCACCCATGATGTGGATGAAGCTATTTTATTAGCAGATCGTGTAGTGATGATGACCAATGGCCCGCATGCCAAGGTGGGGAAAATTGAAGAGATTGACCTACCGAGACCGAGAACCAGAAAAACCTTATTAGAGCACCCTGATTACTACAAATATAGGGAAAGCTTACTGACCTTTTTGGAAGAGTGTGATCAAGCACATTAAAAGCTGATTCAATCAGTCAGCGTTTTTGCTTTTTAAACGAATTTTAACAAATACTTATTTTAAATATTAATAGGAACCTCATATTATGGCATATAAACAACTTACTAAAAGCGGGCGCGTAGGCATGTCTGCTTTCTCTATTGCTTTATTGGCAATGTCTGGAACACAAACTGCCTCTGCTGGATTTAATGAAGAAATCGAAAACGCATTAAAATTTGGTCAGGCGGATGCTAAATATGGTCAAGTGAAATTTGATTTGCGCTATCGCTTTGAGCAGGATGATAGTAAAAACCCTGATAAAGACCACGCTGATGCATCAACAGTTCGTTTGCGCTTAGGTTATTTAACACCTGAATTTGCAGGCCTGCAAGGTTATGCAGAATATGAAACCAATCAAGATTTTGGTGCTAACACATACAATAGTGGGAGAAATGATAAAGCAGGCTACGAAAAAATCCTAGACCCACAAGAACATGAGCTAAATCAATTGTGGGTTAGCTACAAAGGGATTCCCGATACAGAAGTTAAAGTAGGTCGTCAACGCATTAAAATTGATAATGATCGTTTTATCGGCAACGTCGGCTGGCGTCAAATGGAATCGACTTATGATGCGGTGATGGTAACCAATAAATCACTAGCAAACACCACGGTTAAAGTAGGTTACATTAACCAAAGACAGCATATCACCTCAGTTGTTCAGCCTATGCAAACAGAGCTGGCTAATGTTGCCTATAACTTTAAAGGTTATGGGAAGCTTACAGGCTACGGCTATTGGATTGATAATAACGAAGGACATGCTGTTTCAAGCCAAACCTACGGACTTAGTTTTGTTGGCGGCAAAAAAGTGACTGATGATGTTAAAGCATTGTACAGACTAGAATATGCTTTCCAAAAAGATTTTGAACAAAACCCAAATCAATATGAAGTAGATTATTATCATGTGATGGGGGGAGCAAAGGCCTTTGGTGTAACGGCAAAAGTTGGGATGGAGCAATTAGGTGGAACTGCTACAGGGGCTTTTTCGACACCTCTTGCAACAGGGCACGCATTCAATGGTTGGTCTGATCAGTTCCTAAATACACCTGCTAATGGTCTGCGAGATGTCTATACAGCTATTAGTGGAAAAGTTCATGGTGTAAAATTAATGGGTGTTTACCATGATTTTGCTGATGATACTGGAAGTATTGATTACGGAAAAGAATGGGATTTTTTAGCAGTTAAGAAGTTTGGTAAACATTATTCATTATTAGCCAAATATGCTTATTATGATGCAGATCAACATGGAACAGATACCCAAAACTTCTGGCTACAAGCTGGTGTAAATTTCTAAACACTATCCATTCGGCAATGTGTTGATAGAAACTTATATGGCTATTATTTAACCACAGGTTAAAGAGAATAAAAGAATGTAGCCTTGATGTAGTGAAACGAAATCAAGGGAAATTTCAGCTAAACCTTGATTTTACGTTGTTTCATCAAGGCTACAAAAGCTAAACCTAATAGCATTGCCTTTTACCGATAAAAATAGCTTGGTAATTTACTGGTTTTTTATAAACCTGTGGCTTGTAAGTGTGCTGAGGGATTTAATAAAATTCTGGCTTCCTATGGATGGGGGCATGTATTCGTTAAATACCTTCCTGCTCTTAATTAATACCTAAAATAATGTAGTAGTCTTTTTTGGTGCATCGAAAAGGAGAATGCACCTAATTCAATTCAGTATCACTCCTCCAGCTAGAACAGCCGACATCTAGTAAGCTATTTATGGCTAATCTAGTTAATAGTTATCATAAAAAACAATCGAATATTACAGTCGGCATGAATCCTGCTTTATTGTAGGAAAGCTTAGAAACAACATCGAATCAACCCAATTAATGTAGTCCTTTATGAATGCTCTAAATGTTTTGGTTATTGAACAAATATCAAACAGCAAAGAACTAGAAAAAATACTGATCAATCAAGGTATTAATACCGTGACAATGGCGATTCAAGGGCTGGATATTTCGCAGCTTATTGATACCATCAGGCCTACTATCATCTTATTTAATGCCAGTGAATTAACTGAAATGGTTTTACAAACTATTATAGAAATCAATGAGGTTTATGCTGTTCCAATCATTCTTTTTTCTGATGCAGATGATGCTAAAGCGATTAATAAAGTCATTAAAACGGGAGTGAGTGCTTATATTGTTAATGGCATTGAAAGTAAACGTGTTAAATCAATTATACATATTGCTATCGCTCGATTTAATGAACAAAAAAAGCTCAAAGATGAACTGACACAAACTAAGTTAAAACTTGAAGAACGTAAATTGATTGATAGAGCTAAAGGCATTTTGATTAAAACTCGCGGGTTTTCTGAAGATGAGTCTTACCATACGCTTAGAAAACTAGCGATGGACCGGAATATTGCTATATCTGAAATGGCAAAAAATGTTATTTCAATGGCTGAATTGCTTAAATAAAAAATACTATGAAACAAATGAATGAAATTTTCCCTTACTTTCAGCCTATTGTTGGCGTTGCTAGTGGAAAAGTAATTGGCTATGAAGCGCTAGCTAGGCAATTGGATAAAAATAAGCAAGTTGTTTCAGCAGGAGAAGTATTTTGTAATAAAGATATTGACGTTATACAACTTATTGAACTAGATAGAAGTGTTCGCAGGCAGGCCTTGGAGAAATTCTCTAAATTACCAGGCCAAAGTTATTTGACCTTGAATATTTCCTCAGCCTGGATTGAGTATGTTAGTAATATGAATGAGTTACCGACATTACAGATGATTGATGAGCTTGGTATTGATCGAAGTCGAATAATTATAGAAATTACTGAAACAGAAGGTGATATAGATCGATTGGTAAAATTGGTTAGTGTCTATAGAAAGAATGGTTTAAAAGTCGCTATTGATGATTTTGGAGCTGGTTTTTCTCAACTTGAACGAGTGATGGCAATCAGACCAGATATCATCAAAATAGACATGCGTTTATTTAAACAAGCGGCAAAAGGTGGAATTGCCAGTGATGTCGTTCATCTATTAGCACGGCTTAGCAAACGATCAGGTTGTCGTATTGTTTGTGAAGGGGTTGAAACAGCTGATGAGTTTGTATTTGGTCTAAACTGCGGCGCACAATTTTTACAAGGGTTTTTGTTCTCAGAAGCACAAGCCGGGTTTCAGGAGGAGCTCGCGTATGAAAAGCATATTAATTCCTTAAGGTCTAAGTTTTTAAATAAGACGCTAGTAAAGCAACAACAGAAAATCATTAAAATTAATGGAATTAAGCGATTAATTATTCACTTAAAGGAGAAGTTACAACATGATTTTAATTTAAATGAATTGGCAAGCTTAAACTTTGAGGAAACAGGAATTTTAAGGTTTTATTTATGTAATAACCAAGGTATACAAACATCGCCTAATTTTAACTTTACCAATAGCAAGTGGTATACGGATTCCTTAAAAATTGGTTTTAACTGGTCATGGCGGTCTTATTTTTATCATTTATTAGCGTTAGAGAAAACAGAAAACCTGGAGCTACACCGTTTTGTCACATCTGAGAGGTATAAAGATTTTGATACAGAACTATTATGCAAAACCCTTTCTATACGACTGGATAAGGATAGAATTTTATTAGTTGATATTAAAACGGAATAAAAATGGATATTAGTATTACAACGCCGGCACTGTTATTTCCAGCTATTTCAGTCTTGTTTTTAGCCTACGCTAACCGATTTCTAGCAATCGCTAATAGAACAAGAGATCTGCACTATCGATTTAAAAAAACACAAAGCCCTGTTGCCAAAAAACAAATTGCAAGTTTAAGACGTAGAATTCAACTTATTATTACTATGCAGATACTAGCGGTAGCAGGAATTATTAGCTGCATTATGACGATGGCCTTCATTTATGCTGGGATGCAGCCAGTGGCTAATATCGTTTTTATAGTAGCCATGGTTTTAATTATATTGTCCTTGTTAACATCAATCACTGAACTATGGATTTCTACAAAAGCACTTAATTTTGAGCTTGAAGATATGGATGAAGGTTAAATGTAGTTAAATCAATAGAAAATAAATATATAAACATTTTATAATATAGCCCTTAATTATTTTATTCCTACCTATGACCTATAAACTTCCTCATTTAAAAGATTTTGATTCGCCTGTAAAAGTACTTTTTACCGGCTATTTAACAGCTGTTGCATTTGGCTATTTTTTTGCTTTAGTTCAAATATTATTTACACATGGCATGGCTGATGGGGAGTTTGGTTTATCCGTCGATGACATTGTATACAGCTACTATGGTAATCGCTCAGGTACTGTGCTTGAAACTAAACTAAATGGCTCGATGAAGGACAATGCTACTGATCCCGAGCGATTTGTGATTATGCAATGGGATAGAGATGGGGCTAAACACTCTGAATATATCTCTTTGGGCGTGAAAAAAATCATCGATACCAAATGTGTGATGTGCCATAACGAAGGGGCATCAGGAATTCCTGATTTTACTGATTTTGAAGCTTTAAAAGAATTAACTAAACAAGATGAAGGGGCAACGTTTGCATCGTTGACCCGTGTTTCACATATTCATTTATTCGGTATTAGTTTTATTTTTATGTTTGTCGGATTGATTTTTACTTTTGCTGAAACCAGTACCAATAAATATAAATGTATCGCCATTGGTATGCCCTACATCTTCTTAGTGGTAGATATTTTGTCCTGGTGGCTAACCAAATTACACCCTATTTTTGCATGGTTGGTTATTTTTGCAGGGGGAGGTATGGCAATCGCCTTTGCTTTTATGTGGACAGTTTCAATTTTAGAAATGTGGCTGTTTAATAAAGCATTTGTTAATGCTGAAGGTGAACGATACCCATTATGGAGTACAGTGATAGAAGAAAAACTTAAGAGTATTGGCTGTGATAATGCAACAACAGTTGTTAAAAAGCTGGCTTGTTTTGTGAAAAGTTCTTCTAAATTCTTGTGGGTCAAATGGCTGGAAACGGGTTTACCTTTTGTAAAAGAGTTGCTCACAAAGAAGGATAAGTAAGCAATAGCGGTTTAAAGGAGTTGGGTAACTAGCTCCTTTAAACCTAGAATATATTAGTTATTTGGATATTCCTGCTTTAATATCCTTATGTGCTATTATCCACATATAGCAAATCTATTTGGGGGTAAGTCATGAGCCAATTACACTGTTACGTTCCGGATGACGTCGCCAGTAAATTACAAGAAAAAGCCGAACAATCCCACCTTTCTGTATCAAAATACCTCGCGCTCCTAGTAAAAAAAGAAGTCGAAAATCAATGGCCAGAAGATTACTTTCAACTGTTTGGCACTTGGAAGGGGGAGGCATTAGAGCGCCCTGCTCAAGGTGACTACGAACAGCGCGAAGGATTTAATTAATGTACCTATTAGACACCAATGCCTGTATACGTCTGATGAATCAAAGTTCTAGCAATATTATCAAACACATGCAGCAACACCCACCCTCTGAAATCGGGCTATGCAGTATTGTTAAAGCCGAGCTGCTTTATGGCGCGCGGCATAGTCAGCGAGTGGAAGCCAATTTACAACTATTACAGCGATTCTTTAAGCCGCTGTCCAGCCTAAGCTTTGATGATCGTTGTGCAGAAGAAGCTGGGCAAATTCGCGCAGATTTAGCCGCACAAGGGAAGCCTATCGGGCCGAATGATATACTGATTGCTGCTACAGCGCGAGCTTATAATGTGGTGTTAATAACGCATAATACGGGGGAGTTTTCACGGGTGACGGGATTAAGGTGGGAGGATTGGGAAATGGAGTGAAATCCAGATAATTTAACACTCAATCAAATTAACAGCCAACCCACCTCGAGAAGTTTCTTTATATTTCGTTTGCATATCAGCCCCTGTTTCTCTCATGGTTTTAATAACTTTGTCTAAAGAAACAAAATGAGTTCCATCACCTCGTAAGGCAATCCTAGCGGCATTAATGGCTTTAACGGATCCCATGGCATTTCGTTCAATACAGGGAACCTGCACTAAGCCCCCGACAGGGTCACAAGTTAAACCTAAATTATGTTCCATACCAATTTCAGCTGCATTTTCGACTTGTTCAGCTGTGCCACCGAGGACTTCCGCCAATGCCCCGGCTGCCATAGAACAAGCAACCCCCACTTCCCCCTGACACCCGACTTCGGCACCTGAAATTGAAGCATTCTCTTTATATAAAAACCCAATAGCGCCCGCTGTCAGTAAAAACCGGATAACACCTTCTTCATTGCCGTCACAAAACTCCCAGTAATAATGTAATACGGCAGGAATAATGCCTGCAGCACCATTGGTTGGCGCAGTAACAACACGACCTCCAGCCGCATTTTCTTCACTTACTGCTAAGGCATATAAATTCACCCAGTCTGATGCACCTATAGGCATTTTTGATGAAGAATTGGATTTTTGATCCGTCAGTTGTTGATATAGGCCAGCTGCTCTGCGTTTAACTTTCATGCCCCCCGGTAAGGTGCCTGTTTGAGTGAGTCCTCGTTGCACACAGCCTTGCATCACATGCCAAATACTTAGTAGCTTGGTTTTAATTTCCTGCTCACTTAACCAAGCTTTTTCATTATTAAACATAATATGGCTAAAGGAGCATTTATGTGTCATACAGAGCTTTAATAATTCATCTGCTGTTCTAAAGGGGTAAGGGAAGCAGGCATCATTATTGGCAGCAGTATTTAAAAAACCGGATTCACTCACCACAAAGCCGCCACCGACTGAATAAAATTCCTTTTCCAATAAGTTATTTTGGTTTTGATCCTTTGCACTAAAACGCATGCCGTTAGCATGAAGTGTTAATGCTTTTCTATGAAAAATGAGGTGTTCAGGTTCATTAAAGCGAATATTAAACTGATTCAATAATGGTAATTGAGAGGTCTGTCTTATCGATGTGAGTTTACTATCAATAGTATCGGGATTGATTGACTCTGGAGATTCGCCTAATAAACCGAGTATGACGGCGTTATGTGTACCATGGCCTTTACCGGTCGCACCGAGTGAACCAAAAAGATCGATGCTAATACTGTCTACTGTTTGTAAAAGCTGTTGTTGCTGTAATGTTTCAACAAAGGTAAGTGCTGCTTTCATAGGGCCTACAGTATGTGAACTTGATGGACCTATTCCTATCTTGAATATATCAAATACGCTAATTGTCATTGTTGTTCCATTGTAATGTTGCGTATTTATTTGAAAGCATTTCTTATACCAGACGTGTTTTAATGGGGAGGTTTATAAACGCTTAACCAAAAAAATTAAATAGAGACTCTTTTACCTGTTTAGAATGACAATATAATGAATGATTACATAATTTTTACTGATCTGGATGGTACCTTACTTGATCATCATGACTACAGCTTTGCTGAAGCGATACCTGCATTAAAGAAAATTAAAGAAATGCAGATTCCACTTATTATTAATTCGAGTAAAACATTTGCTGAAATAAAACAGATCCGAGAAAAAATGCACATTAACTGGGCATTTTCAGTAGAAAATGGTGCAGCTATTTTTTTACCTGATGGCAAAATATCAGGAACTGATAATGCAATGGAACAAATCATTCTTGGCATTCCCTATCATAAGATTCTTAATATATTAAAGTCATTGCGTGAAATTGACGGGTTTGAGTTTAAGGGATTTAATGACTTTAGTGTTAAAGGGCTTATGTTGGAAACTGGACTGCCTGAAATTGAAGCAACTCAAGCAAAACAACGCTTGGCGAGTGAACCCTTACTTTGGTTGGATGGAGAAGATAAGCTGAAGATGTTTGAAGAAAAACTTAATCATCAGGGCTTACAGCTAATTCAAGGGGGACGGTTTCTGCATGTGATGGGAAAAAATGACAAAAGCACAGCAATGGCATGGTTGTTGAATAGATTTAATTTAGACTCAAAAACATTGGTTATTGCTCTAGGTGATAGTCAGAATGATTTGAGAATGTTGGAGCAAGCTGATTATGCAGCGATTATCCGTAAAAACAACGGAGAATCATTGCAAATTAGCAAAAGCCCAGAGACTATTGTTAAATCAAAAAGCATAGCCCCCATGGGTTGGCAAGAAGCAATAGATGAGCTATTCAAAAACCTGAACATAGGATAATGCAATGAGTGACTTTTTTCAGAATGGAACGATTACCACCCTTCACCGATTAAATAAGGATAATGTTTCAGGTATGGAGGCTGAACTAGAAAGGTTCTCAACTCAAAGACCTATGGGACTGGTGTTGCCTTCCTTATTTTCAGAACTCAAAGGCCCTGCTCTAAAACCCATTGTGGATCAAATTGCTCAAGTGTCTTACTTGAATGAAGTGATTATAGGGCTGGATAACGCGACTAAAGAACAGTTTGAGTATGCTAAAGAGTTTTTTAGCGTGTTGCCTCAGCATCATCGAATTTTATGGAATGATGGGCCAAAGTTACGCCAGCTAAATGTACAGCTCATTGATAAAGGTATTGCGCCCAAAGAGATGGGGAAAGGTCGTAATGTTTGGTTTTGCTATGGATATGCTATTGCTTCTGGGCGATCTGAAGCTATTGCTTTGCATGATTGTGATATTTTGACCTATGAACGTGAACTATTAGCACGGTTATTTTACCCCGTCGCAAATCCAGCCTTTAACTTTGAGTTTTGTAAAGGCTACTATTATCGAATGGCCGATCAAAAAATAAATGGTCGCGTCTGCCGCTTATTAGTTACCCCGTTAATAAGAGCATTGAAAAAAGTAATTGGCCCCATGGATTATTTGGATTATCTGGACAGCTTTCGATATGCATTATCGGGTGAATTTGCAACAAGAATGGATACCATTAAAGAAATTCGCATACCGAGTGATTGGGGGCTGGAAATTGGTGTTTTATCAGAAATGTATAGAAACCAGTCGAGAAAGCATATTTGTCAGGTAGAAATTGCTGATGCTTATGATCATAAGCATCAGGAGTTATCACCAGATAATGTGGATGAAGGCTTATCTAAAATGAGTATTGATATTGCCAAAGCTATTTTCCGTAAATTAGCGACGGAAGGTGAGGTATTGAGTAAAGAAGTTTTTAGAACACTGAAAGCAACCTATTACCGTGAAGCATTGGACACAGTTGAAGCTTATTACAGTGATGCAATGATTAATGGTTTGGTATTTGATCGTCACCAAGAGGAAAAAACGGTAGAGTTATTTGCTCAGCATATTATTAGAGCGGGTGATGCCTTTTTGGAAAGACCCAGTGAAACACCGTTTATACCAAGCTGGAATCGTGTAACCAATGCTATTCCAGATATTCTTGAACGTTTACATGATGCGGTTGAAGAAGATAATGCCTAAAGGTTTTTTGTGTGAGGATTGGCTCTTAATGCTGTTGAGTTAAGACAAAAAAGATTCAATAACATGTTAGGAAGTGAGGCTTTAGAGACTGTGAAAGTATTCTCTTTTTAACCTCCCCCTTTGGAAAAGGGGGATAGAGGGGGATTTTATAAAACAATACACACTGATATTAAAAGCTTTATTTTTATAATAAAATCTCCCCCAGCCCCTCTTTTCCAAAGAGGGGAGCTAAAACCGAATACTTTCGCAGCCTCTAAAGCCTCATTTCCTAAGTCAACGGCATTGGTTTTGCCTCTCTGCTGTTGATTTAAGCATTCTTCCGCTGAAGAAGGCTATTTCTATAGAACATTTTGTTTAATCTAACGCTTCCAACCAGGCTGATTGATAAGGGTACAGCTTTAGTTCACGGGTATTTTTTCCTAATGCGGTCCTTTCAATTAAATCTCTCCAGACACCGGATCCTTCAACTAAAGGATGTTCGGGTAATTTTAATATCTGAATTTTAGGGCTTAGGTTACTGACTGCTAAAATACGCTGCTGCATATCTGTACTGATACGCCAAAAAGCAAACAAGTTTTCACCTAATGAAATTGTTTCCTGTATGGCATCAGGATGAAAAGCCGTTTGTCTGCGACGTATTTTTAGCAAACGTTTTAATTCATGAAACACCATAGCATGGGGAGAGGTGGGGTTATTTAGTGTGTCCAATAGTTCATCATATTGCCATTTTCGTCGATTAATTGAACGGGTACGCCCGGTTTGTTCAACACCTTGATAATCATTACCTGTTGCTGTAATACTGTGAAAATAGAGTGCAGGTATACCTTGCAAAGCAACCATAACCGTATGTGCGCAAATAAATCGTTGCACCTGATATTCATCTTTGCCCAAATGTGTTCCTTTTAAGGCATCAAATAAAGCAATATTAATCTCATAAGGAGATTCTTTACCAAGTTGATCAGTACGCATACTGACATAGCCGCCATATTCATGCATACCATCAACTAATGATAAGACTTCCGACTCAGGTAAAATACCCTCTGCAGGGCGTAGACCTATTCCATCATGAGAAGCAAT
>CAJVYL010000076.1 GCA_913009265.1 uncultured Methylococcales bacterium
CCAAAAGTATTGTTATATTTAAAGTTAAAATTAAAAAAGAATTAGTGATCTTCGTGCGCCATACTTAAATATACGATAGTTAATACCATAAATATAAAAGCTTGTAACACAATGATTAGAATATGAAATATTGCCCATGGAAAGCTAAGTAACGGCTGAAGAAACGCAGGCAATAAAGCAATAAGTATAAAAATTAGCTCACCAGCATATAAGTTGCCAAAAAGCCTAAGAGCCAAAGAGATTGGTTTTGCTATTTCTTCAACCACTTTTAACAATAAGTTAAAAGGCATCATCCAAGGTCCAAATGGTGTACATGTCAGTTCTTTAGCAAAACCGAAAACACCTTTTATTTTAATACTATAAAAAATAATTAAGATAAAAACACTGATTGATAAAGCAAAGGTAGCGTTTAAATCTGTGCTAGGTACTACGCGTAAGTATTCAATCCCCATTAATGAGCTAATGAGTGATAATAAATCTACAGGTAATAAATCCATCATATTCCATAGGAATACCCAGCAAAAAATTGTTAAGCCAAGAGGGGCAATTAATTTGCTTTCACCATGAAAGGTATCTTTAACTTGCTGATCAACAAACTCAATCATCATTTCAGCAAAATTTTGTGCAAGTCCTGGAACACCTGTTGTTACTTTTTCTGCAACTGATTTAAAAAACCAAATAAACAAAGCACCAAGCGCTGCTGAAAAGAACAGGGTATCTAAATGTAACGTCCAAAAACCTTCACCCACCGATAATGGTGTTAAATGGTGAACAATATACCCCGTAGTACCGCCTTCACTAGCCATCTTATCTCACACTCTTAAATTCAAAATCTTGCGCAAATAAAATAAGCGCAAGCCAAAAAACTGATAATACGCTCACAAAACAGGCCATCAACGGAAAGAACTGCACTCCTGGTACCTGAAAAGCTATTGCAAATAATGCGCATGTCATCAAGACTTTTCTTGATTCCCCGCTATAGAAGGACTGTACAATTTTTTTTGCACTTTCCCCGTTGGCTAAAGATATTCGATATGCAAAATACAAGTTGGGTAAAAATGCAGTCATCCCACCAATAATTGATGAAATCCCCCAACTTTCCCCAGCATAAACTAAAAAACCGATACTCACGCTGACAGCAATAGAAGCCTGCATTAGCAATACTTTTTGTATCGTTGAATATTTAGATTTCTTTGCCACATTCAAAACCCATAGCTTATAGCCTGTCGATTATAGCTTTCAGTTGCCATTAAAGCAAGTTGAAAACAAGCTATCCCCAAATGCTAAACAATCACGTTGGCTTATCGATAACTTTATCGCTTTTAGTTTTTCATTATTGGCGAAACAATCATTTTTCATGGATAATGTCGGGTTTGTTGCTCTTTCACTACCTTAATATATAATGAAACAAAAGCTTGAAACCTTGCTACAACACGTAATTGCAAGTCTTAAATCTGAAGGCATTCTAGATCAAGAAATAATGCCAAAAATTAATATTGAGCGCACAAAAGACGCAAAGCATGGTGATTTTGCAACCAATTTAGCATTGGTTCTCGCAAAACCAGCAAAAACAAATCCTCGCCAACTTGCTGACAAAATCATCTTGTTGCTACCAGAAGACTCATTAGTATCAAAAGTAGAAATAGCCGGACCAGGTTTTATTAACTTCTTTATTACTGCAGACTCTCAATTTCAAATTATTAAGCAAATTCATGATGGGGGCCAAAACTTCGGCTTAAGCCAGATTGGAAATGGGAAAAAAGTTCAAGTTGAGTTTGTTTCTGCAAACCCAACAGGCCCTTTGCATGTTGGGCATGGTAGAGGTGCTGCGTACGGCTCTGCTGTTGCTGATTTATTACATGCAGTAGGTTTTGATGTTTCTAAAGAATACTATGTAAATGATGCTGGTCGTCAAATGGATATTCTTGCAACAAGTATTTGGCTACGCTATCTAGAAGAGTGCGGTGAAGTCGTTGTATTTCCAAGTAATGGTTACCGTGGTGAATATATTAGAGATATTGCTTTTAATATCCACAAAAATTCTGGAAATGAATATCGCCACCCTGTTGAACTTGTTACTGAAGATATTCCTGCCGACGAACCTCAAGGTGGCGACAAAGAGCTTCATATTGATGCCCTTATTAGTAGAGCAAAAACACTATTAGGCCAATCACTTTACCGTGATTTATTTCAAGCAGGTCTTACTGTTATTCTTGATGATATTAAAGATGACTTAGAAGAGTTTGGTGTTAGTTATCAAGAGTGGTTTTCCGAGCGTAGTTTAATGGAAGACAACTCCATTAAAGACGCTCTAAATAGATTAGATACAGCTGGCTACATATACGAAAAAGATGGGGCCACTTGGTTTGCGTCTAGTCAACTTGGCGATGAAAAAGATCGAGTGGTAGTGAGGGATAACGGTCAATCAACTTACTTTGCTTCTGATATTGCTTATCACATGAATAAATTAGATCGTGGATTCGATCAAATTATTAATATCTGGGGAGCAGATCATCACGGCTATATACCTAGAGTGAGAGCAGCAATGCGAGCTTTAGGTGCTGATGAATCAAAACTTAAAGTTTTATTGGTGCAATTTGCGATACTGTATCGCGGCACAGAGAAAGTTCCCATGTCCACACGCTCCGGAGAATTTGTTACTTTACGCCAGCTACGTAGCGAAGTGGGTACAGATGCAGCGCGCTTTTTTTATGTGATGCGTAAATCAGAACAGCATATGGACTTTGATTTAAAATTAGCAACGTCGAAAACAAATGAAAACCCTGTTTTTTACGTGCAATATGCTCATGCTCGCGTATGCAGTGTATTGCGTCAGCTTGATGAAAAAGGCCTAAAAAGAAATCTAAATTTAGGAATGGATAACTTAGATAAACTGACGGAGTCGCATGAGACTGCGTTGATTACGCTTTTATCTAAATACCCTGAAACACTTGAAAAATCTGCATTACAGTATGAGCCACACCAACTAATTCATTACTTACGTGATTTAGCCAATAGTTTTCATACCTATTATAATGCACATCAATTTTTAGTTGATGATGAAGCAGTAAGAAATGCCAGACTAAACCTTATCTGTGCAGCTAAGCAAGTGCTTTCAAATGGCTTATCGCTATTAAACATTAATACACCAGAGTCGATGTAATGCCTCGCGATTATAAAAACAGAGCCTCTTCAAGAAAAAAGACAACTCAACAACATACAGTTGTCTGGTGGAAATGGCTCTTGATTGCTTTATTAATAGCTTTCTTTATAATCTTTTTAATGTTTTTAAAAGGCTCTAGTCCAAAAACAGAACCTCAGAAACAACAGCCAGCGACAAAGGTAGTCACTCAGTCTAAAAAAACACCAAAACGCCAAGATAAAGCTAGGGTTGAGCCTCGCTATGATTTTTACACTATTCTCCCTGAAACTGAGATTGTAGTTCCTGATCATGAAATATATACCCGTCGACGAGAAGAGCACGTAGGAAAAAGAAAAGCCAGCACATACACCGTACAAGCGGGGTCTTTTCGCCACTTTGATGAAGCAGACAAATTAAGAGCTAAACTTGCTTTAATTGGGATAGAATCAAGAGTTGAAAAAGCAACGGTTGGTGGAGTTATCTGGAATAGAGTAAAAATGGGGCCATTTAAAAGCTCCTCTCAAATTGCTATTCTAAAAAAACGACTAAAGAGTAACGGTGTTGATACAATTGTTACTGAAACCAAAGGCTAAGGTACAAACTTATTAATAAGAGAGGATTTGAAACCTCCTTATTCCATAATCACAAAATAATTAAAAAAATAAATATGTATGAAATAGAGTACTTATTCCGAGAAGAAGATTTAGTTCATTTCAATGAATTATGTCTTAAAAACGATATTGAATTGCAAAAAAGCCTGCGTAAACATCAAATGGTGGTTCCTGGCATCATGTTACTTATCGGTCTTTTTTATTACATTTATTATGCTGATATGATGACAACAGCATACATTACGCTTTTATCTGTTGGCTGGGGGATATTTTCACCCTATGCAATAAAAATGGATATGCGTAGACAATTCCTTGAAAAGTACACTGATAAAGAGAAAGCTGATATTTTTGGGCTACATTCCCTAAAAATAGACCAAGAACATTTATCGGAAAAATCACCTGGTGGCAAACATAAGACGCCATGGGCAGATATGTTACGGGTAGATTATTTGGATAAATATGTACATATTTTTATTGATATAGACTCTGCCATTGTTATCCCTATTGAAACAATAAAAAGTGGCGATCTAAAGAAATTTGCCAAACAAGCTGAAAGCATGATTGAGCGTTTGGCCGATTAATAAATAAGCCAGTAGACAAAAAACAATTACACTATAAATATAATAATTTTGGTGTGATTATTGACTCTATATCGTATAGATTCAAGCAAACTTAGTTCTGAAAAACAGAGAAGAAACCTTTTCCAATACTACTAAAAGCATCATTGGAAAAGGCTCCTTGCCTTTATGTTTAGCAGAGCGTTGATATTTAGTTTTATCCTTATAAGCTTGTGCTTTATTAAATTGATAAGCAAACTTTGCCACAGGGTTTTTAACTAGATTTTCAGCTAATCCCTTTGATTTCTTCATTTTTTTCATAGAAACACCTTAAAATAAATTGGATTAATCAGCATATGATATTAATATACCCCTTTATTTGAACATAGAATTGTTGTGACTTTCCAGAAAAATTTTGACGTTATCATCATAGGCGGTGGCCACGCTGGCACTGAAGCTGCACTCGCCTCTGCGCGCATTGGTGTTAATACACTGTTACTCACCCAAAATATTGATACTTTAGGGCAAATGAGCTGCAACCCTGCCATTGGTGGAATAGGCAAAGGGCATTTGGTCAAAGAAATTGATGCCCTTGGTGGAGCAATGGCTCAAGCTGCTGATAAGGCTGGCATCCAGTTTAGAACATTAAATTCCAGCAAAGGTCCTGCAGTTCGTGCAACACGCGCTCAAACGGACCGCAACTTGTACAAACTAGCTATACGTTCCACTTTAGAAAACCAAGAAAACCTTACTTTATTTCAACAAACAGTCTCTGATTTTATTGTAGAAGGTGACAAAATTGTGGGTGTTAAAACCCAAATGGGTTTAGACTTTTCTGCAAAAGCGGTGGTATTGACCACGGGCACTTTTCTTGGGGGGCTTATCCATATAGGTCTTGAAAATTATGCGGGTGGCAGGGCTGGTGAAGCGGCATCTATTGCTTTAGCTGACCGCTTACGCGAACTTCCTTTTCAAGTTGACCGTTTAAAAACAGGTACGCCACCTCGAATTGATGGCCGAAGCATTGATTATAGCAAGCTTGAAGCTCAGCCCGGTGATGACCTTCTCCCAGTATTTTCATATTTAGGATCTAGAGACCAGCACCCTCAACAAATTCCTTGTCATATAACGCGAACCAACAGTCAAACTCACGATATTATTCGTTCTGGCATGGATCGCTCACCTATGTACACTGGTATTATTGATGGTGTTGGTCCTCGTTATTGCCCTTCAATTGAAGATAAGGTGGTTCGCTTTGCTGATCGCGATTCGCACCAAATATTTGTGGAACCTGAAGGTCTAACTACAAATGAAGTCTACCCTAATGGTATTTCAACCAGCTTACCTTTTGATATTCAATATCAATTTGTGCAATCTATGCTGGGATTTGAAAATGCCGTTATTATTCGTCCAGGCTATGCAATTGAATATGATTATTTTAATCCTATTAATTTAAAATCATCATTAGAAACTAAACATATGATGGGTTTGTTTTTTGCCGGACAAATAAATGGCACAACGGGTTACGAAGAAGCTGGTGCCCAAGGCCTAATTGCAGGGTTAAATGCAGCTAGGCAGGTAAAAGGATTGGAGAGCTGGTGTCCAGCAAGGGATGAAGCATATATCGGTGTAATGATAGATGACCTTATCACTCTAGGTACACAAGAACCTTACCGCATGTTTACTAGCCGAGCAGAATATCGCTTACTATTAAGAGAAGATAATGCTGACTTGCGTTTAACAGAAAAAGGTTACGAATTAGGTTTAGTTGATGATAATCGGTGGCAAACTTTTGAAAAGAAACGAGAATCCATTGCTCAATTACAACAGCAATTAAGCAAGTTGTGGGTAAGAGCCGGAACAGAGAAAGCTCAGGAAGCAGAAAAAATATGGGGCAAAGAATTAAAAAAAGAAGCCAGTATGTTTGCTTTATTACATCGCCCAGAAGTTGATGTAGACAATTTACTAGCCTTTGCTGATATTGAAAACACCGACGAACAAGTTGCCGAACAAGTTGCAATACAAGCTAAATATGCTGGTTATATTGAAAGACAGCAAACAGAAATAAATCGAACCAAACGATATAACCACTTAAAGCTACCTATGGATGAAGATTACAGCCTAGTATCGGGTCTATCTAATGAAGTTAGCGAAAAACTAAAAATACAGAGACCTGAAACACTAGGGCAAGCATCTCGCATTCCTGGCATTACGCCAGCAGCGATTTCCTTATTACTCGTTCATTTAAAGAAGAAATCTGCTTAATGGAAAACTGCCAAAAAATACTGCAGCAAGGCTTGCAATCACTTGAGATAAAAAGTGATACAGAACAACTAGAAAAATTACTGGCTTTTATAAAGCTAATTGAAAAATGGAATAAAACTTATAATTTAACAGCTGTTCGTAATAGAGAGGATATGACTCGCCTGCACATCTTGGACAGTTTAACTGTTTTACCCTTTATTCACGGCAATCGAGTGGCAGATATAGGCACAGGAGCTGGCTTGCCAGGAATTCCTTTAGCTATTTTTTTACCTGATGTTGAGTTTGTTTTAGTGGATTCAAACTCAAAGAAAACACGTTTTGTGCAACAAGCTATTTTAGAGTTGAAATTAAAAAATGTAAGCGTTCAACACAGCCGAGTTGAAAACTTTAAACCTGATACCTTATTTTCAACAGTTACTATGCGTGCATTTGCTAGCCTGCAAGATATTATGGCGTTGACGAAACATTTAATAGCGCCAGCAGGTATATTATTAGCAATGAAAGGGCAGCAACCAGACAGTGCGGAAATCAAAGCACTAACAACATCACACTCTATTATTCAACTGACCGTTCCCGAAGTTGAAGCAGAAAGATGTTTAATTAGAATCGAAGGAGTTGCTGAGCATGGGTAGAATCATTGCCATTACCAATCAAAAAGGTGGCGTAGGAAAAACAACAACTAGTGTTAATCTTGCCGCATCATTAGCAGCAGCAAACCGAAGAGTTTTGCTGATAGACTTAGATCCTCAAGGCAATGCCGCCATGGGTTGTGGTGTCGATAAAGAAGACGTTGATTATTCAAGTTGTGAGTTATTGCTAGAAGAAGTTCCTGTTTCAGAAATTATAATCAAAAACCCTGAAATTGGTTTCGATGTTATTCCAGGAAACTCTGACTTAACGGCAGCTGAAGTGCATTTAATGAATGAGAAAAATAGAGAGCGGAAACTTGCAGATACTCTATTGCAAGTTAAATCTGAATATGACTATATTTTGATTGACTGCCCCCCATCATTAAACATGCTTACTTTAAATGCCATGGTTGCAGCTGATAGCGTATTAATTCCTATGCAATGCGAATATTACGCGCTTGAAGGTCTATCTGCATTAATGGCAACACTAAAAAATATTAGAGATACCGTAAACCCAGGCTTACACCTTGAAGGTATTTTAAGAACCATGTTTGATAATAGAAGTCGTTTAACCAAAGATGTATCAGAACAGTTGCAAGAATATTTTGGTGATAAGGTTTTTAGAACGTGTATTCCTAGAAACGTACGTTTAGCAGAAGCTCCTAGTCATGGCCTGCCTATCATTCAATATGATAAAAAATCGCGAGGTGCTGTTGCTTATATTGCAATGGCTGGTGAAATGATTAGAAAAGAAGAGAAAACATAATATGGCAGTAAAGAAACGTGGACTAGGTCGTGGGTTAAATGCTCTTTTAGGTGATGTTACACCCGCAGAAAAAGAAAAAACTCAAGACTTACACACCTTACCCATAGAGTTTTTGCAACGAGGAAAGTATCAACCTCGAAAGGATATGAATCCCGAGTCCCTACAAGAACTTGCAGATTCGATAAAAGCACAAGGCGTAATTCAACCGATTATTGTCAGATTAATTGCTGCAGATAAATATGAGATTATTGCGGGAGAGCGTCGCTGGAGAGCTTCTCAATTAGCAGCTTTACAGGAAATACCTGTTGTTATACGGGATATTGACGATAAAACAGCGATGGCAATCGCATTAATTGAAAATATCCAACGGGAAGATTTAAATGCCCTAGAAGAGTCTGAAGCGTTAAAAAGACTTGTTGATGAATTTAATATGACCCATCAACAAGTAGCTGATGCTGTTGGTAAATCAAGAGCAATGGTTTCTAACTTATTAAGACTGCTTGATTTACCCAGCGAAGTGAAAGCCTTGTTAGCTAAAGGTTTAATTGAAATGGGGCATGCCAGAGCGATATTAACTCTTGAGAGTGACAAACAGATAGAAATTGCTAATAAAATTGTTAAGCAAAGTTTAACTGTTAGAGCGACAGAGAAATTAGTTAAAGATTTAGCTGTAGAAACATCGGCGCCTGCCAAGCAACAGGATACAGATACCTTAAGATTACAAGAGCAACTAACAGAAAAAACTGGCGCAAAAGTACTTATTAATCATCAAAAAAGTGGCAAAGGAAAGCTTGTTTTTAACTATACTAGTTTGGAAGAATTAGAAGGGATTATTAATAGAATTCAGTAATACAATTAATGGCTTAATAATTCAACAGCATTATCTACTCAAGTTATTAAAATACCTTTATATTATATAGAGGTTCTCTATAGATATTTTTTGCTCAGAAACGTTGACGAATACAATTTTGTAATCTATCTTTAATAAATTATATTTAGACGATTAATTAATATTCTATGTCAATTATTACCAGTTATGATTTCTCTGAAGATCAGAACTCCCATTTCTTGCGACAAATATTACTTTTTTTAGCTACGCATAAAATGCTGCCAACGCCGATAAATTATGCTCTTAGCTATGAGCATGTGTCTGGTAGTAACCAAAAATTAAGTGCTGCGATTGATTCACTATTAAAGCAGCACAAAATTATTGATAAAGAAATATCAATAAAGCTATATAACAAATTTATTAGTGATAATTCTTTGGAGTCTTTTAACAAGATTAATCAGGATTTAGAACAGCTCATTAATAACACTCGTAATATTGTTTCCGAAACAGGTCAAAAAGCTTCAGATGCAGGCATTGTTTTTGAAGAGCAAGCAGCAACAGTTACTTCAATTAAAACAAGCAATGGTTTACAGGAAGTAATTTCAGAAATTGCTAATGAAGCAACAGGATTAGCAACTATTAGTCGATCACTAAAAGAAGAATTAGATTCGGCTAACCAGGAAATGGATCTATTACGCAAAGAGCTAATAAAGGTGAGAGAATCAGCCTCAACAGATGCACTAACAGGTCTATTAAATAGAGGGGCTTTTGATAAGGCGTTAGATGACATGATTGATCAGGCAAGCGGTTCTGAATCTTGCCTTGTTATGCTTGATTTAGATCATTTTAAGCTAGTAAATGATACTCATGGGCATCTTATTGGCGACAGTGTTCTTAAATATACTGGTAATCTATTAAAAAAACATGCTGAGCCTCACCATTTTTCAGCAAGGTATGGTGGTGAAGAATTAGCTGTTGTTATGCCCAATACAAGCTTAAAAAGGTCAGCTGAAATTGCCGAAAAAATAAGAGTAGCTCTAGAGCATAGTAGATTAAAGAAAAAGAACAGCAGTGAATCTATTGGTAAAATTACCGTATCCATTGGTATTTCTCGTTTAAATACCAGTGATACCGCTGAGGATTTAATTATGCGAGCAGATAACGCCCTATATCAAGCCAAAGAAACAGGCCGAAATAAAGTCGTTCTCGAGTAAGCATACCTACTTCAAAGAGTTAAAATTTAATATTAACTGTTTTTCAGGTAAAATTAACCCCTTTTACCTGCTCCCTTATGTCCACCGTAATTAAAAGTAGCCAAGCCTGCATAAATACAATTAACTCGCTTAATGAATGGGTGGGTAAAACTATCTCATGGTTAACTCTAGTGATGGTTATCACTACCTTTATTATTGTTATCCTACGTTATGCCTTTGACCTTGGGTGGATAGCATTACAAGAATCAGTTTCATATATGCATGCCATTATTTTTATGCTGGGAAGTGCTTATACTTTGAAACACAATGCTCATGTCAGAGTGGATATCTTCTATCAACGTTGCAGTATAAAAACGCAAGCCTGGATTGATTGCTTGGGCACACTCTTTCTACTTATTCCAGTTACCAGTTTTATTATCTGGAGTAGCTGGGAATACGTAGCTGATTCATGGGAAATTCAAGAAGGCTCAAGAAATTCTGGCGGCTTACCTGGCGTATATTTATTAAAAACTTCTATTATTCTGATGGCAGGGCTACTTATTTTACAAAGTATTTCTTTGTTTTTACAAAACCTATTAATTGCTTTAGGTTTAAGCAAGGAGAATACTTAAATGGATAATTATTTAGCTTTATGGATGTTTGGGGCTGTTTTTATTGTGCTTTTGACTGGCTTCCCAGTCGCTTTTGCTTTAAGCGGCACAGCATTAGCCTTTGCAACAGTTGGAATACAGTTTGATGTGTTTGATGCTGCTTTCTTAAATGCCTTACCTAATCGATTATTTGGCATTATGAATAACCAAACATTGATGGCAGTACCTCTATTTGTATTTATGGGGGTCATGCTAGAGCGCGCCAAAATTGCTGAAGACCTACTTGAATCTATTACTGAATTATTTGGTACATTAAGAGGCGGACTAGGTATCGCCGTTATGCTTGTCGGCATGTTAATGGCCGCAAGTACAGGTATTGTAGGTGCAACAGTCGTTACCATGGGGCTTATATCACTGCCCACTATGTTACGTAATAACTACAATCCTTCTATTGCTTGCGGAACAATCTGCGCATCGGGTACTTTGGGGCAAATTATTCCACCCTCTATCGTCTTGGTTTTATTGGGTGATGTTATTTCATCAGCCTATCAACAAGCTCAATTAGATATGGGGATTTTCTCTCCTGAAACTGTGTCGGTAGGTGACTTGTTTGCAGGTGCTCTATTACCAGGTTTAGGCTTGGTTTTGATGTATTTAACCTACATTATAATTACAGCATGGCTTTCGCCAGATTCAATGCCTGCACCAGAAAAAGTGATTAAAGAAAAAGGCTTTTATCTTCGTATATTAAGAAGCCTTGCAGCTCCCTTACTATTAATATTTTCAGTGCTTGGTTCAATTATGGGTGGCTTAGCAACACCAACTGAAGCTGCTGCTGTTGGTGCCTCTGGCGCAATTTTACTGGCCTTTTTTAAAAACCAACTGAATTTAAGCAATTTACAAGAAGTCATGCAAAACACCACGCGAGTCACAAGCATGGTATTTATGATTTTAATTGGAGCCGC
>CAJVYL010000077.1 GCA_913009265.1 uncultured Methylococcales bacterium
TTAGGAGTTTGTGCTTCCATTATTATGTATGACAGACATTGTAAAGGTCTACATAATTGATTTGTAATATTTTATTAACAAATATTAGCTATTAGGGGTGTATTAGTTGCTTTTGGAAGCATAAATTATAGGTAAAAACTTGTTAAATGAGTAATATGAAGTATATTAAATAGTAAAGTTATTCAATATTAAATTGCACTCTTATTTTAAGATTGCGTATCAGGAGAAAAAAAGTGAATTTATCACAAGCCTTGGGTTTGAATGTTTCAGAGGAAGACTCTGATTTAATACATCAAAAGCTACATTTGTATATTAACCTTAAATTGGCTTCTTGCGGTCAACCTACATGTTTACAAGGTGACTCTGTTGATTTTATGGCTACTGCGGATGATATGCTGCGTAGTTTTGTTGAAAAAAGTCGGCAGCTAGATTCCTATCATTACCCTGCTGATAAAAGAATACAAGATTTCTTGGATAGCTATTTTGCTGACCTAAATTTAGATAGCGTACCAACATTACCAACACTGACATTTGAATTAGATCGTCATGGCATAGCAAGAGAATTATCTTTGCCGGCAGGGAAAGATACTTTTAAGTCTGAATGTGTATCGAGTTATCGCATTAAGCAAGGAGTGCTACATAACCCTGCCAGTGATAGAAGAACGACTAAAGGTTCATTTCATGTTACCGCCGGTGGACTACCTGTTCCGGGTGATAAAAAAGAAGTCCCTAAGCAAACAACAGCTGCGGTGTTGGCACATGCCTTAAACCCACCTAAAGAAATGACTATGTTGCCATATACAGCAAATGAGGAATCGCCTGCTTATATGTTTACTTCTTTATTGTTAAGGCCTGCTGTTTGTCCTGCTATTCCTGGGCTTTCAGAACAAAAAAGCATGGAAATTCGCTTTTTTGCTCCAGGAACTTTAGTAAGTAACCTGGATTTTGTAGAAAGTATTTTTGGTAATGGTGGTAACCCTGCTTTACCAGAGTTTGATGCTGCGTTAGATGTAGAACATTGGACTGGCCAAAGTGGTTGTGTAATTTTAGCGCCCCATTTAGTTAAATTAACTAAAAAAGAATTAAATTTACCGCAATGGGATGATGCGACGGAAAGACAGCGCAAAGATGGAATGTGCTGGAAAAATGAAAATGAGCTTTATAACGATGGCCAAGCATTTAAATTAACAACTAGAGATGAACGTGGCGTTATTGTCACTATATTGGCGGATAACTATTTCGGCTATTGTAAAAAAGAAGTTAAAACCCAAATTGGATATGCCGCAAATCTTTATGGCTTTGCAGAAGAAGAGCATGCAGGTGGTGCATTAGCATTCCATTGCCAGAATCATGGTAATGAGTACGGTGCCGGTGGTGCCAGTAAAGAAGAAGGCTTTAGTTTTAAAGACCTTGTTAAAAATTATGGCGAGTTAATGCAAGTCATGCCAGAAGGCTATGCTATTGATAAGTTACACCCAGAGATAGTTTATGTCCCTCAAGATGTAAAAATGGATGTAATGAGTCAAGGTATTTCTTGGAAAAATGATAAATTAACTTGGAATTCAGATAAGAAAAAATCTTTCTTAAGGTTAGAGCCAGGAAAGGTATATGTAAAACCAAATGGTTATAAATTAGAGTTAGTAAAGCATCCAGCAGCTCCCTCGTGGCGAATAGTGGGAACAGCAGCTGAAGGTGCTTTTTGTCATAAGCCAAGTACTGTTTCTGGTGGAGGAAAATCTGAAATATCTAAATCAATCAGTGATGCTGTTATTTACAATTCATTATTTGTAAGTGATTTGAATAAAGATTTAGATAGAGTTCAGGTGATTTTTGATAGAAATTACAGTGATAGATTCAAAGATAAAACTGATCAGAAAGATAAGCCAGCTAGTCGTGCATTATTAAGTGTTGATAGAAGTTTGGGCTCAGTCATTAAACTATTAACGCCCACCACAGTTTACACAGATGAATTTAATGAGTGGTTAAAAGAAATTCCACCGTATATTCGAGCCTTAGTATTATTAATTAAACGTTTTTACCACGTAGATTGGGGTGAAGATTGGAGAACTTATTTCTCTGCTGATATTGTTGATGGTTCACCTGGGCATGACCTTAAATTTGAAGGTCGACAAATTATTGCCAGTTTTTTAAGAGTAGGGTTCAATGAAGAAGGTGGTTGGAGAACATTTAAAGTAAGACAAGACTTCTACCCTGCTGAAAAAATTCAGATGGAAGATGATATTACAGCCTCTGTCGTTGTACCAGCTTCAATAGTGACGGGCTATAACGCAGATAGTGAACCTTTTGGAAGCGTAAAATTAACAACTAACTGTGAATATCGATTATTTCAGCGTCCTGATGATGCAGTTATCCCCGGTTACGATAGGCAGACTGAATTTAATATGGCTGGGCCTGATAATTTTATTGCTAACTATGAACCTTTGTCAGGGGAAAGTTTGGCTGAAGTAACTGAAGATGTATTAACAATGTCTAAGTTTACTCAACCTATGCATGATTTATTGGATGATGTATATACAGAAGGCTCAGGGTATGTGGTTTCATCAGCTCATCCTCGTCTTGTTGATGGTAAGCCTACTAAAAACCCACGCTATTTAGAAAGACGAGCAGATGTAGTAAATCCTGTTCGTAAATATTTGGCTGATTTGGGTATAAGACTACATCGTAAGATTCCATTACAAGATGAAATTATACATCCAGTAACTGCCGTTCTTGTTGGGCGACGTAATAATCCACCAGAGCCTGGTATTCGTGCTTTGGCTGTTTATAACCCCATTCATTATCAACAGCTACCTGAGTTGTTTATGGATTTTATTAGCTCCTTAACAGGTAAATCACCTTCAACAACAGGTGCAGGGAGTGAAGGCGCATTAACTAAAGGGCCTTTTAATGCATTAAGAGCAACGGCTGATTTAAATAATGCACTGGTTTCTTTTATCTTGACTGGTTACCCTGGTTTTTCTAGTTCAGCTGGACATATTGGTTCTCATGTAAGGGTTGATCATGATATTAGTTTATTGGTTCCTGAAATTTGGACGCGTTTAAAAACAAAAGAAAGAGATCCTGCTTATTTAATTGAGCAGGGGTTGATGGAAGAGTTAAAAGACTTTGAGCATAATGGTAAAACAGTGTTGGCAAGTCGATTAGGCTATCGAATTACCGAGCAATTTGTTCATGAATTTATGGGGAAAATATTTGATAACCCTACTGCTGTATTAACAGCAGATATCCTTAAGCCTGAAACCCAGAACCTAGATGACTATGTTGACGGTATTGAAAATATTGTAGAAACTCAGCAAAAGGTTGCGCAACAATATATTGATGATGGAAGTATTAACGATGCATGTCCACCATTACATGCGTTATTACATATTATGGCAACGGGTAGCTATCAGGGGAAAGATGCTCATGATCCTGAGATTAGAGCATTATTTACTAAAGAAAACTTATTAGCATCTGATTGGTATTTAGAACGTCTTCAAATAAAACAAACTAAAGATATTGCTTTGTGGCAAAGACATGTCGATAGTTTAGAAGCTTTTTCAAAATTTCCAAATTATGTTGATGAGGTTGAACGCTTGAATATTAATGAAAGATTAATTAATGCTAAGCAAGAACTTGAAAAAGTGGGAAGTTCAGTCTACCTTGAACAGATGGTTGGAATGATTGGGGCAGATCCTCTTGGACAGCCAAGGTCATAATCTTTGCCAATCGCATAAATTTACTTTAAACCTTCTCTTGCTAGAGAAGGTTGGAGTGAATATATTAATATAATTCTTGATTGGCTTGAATTTTATAAAAAAAGAAAGGAGGCTATTGCCTCCTTTTTTAATTTGTATGTCAGCGCAGTGTTTTTAAAAATAAAAGCTATGTCACTGTTAAGTGTGAATTTTGTTAGCTCTTAAGCCCTCTCTTGCTGGAGAGGGTTTGGGTGAGGAGAAAAAAACAGTATGTAATTCAAATTTCTCCTCACCCCGCTTCCTCCAGCAGGATAGGGCTTTTAAGAGCGATTTCAACCTTTCAACACTTAACGATGACATAGTCAAAATAAATGATTAAAGGTTACGATTTTTTTCTTGAGCCTGGAAGCTGTATTTAAAATGGGACTAAGATAATGCTAAGGGTAAGAAAAAAAGTTAGAAAAATTGTGTTCCTTTGTTGCTTGATAGGAGCTAGTTTGTCTTTGTATGATCTGCACCTTTCCTCTGAGAAACAAGCTGTCATTGTAGAAAATATTGAATCTAATGCAGTAACACTTACTGAAAAGGAAAAGCAATGGCTTAAAGCGCATCAACCTATCCGTATCGCCTTTGATGGTCATTTCCCTCCGTATAGTTTTATTAATGAATCAGGGGAAATTGAGGGAATTTCATTTGATACTATTAAGCTTTTAAGTCAGAAACTTAATATTCAGCTTCAAATTGATAAGAGACATCAATGGAGTGATATATATCAGGCTGCACTTAATAAAGAAATTGATGTTGTGGCTACTATGGTAAATAGACCAGACCGCGATTTTCAATTTTTATTTACTCGGCCCTACGTTTTTAAGTCATTAGTTATTGTTACTCATGATCGAGATGAGGGTATAAAGCAACGTAGTCACCTTTCAGGGAAAACGATTGCTTTGGTTAAAGGTTATCAGTATTCTCAAGATATCTTAAAAGAATTTCCGACAATTACTCCTTATTATGTCGAAAATATGCATGATGCGCTTGCTGCTGTCGAAGCTCAACAAGTGGATGCGGCAATTAGTTATTTTGCAGCAACTTATTTTATTCAAAATAAATATCTATTAAGTCATATTAAAGTGGCTGCATTTTATGATCGCAATAGTGCAAATGAAAGTATTGCTGTACGTAAAGATAACCCTATTTTGGCGGAAATTTTTCAAAAAGGTCTGAATTCACTTTCAGAATCAGAAGTACAAAGCATTAAAAGTAAATGGTATCCACCTATTAAAAAACCGATTGATTACGAAACAATTCGACATATTGTAAGTGTTTTTTTAGTTGTGTTGGCTATGTTAATACTATGGATAGGACAGATTAAATATAAAAGTCGAAAAATAAAAATAACTAAAAACAAACTATTAGTAACAAATAGAGAGCTTAATGAATTAAAAGGAAATCTTGAAACTCAAGTATTTCAGCGTACAAACCAATTAAGACATAGTGAAAAAAAATATCGGAGTTTGGTTGAAAACTTAAGGGATGAATATTTTTTCTATAAATATGATTTGAATGGTGTATTTACTTATTTAAGCCCATCATTCGCGAGTATTTTAGGGTATAGCATTGAGGACAACTCTGTAGCTTACAAGAAATTTCTTTCAGAATTTACAGAGGATACAAAAACTAATGAATATACTGACCGTTCATTAAGAGGCGAAAAAGTACCTTCTTATGAAATAAATGTTTTTGATAACTTAGGTCATAAACATCGCTTAGCCATACTAGAAACCCCTATTTATGATGATCAGGGTGAGTATATTGGAGTAGATGGTCTTGCTCATGATATTACTGAAGTAAAGAAAGTTCAGGAACGATTAAATTGGTTGTCGTATTATGATGATTTAACGGGCCTGGCTAATAGACGGTTATTTAAAGAGAAGCTTGATCAATTAATTGCTTTGTCTCACAGACATAAACAATCAATGGCATTGTTGTTTTTAGACCTGGATCATTTTAAGAAAATAAATGATAACTTAGGTCACTCAGTTGGTGATGAAGCGCTTAAAGAAACAGCAAGAAGATTAAAGGGACATTTGCGTGATTCTGATGTTTCAGCACGGATGGGAGGAGATGAGTTTACTTTGATCCTACCAGATACAGGAACTAAAGCAGCAGAGAATGTGGCTAAGAAAGTGTTAGAAAGTTTATTAACACCTTATATATTAAAAGGTGAGGAATATACCTTGGGTACCAGCATTGGAATAGCTATTTACCCTCAAGATAGTAAAAATGCAGAAGAGCTTCTTCATTTGGCTGATGAGGCAATGTACAAGGCAAAAAAAACAAAGGCAGGCTATATTTTTTCAGAAAATATAAAACAAGGAAACGTTGCTAGTTAGCAAAGCAAATTAGATTGCTAGGAGTCAAAATAAATTGAACTAATGAAGAGTATTACTACTTAAGTATTAAATTACTGTAAAATTAGCCCGATAACTTTGTAACAATGCATGTTATTTGGATAGTTAAGGGAAATCTATCTTATTTTATTTATAAACTTTCTATTTGGAAGTAGAAAAAAACTTAATTAATTATGATAGATTTAATGGTTCGAATCAGAAGAAGTCTTCTAATATGTTTGCTTCTGTTTGCAAATGGCTGTAGTTACCTAATGTCCTCCGCAACGGAGAATTTTGGCAACAACTTAAAGCAGGCAATTTTAAACCATAATGACCCTCAGATAGTAGCAGATGCTATTCCAACTTATTTATTGTTACAAGAAGCATTGTTATTGGATGATCCAGAGAATGAAGTCTTGTTAATGAGTACCGCAAACTTATATTCTTCATACGGTAATTTAGTTGAGAATATATCGACGAAAAGAAAAAAACAGATAAGCCAAAAAGCATTTGATTTAGCGCTGAATGCAGCGTGTTTGCATGAGCAAGATTTTTGTCAGTTGAATGATAGAAAATTTGATGAGTTTACCCCGATTATCGATCAATATGATGATATTGATGATTTAGACATATTATATAGTGTAGGGACTAGATGGATTGGTTGGATACAAGCTAATAGTACTGACTGGAATGCTATTGCACAGCTTGCCCAAGTAAAATACATCATTAACCATGTGATTTCTGTACAAGACCATTATAAACAAGGTGAAGCCTATTTATATGCTGCTGTTATGGAAAGTTTGGTACCACCTGCTTTAGGTGGAAAGCCTGATTTAGCCAAGCATAACTTTGATAAAGCCGTAAAGTTATCAAATGGTAAGAATTTAATGGTGTATGTCTTATATGCCAAACATTATGCAAGGATGATGTTTGATCGTGATTTGCATGACACTTTATTAAAAAAAGTTATTAACACACAAGCAGATCAGCAAGACTTAACGTTAAGTAATACATTAGCGAAGCAAATGGCAGAAAAATTATTGCAGAGTGCAGATGATTATTTTTAAGATGCTATTGATTAAGTTATGTCACCGTTAGGTGTTGAAAAGTTGAAATCGCTCTTAAAATCCCTCTCCAGCAGGAGAGGACTTAAGAGCTAACAGAACCCAGGCTTAACGGTGACATAGCCATTGATTAAGCTCCATAATTTTATACAGATACTTTAAACCACAGACTTTTATATATGATATTAAATCTATTAAAGAAGGCTTTTTTAGTGCCTTTGTTATTCCTTATTTATACCAGTAGTGCATCTGCGCTAACCATTAAAATTGCTACTTTGTCACCTGGTGGGTCTTTTTGGATGCAAAAAATGCGTGAAGGTGCTGGGCAAATAGCAGAAAAAACAGAGGGGAGAGTCAAGTTTAAATTTTACCCCGGTGGTGTGATGGGTAAAGATAAAGATGTACTACGAAAAATAAGGTTACGTCAGTTGCATGGTGCTGCAATTACGGGCAGCTCAATGAGTCATATTTATCCTGATATTCAAATCTATAATTTAATTCTGAAATTCAGAGGTTTAGACGAAGTCGACTTTATTAGACAAAAAATGGATGCAGAGTTAATGCAAGGTTTGGAGCAAAAAGGCTTTGTATCACTTGGTTTTGCTGAAATTGGTATGGCATATATTATGTCGGTAGAGCCTGTTCAGGAGCTTGAGCATATGCGTGCTCGTAAAGCATGGGTACCAGAAAATAATGAACTGGCGTTGGTTGCACTTAAAGCATTTTCTATTTCGCCGATTCCATTACCTTTACGTGATGTTTTAATGGGATTGCAAACCAATATGATCGATATTGTAGCGGGTTCTCCAGTAGCAGCCTTAGCTTTGCAATGGCATACAAAAGTAAAATACGTCACAGACCTTCCTCTTTCTTATATTTTTGGGGCATTAGTCATTGATCAAAAAGTGTTTAAAAAAATTAGCGCTCAAGACCAGGCTGTCGTTAGATCTATAATGGCTAAAATTACGCATGAGCTTGATCAGAAAAATAGACAAGATAATTTTGATGCAAAAGAAGTGATGATCAAACAAGGTATTCAATTTATCAAACCATCAGAGGCTGCAGCAGAAGAACTTAGAGATAAAATTGTTGGCGCCAATAAACAGTTAGAAAAAAGTGGTAATTTAACAGCTGAAACAGTAGCTAAAATGAACAAATTACTCTCAGACTATAGAAGTGCAAAACAATGAGTGGAAGTGCTTTAAAGAAGTTTCATCAATTTCTATTAAAAACAGAGACCAATCTATTAGTGAGCCTATTGCTATTAATGGTTGTTATTGCTGTGACACAAATAGTGATGCGAAACTTTATGGGAGCAGGCTTAATATGGGCTGAATCTCTATTGCGTATAACTGTTTTATGGTTAGCTCTTATAGGAGCAATGGTAGCTAGTCGAAATTGCGACCATATAGCAATTGATGTTTTAGTTAATAAATTGCCAGAGAAAATTAGATATATTGTAATGCGTTTGAATCGAGTGATAACGGCTTTAATCTGTTTCGTTATTGCTTGGTATAGTTTGTTATTTGTTATTGATGAATATCAATATGGTGGTATTGCCTTCGGTGTTATCCCTCATTGGCTTTGTGAGGCTATTATCCCTATTTCATTATTTATTATTGCAATGCGCTATTTTGTATCGGCATTATTGATTAACCAGCCTGAGAAGCAGAACTGATGATAACACTATTAGTTATTTTGATTATCCTCTTGGGATTCATGGGTGTACCCTTGTTTGCCATGATTTTAGCTGCAACTATGTTGGGGTTTTATACTGCCGAAGTTGATTACACCATTATTACAGCCGAGCTCTATCGTTTGGCTGGAACTCCCATGTTAATAGCCTTGCCATTATTTGCTTTTGTAGGATATATTTTATCTGAAAGTAATACTTCGGAACGATTGCTCAGACTTACTCGCGTATTTTTTGGCTGGATGCCGACAGGCTTAGCTATTGTTTCATTAGTTATCTGTGCGGTTTTCACTGCATTTACAGGTGCTTCAGGGATTACAATTGTTGCTTTAGGTGCATTGTTACTGCCTGCATTAATCAAAGACGGATATGAAGAACGCTTTAGTTTAGGTTTGGTAACAACCAGTGGCAGCTTAGGATTGTTATTACCTCCATCCATCCCCTTGATTTTATATGGCATTATTGTTCAGCAAATGAACTTAGGACAGAAGTTCACTTTGCCTGAGTTATTTATGGCTGGTTTATTGCCTGCAACCTTAATGATTGTCATGTTGGCGATGTGGGCAGCCTGGAAATCAAGGCATATAAAATTAGAAAAAACACCTTTCTCAGCCTGCGAAGCTATTGCAGCTGTTAAAGAGGCAGCTTGGGAACTTCCATTACCTATTTTTATTGGTGTTGGAATATTTGGTGGCTTTCTGGCTATTTCAGAAGTAGCTGCAGCAACAGTTCTTTACATAACGATAGTTGAAGTCTTTATTTATAAAGAAATTAAACTAAAAACCTTAAAGAAAGTTGTTGTCGATTCGATGACGATGGTTGGAGGGATTCTACTAATATTAGGGGTATCTTTAGCCTTTACCAACTATATTGTTGATGCAGAAATCCCTATGCATTTATTCGAATGGATTAGGGGTAATGTAGATAGCAAACTTACTTTTTTGATACTGCTTAATATATTTTTACTTATTCTAGGTGCAATCTTAGATATATTCTCAGCATTGGTTATTATCGTTCCCTTAATTGTACCTATTGCCATAAACTATGGGGTTCATCCTATTCATTTAGGCGTTATCTTTTTGGCAAATATGCAAATTGGTTATTTTACACCGCCAGTAGGAATGAACTTGTTTATTGCCAGCTATCGGTTTAATAAGTCAATAACAGAACTGTACAGAGCAACCTTGCCATTTATGGTTATATTAATGCTAGCAGTACTTATTATTACTTACGTGCCTTGGTTAAGTCTTTGGTTTATGGATTAAGGGTTGATTAACTAAAAGAATAGTTTAGGACTTCAAGCCTTTTGAAGTCCTTTTATAGTATATAAAATATATAGCCGAAATATCTGTTTTTAAACAACATGGTAATTCGGTAACCCTCCCAAATTACCTTTTTAACTACCAATCACCCCCTAGGTTTTTTGTTGAGGGATTAGTTCATGTAAAAACTGTCGATTAAAGTAGGAGGGGCCTATTGGCCGCGACTGCTCTTGATCTTATTTTAGTCGCGGCCAATAGACCCCTCCTATCAAAAGAATAACACTAATTTTTTATCAATCTGTGGATTGTTAATAGCCTGATATATTAAAACTGCATACTTAACGGCGGCTTAGCTAAATAAAAGGAGAATAGTAAAAGATGGAACAACTAACCGATTTAAAGGCCATATTACATTCGAAGCGCGCAAATATTTATTACCTAGATAAATGCCGTGTTATGCAAAAAGATGGGCGCGTTTTATATCTAACGGAAGCAGATACAGAAAAACAATACTGGAATATCCCCATTGCCAACACCACCTGCATCTTATTGGGGACAGGTACATCAATCACCCAAGCAGCGGTAAGAATGTTAGCTTCTGCAGGCGTATTAATTGGCTTTAGTGGTAGTGGTGGCACCCCCTTAATATCAGCCAATGAAATAGAATGGTTTACCCCACAAAGTGAATACCGCCCCACAGAATACATACAAGGTTGGATGGCATTTTGGTTTGAAGAAGATAAACGACTCAAGGTCGCCAAACAATTTCAGCAACAACGGATTAGCTACTTACAAAAAGTCTGGGGCAAAGACAAAGACCTAAAAAACGAAGGCTTCACGCTAGATAATTTAGCCATAAAACAAGCCCTCGAAAACTTTAGCAATAAAATAGAACACTGCCCCAATGTTACCAATCTACTCTTAGTCGAAGCGCAACTCACCAAAGCTTTGTATAAAATAGCCGCCAACAACACCAAACAAAAAGACTTTACACGTCAGCATGAAAGCACAGATGATGCTAACGCATTTTTAAATCACGGAAACTACTTGGCCTATGGGTTAGCCGCAACTACGCTTTGGGTGCTAGGTATACCGCATGGCTTTGCTGTTATGCACGGAAAAACTCGCCGTGGCGCGTTAGTATTTGATGTTGCTGATTTAATCAAGGATACCTTGATATTACCGTGGGCATTTATCTGTGCCAAAGAACAAGCTACCGAGCAAGAGTTTAGACAACAATGCCTACAAAACTTTACCCAACACAAAGCACTCGATTTTATGTTTGATGCCGTAAAACAAGC
>CAJVYL010000078.1 GCA_913009265.1 uncultured Methylococcales bacterium
CTTCGAGATTAACGGGAATAATTTCTTTAGCGAATTCTGACATATATCCGTTTGTTTGTGTTTATGCTAAAACAGCATGATTCCTTTGTGATACCGTAAATTAATAAACTTCCTATCTATAGCGGTATAACCCAAGATAATAACCTGTCAATTATAGCAAATAAATCAACACAAAAGGAGAAGTTGTAATAAAACTAAAACATAGTTTTTTTGGCTATTAATTTTCATAGCTCTATACAAACCACAGATTGATAAGAATTTAGAATTATTATTGGTAGGAGGGGCCTATTGGCCTCGATCAAAACAAGATCAAGAGCGGTCGCGGCCAATAGACCCCTCCTACATTTATCGACAAAAATACAACTCTATTAAGATTGAAAAACCTCATCCAAAAAGTTTTTCATAGCTAGCCAAGACCGCCTATCTGAGTCGGGCTGATAAACTGTTCCAAAACTAGGATCATTTGCTACAGGGTTAGTAAAAGCATGCATGGTTTTACCATAGCTATGCACCTGCCAATCCGCCCCCGCTTCTGTTAATTCTTGCTGCAGAGTAAAAACCTGATCACTTGACACCATAGGGTCATCAGCACCATTTAAAACCAATACCTTTGCTTTTATTGCTGCTTTCTGGTCATTTTTTGAGGGCGCATCAACCAAACCATGGAAAGATACCACCCCTTTAATATCAGCACCCGAGCGCGCCAGATCTAATACGCACAACCCACCAAAACAAAACCCGATAGCAGCTATTTGCGTATCATCAACCCAGGGAAATAACTTAACAGCATATAAAGCAGCCTTCATCCGCCTTAGCACAAGGTCTCTATCATCCATAAAAGGCTGCATTAACGCAGCACTTTCTTCGACACCCTGACCTAAAATACCTTTGCCATACATATCAACAGCAAAAGCAAAATATCCTAACTCAGCAAGCTTTAAAGCTTTTTCTTCGACAAAATCATTCCTACCACTCCAGGCATGATTAATCATTACAGCAGGTCGCCTCTCTTTTATACTGTCATCGTAAGCAAAAAAACCCTCCAATAAGACATCACCATCTAAATAACCAACAGTATTAGAAATAATAGCCATTAAAAAGCCCCTTTATTGACTAACAAAATCATAAGCAACCACTCTATTAGTTAGTGGCTTAATTTTTTCCTTCAATATTTTTTTATGTTTTGGATGGTTTAAATAAGCATCCAGAGCAGTCTTATTTTTCATAGTAACCGTTACCGCAACATCAAAAGTATCATCAACAATAGACCTATCACTTGCCTTTACAACACCCACATGGCGACTAATAATACCCGGCAATTTATTTAACTCTTCACTTGCGTTAATAAATGCAGTTCTATCCGCTTCATTTCCCGGTTGCTTTAACCAAACCATTACCACATGAGTGATTTTCTTATTTTCCTCAGCCGAAACCGACATTGAAAAACCAGAAAAGAAACCTAACAAAATAATTTGCACTAAAACCAATGTTTTTTTCATATTTTTACCCACTATTTTTTACTGTATTTAAAAAACCTAACGATGCATCTTCAACCATATCTAAAACCCTTTCAAACCCATAACTACCACCGTAATATGGGTCTGGAACTTCTCGCGTTTCTAGATGAGGAGCGTATTCTAAAAAATGTTTAACCTTATGCTTATGCTCTTCAGGGCAAAATTCCATAACAATTTCATAATTATCATCATCCATAACTAATAAGTAATCAAAATCCTGATAATCCCCAACAATCACTTTTCTTGCTCTTAATTTAGAAAGGTCTACTCCCCTATCCTTTGCCGCTTTTTGAGCCCTTAAATCAGGTGCATCACCAACATGATAAGCATGAGTCCCAGCTGAGTCTATCTCAAACCTATCATCAATATCTTCAGATTGAACCAATGCAGCAAATACTCCTTCAGCTGTTGGAGACCTACAAATATTACCCATACAGACAAATAAAACCCTGATTTTTTCCATGATAAACCTTAAAGTTTGTAAAAATTGACCGATAAATTAGAATTATAACCCAATTGAACTATTATATATTCATTGGCAAAAAGCCTTTAGGACAACACTATTAATTCTGGCTGAGTTTAAGCCTATAAACATTAGCTATGAATTAATTCAGCCGCCCTGTAACTAATAATTAAAAAATAACATGAGATTGAGACTCTTCACATTCACTCCATAGTTATAAATTGAGGAGAGCATCCATGCAACTAATGAATCTACATTCTGTTGGTACTCGTGTTATTGCGATAACCATGACAACACTAACTATTTTAGGTATTGGGATTTTAATTCTTTTTGCAAATAATGAAAAACAAAAAGTAATTGATACAAATATCGAAGCAGCCAAACAATTACTACTTATATCCGAATCCATCCGAAGCAATACCATTAATAAATGGAATCAAGGTGTTTTTACTGCCGAACACCTTAATCAATTAATAAAAAACAAATCGCCCTCCAAAGCAAGAGATATTGTGATATCCACAGTCCCCGTCGCAACGGCTTGGAATGTTATCCAGGAAAAAGCCAAAGAAAGTAATTTTCGCTTTAAAGCACCGAGGATTGGAGCTAGAAATCCTAAAAATGAACCCGACAAGATTGAGCGAGAGGCTTTAGCTCATTTCCAAAACAACCCTGCTAGCAATGAATTTAAATATATTGACGAAGAAAAAAATGAAGCCCGGTATTTTCGTCCTGTTAAATTAGATAAACAATGTGAACTTTGTCATGGCAACCCCAACACATCGCAAGAACTGTGGGGAAACAGCAATGGTACAGATATTCTTGGCTACCCAATGGAAAACAAACAACAGGGTGATTTACACGGCGCTTTTGAAATCATCATCCCTCTTTCTAACGACTTTGCGGAATTGCAAAATCTTATATGGGTAGCTATAGCTTGCTTAATTATTACTTTAATAGTTATCGGCTCTACCGGTTATTTTGTTATGGACAAAATAATTATTACCCCTCTTACAAACTTGGCTTTACGACTTCAGGATATTTGTAGTGGTGATGGTGACTTAACTGCTCGACTCAACATCTCTGGAAAGTCTGAATTTGCTTGGGTTGCTGGTAGCTTTAATTCTTTTGTTAAAAAAATTGCTAAAACCATTGATAACATAAGTCTTACAAGCGATGAGCTGACAACAGCATCCCACAAATTAGCCCAAATAACACAACAAACAGAACAAGGTGTTGAAAGGCAACTTGCAGAAACAACACATGTTGCAACAGCTATGGATGAAATGACTTCAGCTGTATTAGATGTTGCCAGAAATGCTATTAGCGCATCCGATGCTGCGGCAACTGCTGATACCGAGGCTAATACAGGTAAAAACATAGTCACCCATGCAATGGAAGAAATTAATCAACTAGCAACTGAAGTTGATAATGCAGCCAGTGTAATTCACGAATTAGAGAATGATTCCAATAGCATTGGTCAAGTATTAAGTGTTATTCAAGGCATTGCCGAGCAAACTAACCTATTGGCTTTAAATGCAGCTATTGAAGCAGCTCGCGCAGGTGAACAAGGAAGAGGCTTTGCTGTAGTAGCCGACGAAGTAAGAACCCTTGCTAGTCGAACACAAAACTCAACACTTGAAATTCAACAAACTATTGAGAGACTCCAAACCAGAGCAAAAGAAGCCGTTAATGTTATGGAAAAAGGTAAAAAACAAGCCGTATCAAGCGTAGAACAAGCCTCATCTGCTAGCACCTCTATCACTACAATTAGTGAACGTATTGATACTATCAGTGATATGAATAACCAAATCGCCAGTGCAGCAGAGCAACAAACCGCTGTCGCCGAAGAAATTAACCGCAATATTAATAATATCAGCGAAGTAACAAATGAAACCTCCTCTGGTGCGAGAAATACCTCTGAGGCATGTAAAGAGTTACTAGAATTAGCTAATCAACTAAAAACGACAGTGGGCCAATTTAGAACCTAACCCATACATGCTAAAATAAACCTAATCGATCATAAGGAAAAACAATGCTAAACAAAGTGACTCTAATAGGAAGATTAGGTGCTGATCCAGAAGTAAAATATATGCCCAGCGGCGGCGCTGTTACCAATGTAAGCTTGGCAACAACGCGTCGCTGGAAAGATAGACAATCAGGCGAACGTCGTGATGAAACAGAATGGCACCGTATAACTTTTTTTAACCGTATAGCAGAAGTAGCTGGAGAATATTTAAGAAAAGGAAGTTTAATTTATGTTGAAGGCCGGATTCGCACTCGAAAATGGCAAGATCAAAATGGGCAAGACAGGTACACAACTGAAATTATTGCAGAACAAATGCAAATGCTTGATAGTAAAAGCGGAGGTACGGGGAATTTTGGAGATAATGCAAGCGCTGAAAACTCATACAATTCGACGGCTAATCAGCAGCAAAGTGCACCCCCTACACCGAGCCAAAACTCTACTCCACCAGCAGCATCCAATACTCCCCCACCAGCATCTTATGAAGATTTTGATGACGATATTCCTTTTTGACCTGTACCATAGGGTTATAAAAAACCAGTAAATTACTAAGCTATTTTTATCAGTACGAGACAATGCTATTAGATTTAGCTTTTGTAGCCTTGATGAAACAACGTGGAATCAAGGTTTTGCTGAAATTTCCCTTGATTTCGTTTCACTACATCAAGACTACACTTTTTATTCACTTTAACCTGTGGTTAAGTAATAGCCACATTATAAAAAGACTTGCATAGCTCATGCTCTAACGTGAAAACCACTTAATTATTCATTTTATGTGATTAAATCACTAAACCCTGGGCTTATAAAAAGGCTATGTCACCGTTAAGTGTTGAAAAATTGAAATGGCTCTTAAGCCCTCTCCAGCAGGAGAGGGCTTAAGAGCTAACAAAATCAACACTTAACGGTGACATAGCCTATAAAAAAGCAGGGGAATATCAGTCATCTCTTAAGCTCTTAAAAATAAATATTCATAAGAAGCAGAGGGAATAACCATACTATTTTACTGTTACCTCTTTTGCCGAGAGAGTTATGATTTTTTCTTATTAAAAAAGCCTTTAAATTTCCCTTGATAAGAATCCATTTTATCGGCCATTTCAGCTAACTTCTCAGAAAAACTAGCTTCCTCCTCATCCATAGTTTCAATCTTCGGCTCAGGCTTGGCCTTAATAGCTGATACTTTTTCAACCTTAACTTCATCAACCTTGGTAACAACAGGTTCAGCTACAACTTCTGTCTTAACTTGAACAGGGGCGGCAACTGGAACGACCTCTGGCTGTTCAATTTTTTCTACCTTTGTTTCTATAATCTCCGGTTCTTCTTTAACACTTTCACCGTCAAATGCATCATCCATTGATGAAAACCACCCCATAACTTTAGAAGTAATACCCGATTTTTCTTTCTCTTGCTTAGCTTTAGGTGCTGCCGCTTTCTTCTCTACAACAGATGCAGGTTTGCTTTGAGGTTTTGGCTTAGGAGGTTCAGCTTGTTTTTGAACAACGGCAGGCTCAGGCTTTTTAGCAACTGGCGCAGCAGGTACGGGTGCAGGTGTAGACTTAGCGACGACAGGCTGTTCTTTTATAGACTGTGGAGCAGCAGGCTTTTCTATTACAGGCGCAATATCTTCTTTTATTTCAACTTTTTGCTGCTGTTGATTTAATACCGCCTGTTCTTTTTGTTTAGCCTCAGCAACTAAACGCTGCGCCTTTTCAGTATCGTGAAAACCTTTTATTGCTATCAACTGTGATTCCAACTCTAAAACACGGTTTATTTGAGTTTTAGTTGATTCTTCTTGCCTCTCTATTTGAGCAAGCCTCTCACTTGAAATAGCTAATTGTGATTGCAACTGTTGTTTAGCATCATTCTTTTCTGCAGTAGCGTCTACAAGCAACTTATCTAATTCAACAATTTTTTCTTGTGCTTCTACAGCTTTAGCAACTACAGCTTGTTGCTCATTTAATTCAGTTTGTAATTTTTCTGATAAATTATTTTTTTCTGTAAGTACTGTATTTATATTGTCGATTTCAACTTGTTTTTCTTGGCTAGACTTAAGAAATAACGCGTCCTTATCAGCAATTTGTGCTTGATGATCTTCCTTTTCCTGCTTTAAAGTGTTTGCAGATTGATCCAATTGTTGTTGCAAATCTGTACTCAATACAACCGATTCTTTTAGTTGACCATCTAACTCATCGTGCTTAACTTTTGCTTGTTCAACAAGTTGTTTTTCTTGTAAAAGTGATTTCTGTAATTTAGAGATTTTGCCACTTTTTAAAATAGCAATAATAAATACACCGATAAAAAAAGCAAGCACAGCTAAAACCACACTATATCGAGTGTTTAGAATAGCTGTCTGTTCCCAATCGACCCAATAAAATGCCAATAATTCTATGTACTTATCCATTTAACTCCCCAAAACACTTTAAACAAAGAGGTAAATTTACCAGATTTACTCGGTTTTCAGAAATATAATTTTAAGATTTCTTTAAGTTAGTTATTTACATGTCTCTGCTTAATGCTAGATTTCATGTAAATTTTAAAGTACACAATCCAGCAATAGTTTAAAATAATACTAACAATTTACGCCATTTTTTTGATTTAAAACCTTATGTCGACACAACTTGCATCATTCTTTTCCATTACTTTATGGAAACAACGCTTAGTTTTTTGGGTAGGTGCAATATTTGTGGGTCTTTTAATTGTTGCAATGACCTTACTGAGTGAATGGGCTGGCGAAACCTATCGCTTAATATCACAACAATATTTTTGGTTTAACTTTATTGTTGCCCCTCTCGGTTTAAGCTTTACTGCTTGGCTCACCTTCCGTTTTTTCCCAGGATCTGAACGCAGTGGTATCCCACAAGTAAAAACAGCTCTAGAAATCACAGGAAATTTAGCCGATAGAAATAGGCTTATCTCGCTTAGAATTGCTTTTGGAAAAATGCTACTACCTATTATGGGGCTTTTATCAGGTGCATCCGTAGGTTTTGGTGGCCCTGCGGTTCATGTGGGCGCCTCATTTATGGCTTCTTTAGGAAAAGCCGTTAAATTCCCATCTCATTACATGGAGCGGGGTCTTATTCTAGCAGGTAGTGCTGCTGGCTTTGCTGCGATGTTTAGCGCGCCACTAGCCGGTATTATTTTTGCTATTGAAGAAATGGGACGTGCCCTTGAAGAAAAAATTAGCAGCCTAGTTTTAACTGCAATTATCTTCTCAGGTGTAACAGCTTACGCACTATTAAATAATTATATATTTTTTAATGATAAGTCCTTTATTATGCCTTGGGGAATGACCTGGCTTGCTATTCCCTTATGTGGCATTACTGGCGGTTTTTTAGGCGGGCTTTTTAGTAAAATAATTATTCGTGGAGGGCGTTTTCTAAAGAAAACAGGGATTTCTATTATAGTCATCGCTTTTGCCTCTGGAGGCGCTATTGCTATTCTTGGCTTTTATTCTGATGGTGATTCTTTTGGGACTGGATACTCTCAAGCCACAGAAATTTTAACTAACAGTGCTCCAATGGATCCATGGTTTCCCGTTTATAAAATGCTCGCGTCTTGTGCAACTTTTTTTAGCGGTATTCCTAGTGGTATTTTTGTACCTTCAATTGCAACAGGTGCGGGATTTGGCGTAAATTTAGCCCACTGGTTCCCTATTGCCCCCGCTTCTGCAATGGTCTTATTAACCATGACAGCCTATTTTTCAGGCATGCTGCAATCTCCTCTTACCTCTTTTGTTATTGTGATGGAGATGACGGGTAGCCACGAAATTCTAATCCCATTAATGGCAACAGCCTTTTTCGCAACCGGCACCTCTAAATTAATAAACCCCACCCCACTATACCGAGCACTATGTAACTCCTATATCCCCCCAAAAAAGCCGATTAAAACAGACAATGAAGAATAAATGCCTATTCAGTAGTTTATTGCTGACTAGCCTGATATTAGCAGCATTAGTTTTATCGCCAATGGATTTACCTGCACCTGATGTAACCTTTAAAACCATTTATGGTGAAAAAATTGAATTAAAAAAATTAAAGGGAAAACCTGTCATTGTTACTTTTTGGGCGACAGATTGTGCAAGCTGTATTAAAGAAATCTCCCATTTAATTGATTTATACAAGGAATTTCATCCTCAAGGCTTAGAGATAATTGCAGTAGCAATGTATTACGATCCCCCTAACCATGTTGTCAATATGTCTAAAGCCAAACAAATACCTTATGAAATTGCCTTAGATTTAACTGCTCAGCATGCTTTTGCTTTTAATCAAGTTGAACTAATACCCGCAACATTTTTAATATCGCCTAAGGGAAATATTATTATGCAAAACACAGGCTTATTTGATATGCCTGATATGAAACAACAAATAGAAAATTTAATTACAGGATAACACTATGCTTTGGTTAAAAGCCTTACATCTTATTTTTATGGTGACTTGGTTTGCAGGATTATTTTATTTACCACGACTTTTTGTTTATCACGCAATGAGTGATGATGAAATAAGCAATGAACGCTTCAAGGTAATGGAACGCAAGCTTTTCTACGGCATTATGACTCCAGGAATGATTATCACCTTCATTTTTGGTATTTGGATGCTAACTGACTATGCATGGGAGCTTTATTCTGCAACAGGATGGTTACATGCAAAATTAACATTATTAGCAATATCACTTGTTTATCATGCTTATTGTGGAAAATGGTTACTAGACTTCAAACATGATAGAAATCAACGTTCTCACGTCTTTTATAGATGGATGAATGAAGTACCTGTACTGTTTTTAGTAGGCATAATTATATTAGCGGTTGTGAAGCCTTTTTAAATAACCAACAAAAATACTTGGTTTATGTGACTTTATCACTGTATTCTAATTTACCTTCCCCTAATATAGATCCTGAACTAATTATTCTTTCCCAAGAATATTGGTCATTTTTCTTATATTAACGAGGTGATTCAAATGATAGATTTTATGCTAAGTATCTTTTCTTCAATGTTGAGCATGGATATGCGAGACCACCACGACATCCCTTTTGCTTTACCATTACTGATGGCCTGCTTTGTTGGGGGACTAATAGGATTTACTATTATTCGTTTTATTGGCAATGAACAAAAACAACAATACGCTCAAGACGCTACGGCTAAAATCACCGATGCAGAATAAGCAATGATTCGATTTTTCATATAAACAGCTATATTCCTCATAAATACAGCTGTTTATATGAAAAGACTTCTAAACTTACTTTTCTTTTATTAATTGTTGAAGTGCTGTTTTATCTAAAATAGTGACTGTCCCACGATTAAGTTTTACCAAGCCTTTTGCTTCAAACTGTTTTAAGTTTCTAGAAATAACCTCACGTGCAGAGCCCATTTTGCTCGCCATTTCTTGATGCGTTAATTGTATGACCTCCTTATCGTAATTTAATAGTTCTTTGGCTAATCGCCATTGAATACCTTCAAAGACAATTTCACCCAAACGCCCTATTACATTAGATAATCGAGCAGAAAAGTTCTTAAATACAAACTCTCTAAAAAAAGCAGATTGCTCTAAACATCGATAAAAGGCATGTGAAGAAATAACAAAAGCCGAAGTATCTTCTTCTGTATAGGCTTCAGCTGGATATTCATCTCCGCTTAATAGACAGGAAGTTGTTAACACACAAGAATCACCAGGGCGCACTTGATACAACAACATTTCTCGCCCATTCTCAGATAATAACTGAGCTTTTACAGACCCACTCAACAATAATAAATAATTTTCACACTGACCTCCAGATGCAAATACTTGCTGACCAGCAGGAATATTCACTAAAGTAGCGCTCTCCATCAGGCTTACCATCTTTGACTCACCACACTGTACAAATTCTGGAAAACACGATTCCCATAGCGCTTGATGCTTAAGCATTGATTTACTCAGTTATTTTTATTGATTAAGCACTCTATGCGCTATCCAATTTATTGTAAAGAAAAAAACAACCAACAAGTTCAGGACGATGAAACTAAAACGAATAAAACGGTTGTATTGCACTAAGACCCCATAGTTCTCCATCAACACTTTTCAGCAATATGATATTCTAGGCATATTTACAGCCACCCTTAGTAGAGTATCATCAATAAATGAGTAAAAATCGCCCTGTTGTTCTCTCTTTTTCTGGCCATGACCCTAGTGGCGGAGCTGGTGTACAAGCTGATATAGAAACCTTTATTAGCCACCAATGTCATGCCTGTAGTGTTATTACTGCTTTAACTGAACAAGATAGTCGCAATGTTAAAAAGCTAATCCCACAAAAACCTCAAGATATTATTGATCAGGCACATACTGTTTTAAATGACTTTCAGGTGAGTGCAATCAAAATTGGTTTGATAGGAGATCATAAAACTGCTGAGGCAATTCAGTCTATATTATTAGAATACAATCATATCCCTGTAATATTAGATCCAGTACTAGCAGCAGGTGGTGGCACACCTTTATCAAATGAGCAGTTAATCAATAGTATTATTGATAAATTACTGCCTTGCACCACGATATTAACGCCCAATAGTGAAGAAGCCAGAATATTAGCCCAACAAAGTGATTTATCTTCCTGTGGAGAAGCTTTATTGGCCAAAGGCTGTGACTCTGTATTAATTACAGGTACCCATGAACAATCAAAAACAGTAGACAATCAATTTTTTCAACAAAATGGAAAAGTAGAAACCTTTAGCTGGAATAGATTAGATCATGAATACCATGGTTCAGGATGTACCCTTGCCAGTGCAATAGCCGCATTAATTGCACATGGTTTAGACCCCTTTACAGCAGTTTCAGAAGCACAAGATTACACCTGGAATAGCTTAGATAACGCTTATCACCCAGGTCAAGGCCAATTTAACCCTAATCGTTTATTTTGGATGGAGGATAATCAATGATATTTCCAAGCACTGGACTTTATGCCATCACTCAAACAGAAGATAAATCATCTGAGCGTATTATTGAAGATGTTTCAGCGGCTCTTAAAGGCGGCATTAGTATCCTTCAATATAGAGATAAAACCTCAACAGATAAAGTCTATTTAGCCAAACAGCTATTAAAGCTATGTCGACAATATCATGTTCCTTTATTAATTAATGATGATGCTTTATTAGCCTCTCAAATAGGAGCAGATGGCGT
>CAJVYL010000079.1 GCA_913009265.1 uncultured Methylococcales bacterium
TACCAGATTGCTCATTTAAATAATTAATACCATCATCGGCTAATTTGTCAGAAACAAGAATTTTTTTCATGCTTTTTGGAGTAGTTAAAGGTTTGTAAAATAAACCGTATAGTTTATCAGCTTTGGATAAGTTCTAACAATCAATCAAGAAAAGATTTGCTAAAGAATTAAAGATCGGCTCTACATATGGACTCTTTGCTTAAAATCCATATGCATAACTTTTAATAGACTTTGTAAGCCAACGCACATCAAACCAAATACATAGAGCAAAAAAATTACTGCAATGGCTTTTATTCCATATTGTGACCAGGCTAAATACAAGGGATCCTGAATATTCACAGTTAGAAAATTAAACATTTTTAATAATATGTTGACTGAAAACAGTATAACAACCGCATGAAAAAACCTTTCTCCATTCAGGTAAAAAATAGGCTTTTTATGTTCTTTTGTTGTCATATATCCCGCATAAAATGCTAAAGCAGAAAGAGTTGAGCAAATTTTTATCGTATCAACAATTGATTCGCTAACGACTTCATTACTAATATCGAACCAGAAAATATATAAAAATTTTAAACCTAATATGGCTAAAAGGACTGACGGAATATAAATAATAAATTTGCTGTAAATACTTTCTATAAATTGATTTATTTTTCTCATTACCTGCTTTCTTTTAACAAAAATAGAATTAACAAAATGCCTGCATAGAATAATTCACGCGTTCTTCTGCGGTACGTTGTACATTTATTTCTTTCTCAATCAGTTTTAACCTTAATTCCAAACCCACGCCATTTGCAATCTGAATAGCCAAGCCAGGACGTGCATTTAGCTCTAATAATAATGGCCCTTTGTTTTTATCCAACACAATATCAGCCCCCAAATAACCCAAGCCTGTCACTTCATGACAGCTACTGGCCAAGCACAGTAAAGTATGCCATAAGGGAATATTTAGCTCTGATAAATCACGCCCTGTATCAGGGTGATGCGTAACAGGCTGCCCATGTTGCACAGCCTTAAGTGTTTTCCCTGTTGCAATATCAATTCCTAATCCCACTGCACCTTGATGCAAATTAGCTTTGCCATCCGATTCTCGAGTTGATAATCGCGTCATTGCCATAACAGGATAGCCATGATATTGAATGACCCTAACATCAGGTACGCCTTCAAATGAAAATCCATCGAACACATCTGAAAATTCAACTAGCTCTTCAATCATAGCGACATCTGGTTTACCTCCCAAACTAAACAGCCCACTTAAAGTGTTAGATACATGGTGCTGTAATTCTTTTATATTGATAATTGCGCCGCTGGGCTTAACAAAATCTTCACCATCACGCCCAACAACAACCAGAATACCTTTTCCCCCACTGCCTTTTGAGGGTTTTATAACAAACTTTTCAACATCTGATAAAAATTGTTTCAGTTGTTTGACATGATATTGTGTTCGCGCCACACCTATCATTGCAGGGGCGGCAATACCTATTTCTTCAGTAATTTTCTTGGTTAATAACTTATCATCAACTCTAGGATAGTTCTTACGTGGATTATTATGGGCTATATAAAAAGCATTACGCTTATTCATACCCACGATGCCTGCTTTTTTTAATTCACTTGGCGTGGTTAATCGAAACATTGGGCCTCCTTGCTTATTATTGTTTATTTTGTTGATCAACCCGAACCATAGGTTCAAATCGAGCCAGTTCGACCAGACGAAAACCACTGTAACTACCAATAAGTATAATAATAGCTAACAATACTAATAATAATTCAGGAAAATTATAAGTAAGGTGACCAATAAAAGGATTGATCATCACTAAATAAGCAATGGATGCTGTAAACAAGCTCCCACCCCCTTGCACTAATACCTCATGAGGCCCTTCTTCTTCCCACAAAACCGACATCCGCTCAATCGTCCATGACATAATAATCATAGGGAAAAAAGTAATATGTAGACCTGAATCCCAACCAAATTTATGGCTTGCAATACCAATAGTTGCAAAGATGATGATAACAAACACCAGCACTGATGCAATGCGGGGCACTAGTAATAAATTAAGATGACTTAAATAGGAACGCATCACCAAACCAATACTAACGACAACCAAAAATAGGGATAACCCCAATATTAGTGAGGTCTGAATAAAAGTCATGGCAATAAGAATCGGCATAAAAGTTCCTGATGTTCTTAAACCTACTAGGTTTCTTAAAATAACTACCACTAATGCGCCTAAAGGAATTAATAGTAATGACTTGAAGGTATTTTGATCTTTGGTTGGCAAGCTATAAATCGAAAAGTTTACAAAAGCACTATCGCTTTGCTTGGCTGAATCAACCGCTAAGCGACTAATATTCTTTTGCTGCTTTAGTACAGAGAAATGAATACTAGAGTTCTTTCCACCATAGACATCTAATAAACCTCTAGTATTAACCGGCCATAAAATGACTTCATTAGTCGGTATTTCGGTCATATCTCTTGAGTCAATTAAATGCCATTGCTTCTCGACATAAATTTCAATAAAAGTAGAAATTGATCGTTGAGTTAATCCATCCTGAAGACGAAGTCCACGTATCACTCGGGATTCAATCTTAGCAATTTTTAAAACCTTAGCTACTTGCTCCATATGTTCACGGCGGAACTGAATGTTTTCCAATAATAAACGAATGCTACTTTCATCATTTTCTTCATTCATCCTGGCGATGATATGCATAGCAATATCGTATTCAGAGTCATTACTTAACTGTGTATTTTGTACAATATCCTGCGCAGCTTTTAACTGCATTTCAGTTAAATTCTCGCCATCACTCGATAATTCTTTAGGTGGCTGTAAATCAGCCCTTTGTTGAAAATAAAAATCACCTCGTAAGTATAAATGCTGTTCACCTGAGGCTTGTTGCTTAGTCCAAATGATTTTTTTGACACCATCCTTTTCAATGACTTTGGATTGATAATCTGCGGCAATATTATCTGATAATATTTTTTTTCTTGAGTCATCTGAAGAAGGTAATATCATGCTGACCTTGATGGGGCCCTCTTCTGCTTCAAATTTTATTTCTGCCTGAACCTGCCAAACAGCTTCTTTGTTTGTGGGTGTAAATGTAAAGCCTAAGACAAAGTGTTTATATGCAGCAGCTCCCACACCTAAAACAACTAACATACTGACTAATATATATAACTGATAATGTCTTCTCATTGTTCGTACTCTTTAATTTGTGAGCTAGAAAATTTTTGTCCGACATTAACTAGAAATTTATTATTTAACACATTGCGACCAATAAGAATGGGATATTTGAATTGAGAACGATCCGCCAAGGTAAATTCGCGTAATAGCTCTATTTGACCTAGTTTAATTTTTAACTCAACAACAGGCCTTTCTGTTGCTTCCGCCTGATGTCTTTTTATTTTTGCAATACGCTTTAAAGGACGTTCAAACTCAACAACGAGATTCTTTATTTTATCTTTAACATGAAACCTCACCCATTTTTGCCCATCTCGCTCAAAAAAAAGAGAATCCATAATTCCCATAGATGAGGTTTGTGCGCCTGTATCAATTCGTGCTTTTTGACGTAAAGTTTCAGGTATAACTGAAACATATTCCAACTCACCAATTATTTTTAACTGGCTAATATCTTTACATACCAGAGGGGCTGTTGCTGCATAACTTACTGTGATAAATGACAGTGAAAATAGTGTAAAAATAAATCCCTTTGCAATAGCATTTCTTGATCGTTTTGCTTTTAACATTATTATATGACCCCTTCTGATTGATTGACATCAACAATAAAATCATCCGCCAGCCAATTTCTTCCAATTAATAATTTATAGGTCATCGCCGAACGGTCACGCAAATTGACCAGAACTGTTTTATTATCCCCCTTCCAAAGCAAATTTAAATTCACCACATATCGATATTCAACGCCTTGGGCATTACGCACTTTTGCCACCTCCGCAATCGTTGCAGTCACTTTACTCTGTTGCTGGTTTTCATTTCCAGTCACAAAGCTAACCAGTTTACCGACATTATCTGTTTTCTCAGCCAGTCCATCTTTTACGGTAATGTTAGTCGCATGAATTGAAGTAATTCTGGCACCAGTGTCGATTCTTGCGAGATAGTTGTTTCTAGTTTCAGCAACTAATATTCGCGCCGTTTCTCCGACAGTTTGTTTCTTGGTATTTAGAGAGCAACTTGCTGTAATAAAAAGCATGACAAAAAGAGAAAGGTAAAAGCTTAATGGTTTAGTCATTGATATAATCCGTATATTAAATTAAAGGGGCTGAATTAACATTGATTGAGTTTAAAATAACTGATGTTACGAAGTAGCGGGTTTTAACTTTTGTAATTCATCAAAAGCGTGTCGAATAGTATTGATGTAATGCTTCGATTTTAAAGCAAACTTATTCATCCCTTGCTGGATACTGAGAATCTCTAATCGAGCGGTCGCATAAAGTGACATGAAGATATGATTGCTTTGTGTTCTCACTGTTCTTGCGGGTGACTTTGCCATGCTAGTATTTGATTTTATGCTTTTATGAAAGACCTCTTCTTTCCACCGTTTTTGGTTGGTTGTTTCAAGGGTCGTTGTGGTCGCGCTTAAATCATTGCTGATCAGATAGAGAGAGCCTGTATTGCCATCTTTGTTTGTAAAGACTTGACGGTGAAAAAGGACGAGGAACTCCAATCCTTTAACCCAGCCTTGCACAGGATTTTCTGACCATTGAATAGAATTAATACGTGTATAACGCCATTTAAGCTGGTTATGGTAGCAGAGTTTTAACATATCTCGTAATTGTCCATTCTTTTTTCACGCTGAGTTTTTATGTCACAAAAGTGGGTGGTTTTTTTTCTAACTCAAAGGCGACAGGCAAGCTTGTTTCCTTTGAATAACAAATACAATTCAGCAAGTTAATGCCTTTCACTGAACGGTTAACACAGTGATCATAATGCCAACAAATAAGGTCGTTCTCTTTGCTGTGTGGCTTTTCTTGGATGGTGTCATCAAAAATTAAAAGTTACCGTCTTGGTCTTGAGGGGCGAGGGCGAGCAGGGGGAGTTCTTGGCGGGCGAGGCCTTATTTCAGGGCGATCACGCCTAGGTGGAACCACCACGGTAATGTCACGACCTCCTCGGTACCAGGGGTCATAATACATGGAGTTCCCCCATCCAGTACTATAATAAGATGAATAACTAACATGTCTCGTCCCTGACCCACCACAAGAAGTCAATAGACAGGCTATACTAACAACGAAGACTGATTTTTTAAATAATGTCATCTTTTCCTTTCCTTAGCTATTTTATTACTCAGAATCTGTTTTAGATAATAGTCCTAGTAACGCTCCACTAGGGTCTGCAATGATAGCAATCTGACCATTAAATACAGCTTGCTGAGGAGGGAAAATAACTCTCGCGCCCTCTGCTTTAGATCGATCAAGTATTTGATTAATATTGTTAACACGAATAAAGCCTACCCACCGGTCACGGGGCTTAATATCAGTTGGTAATGGAGCCAATCCTGCTCTTGCTTTATTAGCACTCATCAGAAAAAAAGTATCTTTGATATTTAACTCACTTGCCTGTTGAATAGTGTAATCAAAGACGGATGAATAAAATTTGGCTGCCTTTTCAACATTAGAACTAAATAATTGAGCCCAAACCCAGTCGCCTATCACCGGTTCATTATCTTTTGGGTCACCACTATCCGATTTTAACATTCCAATAAGACCACCCAGAGGATCTGAAATTATGCTGTCAATGCCTCTTTTTCCAAACTGGTTTGGTGAAAAAATCACTTCCGCACCTAGTTCAGTCGCTTTCTTAATAGCTTGATTGATATCAGGAGTAGAAAGATGATTAACCCATACAGCTTTGTTACTTATATTATTAACAGCCAATCGTGGAATAACTCCAGCAACAGGCTTGCCCATATTCATCAACAAGTAAAAATTATCATTATTCAGCTCAAACTCTTCTACCGTCCAGCCAAACACTTTAGTATAAAAGTTGATAGTTTCATTTACATCAGCAGTAAAGATATCGGCCCAAATAATTTTACCTGGTAACACTTCATTACTTGGAGGGGTATTAAGTGCAGGAATTAAAGGTAATGCATTAATATTTATTGAGTTTAAAGTAAAACAACAAAAAATAATTAAATAGGTGGTTTTCTTCATATATACCATTTAGTCTTTTGAAGTGAGTAAATGCGGTTCGGTTACCTTACTAACCTTTCGTAAAGCTAGAACCGCATTTCCTTTGTAAGGAATGGACTGAGGTTAGTCAACTACAATATAAGTCACATTATTACCTGAATATTGTGGTTGGTATCTTACCGTTCCACACTGGCTATATTTAATACCATTTTGGATCACCGTTGTGCATCCTGTTGGGGGTAACGTTTTGACGACAGTGCCCACAACAACTGCCGTTCCAACACCAACAGCAACACCAGTCCAAAAACCACCATGATGATGGTGTCTACCGCCTCTACGGTCGACATCTATATCAACGTTGACATTCTTATTGCTATTTCTATTTACGTTAACATTAGTGTTTTTGTTGCTATTGGCATTAACATTTCTATTGCTACTTTTATTTCTATTTACACTTGTATTAGTTTTGCCTCTTTTTTTATTATTGCCTCTTCTAGCCTCTGCCTGTTGTGGTAGAAGTGCTAGTAGCATAAAAACAGTTAGCAGCAGTACAAAGAATTGTAATGGTTTATTGAGTGTTAAAGTCATTATGTTAGCCTCTTACTTATTTTTATTTGATTTAGCAAAGTTGATTTTTTCATCGTTTACATCGGGTATGAATGTATAAGATTGTTTTGTTTGTACTGGTGCAATATCCCACTTTAACACTGCAACATATTGTGGCTGTGCTTCTTCTAGTTTTGTGGTGATTATAAGCTTAAGAGGTAAGGGCGTATCACCACGTTGAATACAGAGTTGCCAATCTATATCCTTTTGACGAAAAGCAAAATGATTACAACTTATGCCTTCAACTTGATCAACACCAATGACTGTAGCTTCCTCAATTTCTGATCTATCATCATTCTTTGATCCCCACAAAAACAAGTCACTTAAAGGAATATCTATATCATAATCATCCGCTGCTTTTCTTATTAGCTTACCTATAGTCTTAGGTGCTTTAAAGGTGGCATAAAAACCATTCGGTTGAGGCATATAAACAGTGAAGCTTTCTCCATCATAGTAAAGCTCACGAGTAGTATTTATATTAGATGACTTAACCTTCAGTAAGGCTGGTGGATTTGCAGAAACCTCAATGCTTCTTGTTTGTTGAATTTTTTGCCCATTTTCAAGTATTTCATCTACATATACATCAGCATTTATTGAAAACTTATCTAATGAACGTAAATACCCTGACATATTATCTAGTGCATCTAGTGCCAGGCTCTTTTCAGATGCCGCTAACGCCTCATCTGAACTTAAAGTGTTTTTCTCACCAGCTTGAGACATAGACGTAAACGCTAGTCCGCCTATAAGCAAAAATAAACCGGTTGTTATTTTATTACTCATACTTATATTCCTCGTTGTTTAAATTTTAAAAAATATTTTTTTGCAGAAATACCTAATTTCATAAATTTACTAGACTCAATAAATCAAAATTATGCATTGCTGTGGTAATGCTTTGAGTTTATTTTTTCTTTTTTAGTTTTTTCTTTTTTGATTTCTTTTCATCTTTTTTAATAGCATCCTTTGTCATATCTTTAGCTGTTTCAGCCGGAGAACATTTCCCGCCAAAGCCAATAGTTGCATTCATCGCTGCACCTTTTGCCGCTTTTTCTACGTCACAATCTGGATCACGCTTTACAGCGTTAGCCGAAGAGATATTAAGTAAAATGCTGATTGTAAAAGCGGTAAGTACACCTTGTTTTAATTTCATTTCTTTCCTTTTAAGTTAAGTGTTTATTTATTGTAATTACAAATCTAATTATTTGATTGTCCAACCAAGTTGAGCCAATTCTTGTTTTGCTAATGGGGTTATCAGTCCATCACCCAGCAAAATCGTTTTTTGTTTAGATTGTAAATCCTTTTTTGAAGCAAAAAATTTCAGGCGCTTATTCCAAGAAAGGTAAGAAACTGGCGCTGGGGTAACAATATCACCATTGATAGAATGCCCAATAATAGTTCCGTTCACCCCAATTTTTGCAATTTCTTTTTCTGTTTGATGATATTTAGCTAGCATCTCAACCGCTTCAACAACAAATTGTGCTTGTAATTCAGACTCAACAGTTAAAGCAAGCTCTAAAATATCTTTACGACCTGTTGTTGTTTTTAGCTGCTCTAATGCAAGAACTAAGCGATGTCTTAGTGTAACGGTGTACTGGCGGTGACGTAAGAAATAATCAGTAGATTCCTGAGCTACACCCATATCTTGAAGAGACTCTTCATCCATCACTTTTAAATCACCTGGTTTAGTATCCCAAACCCAGGATGACGTCCTTGATGTCATATTGATGATCATTGTTGCTGGAGCTGCAATTTTTAACGCTGAAATACCCAAACCACCAGAAAATGAAGCCCAAGCAATACTATCAAGCTCTTCTGATAAGACACTATTGGTCGTATAAGGACTAACACGTAGCTTTTTGGCAAGCGCTCGGCGTTGTTCATAATATCCCAGCACATTCATCGCCACTTTACCTGTTTGTTTTGCAGTCATAGTCGCTGCATTAGGTTTTTCAGCATGAACAGCTGGAGAATCAAGTTCGCCTGGGAATTTTCCTCCTAGTCCACAGCGCTGATCGTCCACTGCATTACTGCCAATAGCTTTAATACCTGTTTTTGTGGTGAGATAGGTTCTTTCAAAAAAACGGCCAATACCTGCGGGTATGCCTGATATTGATTGAACTGGGCTAGTCACAATATCTTTGACATCTTTACCCAGTGCGACAAGGGAATGCTTCATACCTCCAACAAAGGCATCCATTTTAGAAATGTTTTGTAATTGTTCTAACGCTGCAATTTCAACAATAAGTTCATCTAATGCTGCGGGACTGCTTGCCTCAAATGTACCAAAATCAGATTCGACTTTAATTTGCATGAGAAAACCATCAGTAGGAACAGTTGAGGCGACTTTAAAGTGTGGTCCAGAAAGCTTAAATTCTGGCACAATATTATGTGCTTTTAAAGTAGGCGGTTTTTCATAATACTTTTCTTCTTCGGCTGTTAACTTAAAAATATCAGCTTTACAGTTTTCCGGTATTGTTTTTGTGGGGCTTGTTGAGCAGCCTGTTAAGACAACAGCGACCAGAGTTAATTTTAAAATTTTCATACTTTTTGATTTATGTAGAAGTTAATGTAATTACAGGTATCTTTAAATAGTTCCTACGCTGGAGCGAGGGAACAATGGCGTCTTTCGATAAAGATATTATTTAGGGCACTTTCCTTCTTGGAATCCGATAATATTTTTATCACTGCAGGCTGAACATGCATTCGAAAATGTTTTTGTAGCTCCTCCAGAAAAAATCCCACATACAGGTTTAAAATCCATCGTACACATCTCAGGCCTTAACTCGGGACAGTTTGTTTGTAAATCTTGCTTGATGGCAGCTGATTGACAAGCACTTAGCAATAAACAAAGTGTCATTATTGTTATGCTCTGTTTCTTATTCATTAAGATGTTATTCAGCATATTGATAATCCATAAAATTAACGCGATAAAATAAACTATACAAAACAGGCACTAAGACTAGCGTTAGCAATGTTGCAAAGGTTAGCCCAAAAATAATTGAAACTGCCATTGTTTCAAACATGGGATCTTGAGATATCCACAGAGGTAACATGCCACCAATCGTTGTTGCTGTTGTCAGCAATATGGGGCGCAACCTTTGATGAGTAGCAATGATGATGGCATCCATATCATCACGGCCATTAGTGAGTTCAATTTCTATTCTGTCAATTAATACAATGGCATTATTAATAATGATGCCTGATAAGGAAATAATACCCAGGATGGTAAAAAAACCAAACACTGAATTTGCCACAAGTAAGCCAATGGTGACACCAATAATACCCAAAGGAATGGTTGTTAATATAATGAGAGGTTTTCGAATTGAATTAAACTGTCCAACGAGTAACAGTAAAATAATCATGCCTGAAATAGGTAACTTTTCCATAATCGATTGATTCGCAGTACCCGATGCTTCTGCTTCACCACCTAATTCAAAACCATACCCATAGTCCCAGCTCTTGGCGTTTTCCTCTAACCAGGGATTAAAGTCTTTATTGATGTCTGATGCCGTCACCCCTGGCGATAATTGAGCGTTAACCGTTATGGTACGGTCACGGTCTCTTCGTCTAATAATACTGTATTGCCACGCCATGTTGATGTCTGCAATTTGCTTTAAAGGTACGTTTTCACCACTGGTTTTTGAATAGACCGTCATACCATCAAGTTTACCTATATCATGCCTATCCGCTACAACAGAACGCAAAGTGACTGGAATTAATTGATCCTCTTCTCTATATTGCGTGAGTTGTAAACCTGACAGGCCTGTTTGTAGAGAAATAGCAACATCTTCACTGGTGACTTTAGCTCTTCTTGCTTGCTCCTGATTAATATCAATTGATAACTTTTTACTGCGGATTCCCCAGTCATCCTGAACATCTTGAATGCCTGGCATAGAAAGCAGCTTTTCTTTTATAGGGTCAATAATATCGTACAGGCCATTAAACTCAGCGCCAGATATTCGAATCGCAACCGGATAGGCAATGGGGGAACCATTTTCTAGCTTCTTCATTTGCATTTGTAAATCAGGATAGTTATCAGCTACATAATCTTGAACTTTTTCAATGATTTCTGGAATAATTAAATGATCTGTTGTTGTCAAAATCATAGTGGAATGATAAGGGTCTGATGGTTCAGGGCTTGCTGACAACACATATCGTGGCGCTCCCTTGCCAATAAAACTAGCCCAAGACCTCAAGCCTTGTTTACCTTCAAGCATTTCCTGATCAGTCAC
>CAJVYL010000080.1 GCA_913009265.1 uncultured Methylococcales bacterium
TCTGACAGTTTTTGTCCTTCAAAATCACAGATTAAAATACTGTAATCAAATTTATCGGGGTAACGAGATTTTAAAGTAGCAACTACGCGCTTAGATAGTTCTTGGTAAAACTCACTCATTAATCCAAGCTCTTCCATCACTTCGCCAGCAAAACGTGCGGTTTCATTTTGACTGATTGCAAGACATGCTTCTTCGGGGGCGCCAGCGACTTTGGCAATATCGGCTAAAAGCTGAGTATTGACAGGATTTCTACGGGCATGGGTAATGACTTCACCTTGCGCAATTTTGGTTAGTTTCCCCACCATGCCGCCAATAATAATCTGACGAATATTATTTTGTTCCGCTGTATCTAAAGCAGGGCCCAAAAAATCTCCCATTTGAACAAAACAAGCAGGCTGTAGATCGGTACGTTCACGGATAGTGAATTTTTCTGTGCGTCCCCCTGTGGTTAAAACTACGGTATCTAAGCCTTGATTGGCAGCCACTTCAATACCTTGTACTACACTGGCGCGAAAAGCAGCAGTGGAATAGGGATGCACAATTCCGGTGGTACCAAGAATAGAAATGCCACCAATAATACCTAAGCGATCATTTAAAGTCTTTTTGGACATTTCAACGCCACCTGGCACAGAAATAGTTACTTTTAGGCTTTGTTGTTGCAGAATTTGTTCAGCTACTTCACGCACATTCTCTTCAATGTTTTTACGCGGGACAGGATTAATGGCTGGACCATTTACTTCAAGCCCTAAGCCACGCATGGTGATCGTACCTACACCTTCTCCACCCGCTAAGATAACTTGATTAACTGTTTCGGGGAGCCTTTCTAAATCAGCTGTTAAATGGGCCTTGTCGGTACAGTCAGGGTCATCGCCAGCATCTTTAATAACCACGGCATGTGCACTATTTGAGTCACAAGCTCCATCAATTACATTAAAAGTGATACGTTCACCATTAGGTAATTTTGATTCAATTTGCTCAGGTACTTGCCCTGTGACTAAACCAATAGCCGCAGCACGAGCGGCGGCGGCGGAACAAGCGCCTGTGGTATAGCCTTTACGGGTGCCCTTTTTTTTCTTGGCTTGCATAAGCGTTACTTACTTTGTGCTTCAGCTAATGCTAATAAGGCATGAATAGCGGCAACAACTAATGTTGAGCCTCCTTTACGACCATGGGTGATAACCCAAGGAATATCGGCTAATAACTCAAGCTCTGCTTTAGATTCTGCTGCAGAAACAAAGCCGACGGGCATGCCTACAATTAAAGCGGGTTTAAGATTGTCTTCTCTGATGAGACGAATTACTTCTAGTAAAGCAGTCGGAGCATTACCAACAGCAACAATACTGCCTTCTAATAAACCTAGATTATGCGCTTTACGCATGGCTTGAACTGCACGTGTTGTATTCTCAGCTTTAGCTTGGCTAATAACATCTTCATCAGAAATAAAATGATGAGTATTAACGCCAAAATGACTTAAACGAGGTTTAGATAAACCTACGCAGATCATTTCAACATCGGCCACAATAGGGGCACCAGATAAAATAGCCGCAAGCCCTGCTTCAACAGCTTGGGATTGAAAACGAGCTAAACCGTTAAATTCAAAATCAGCAGTGGCATGAATCATCCGTCGTACAATATTCCATTGCGCATCGGTATAATTATGTGCACCTACTTCATTATCAACAATAGCAAAGGAATCATGTTCAATTTTTTGACCTGCTTGGGTCAGTTGTTCGGTAACTGTGTTTTGGCTCATAATGATGGCTGATGAAGATAAGAATTGGTACAGTATAATACTTTGCAATACTTTCTACCAAAGCTGCTGTGATTTTTTGGAGTAATGAATTATGTCAACCGTTATACAAACAAGCTCTCTTAGTGTAGAAGAGTATTTGCAGGGCGAATTAAGCAGTGATGTGAAGCATGAATTAATTGATGGTTATGCTTATGCGATGGCAGGAGCAAGCAGTAATCATGAAAGAATATCAATGACTATTGCTAGAAAATTTGGTAATCATTTAGAAAGCTCACCTTGTGAACCTTTTGGCTCAGATATGAAAGTGAAAGCAGGCTTAAATTTCTTTTACCCTGATGTGATCGTTGATTGTGATTTTGATGAATCTCAACCTTATTTTACTGAAAAACCAATTATTATTGTTGAGGTGCTATCAAAATCCACACGTAGAGTAGATAAGACTATTAAACTTAGGGCTTATCTTAATCTTCCAAGCCTGCAAGAATATGTGTTGATTGAACAGGACTTTGTTGATGTTGAAGTGATTAGACGAAGTGAAGGTTGGCAATCAAAGCATTACTATTTAGGGGATGAAGTAACATTTGAATCAATAGAATTAACGTTGGCGGTAGAGGATATTTATCAACGTGTGCAAAATGAAGATATGCTTGAGTTTTTAGCTAAAAAAGCTGAAGAAGAGAGCATTAATACTGAAGCAGTATAAGTTAGCTGTCATTATCGCTTTCTAAAGGCACAGTAATTATTAATCTTATTTAATATCAGATTTTGAACTATATTAAAAGTTAAGATAACTTAATAATGTCTGAATTTTTATGGATAAAGATAACAGTGAAAAAAATAAATCAAACCGTAGGCAAGCATTTCGGGTCTATGAGCAGGTTGATCTTGTTTTTTATAAAATAGAACTTGAACAAGAGCAGCTGAATAATGCTGATTTCAGCAATATTCTAAATAGTACGGTTCAATCTTTTAATGCGGAAACCTCTGCGTCTGATGCAAACAACTCTGTTGAATCGACTCTACCTGCCTCTTTAAGTCATGAAAATGAAACTTTAAATATTAATATAAGTTCTACTGGTATTTCTTTTACTAGTAAGGAAAAACTGGATTCTGGTGATTATTTAATGCTCAGAGTGCTTTTATTATCAAGCATGATTGCTATAACAACGTGCTGTAAAGTCGTTTATATAAAGCCTAGTAACCCATTTGAAAATAATCAATACCCTTATACCATTGGCGTTCGATTTATAAACTTAAAACAGGAAGATAAAGAGTTATTAGATAGGCATGTTCGTAAGAAAAGGTCTAGGCGATTAACTATGAATGTCTTGTTTACCTGTCTTGTTTTAGGTGTTATCCAGGCTCCAGACTTGATAGTTGAGTTAATGGCTGATCTGTTCTCTTTTATAATTGATGAATGTATTGAGATATTTCATTTGTTTTATGAGATGGTTGAGTACAGTTTGGATCAAATAATTGAACATACTTTTCACACGGATAGGCAGAGCACCCAAACGATTGTTTTTTATATTCAAAGTATTTTATCTATAGCTTTACTCTTTCCTCTTGTTCGAATGCTTATTTCTTCTGTTAAAAAAACATTCAAATACAGTCTATTATTTTTATACCGTAAAAAATCAAGTGTATTTTATTGTTGGGGAGAGCAAACTTTACTGAAAAAACTTGGAATTATTACTTTGGTATTGCTACTGATTTCAGTCTATATTTTATTTCTTATTTAATAATAAGATTAGCGGTTTAGTATTAAGGAATAATCATGCAACACTATAAAGTAGCTGTCATTATTGGTCGGCATCAAATTTCACATGCTGGGCATGAGCTATTAAAGCGTAAAGCGTTGGAAGTTGCTGATCAGGTGGTCGTTATTCTTGGGTCATCGTTTCAGGCAAGAAGCCCTAAAAACCCCTTTAACTGGCAAGAACGTGAGGAAATGGTTCTCTCCACCTTAACTGAGAATGAAAAGCAGCGCACATTCTGTTGTCCGATAAGGGACTTTTATAATGACGAGAAATGGAATGCAGAAGTCAAACGTATTGTCAGTGAATATTCACATCAGGACGTTGTATTGGTGGGACATAAAAAAGCTGGGGATAAAGATACTTATTATTTAGATAACTTTTCTGATTGGGCTTATATTGGGATTCAATCAAGCTATAAAATTAATGCGGCCCAAATAAGGGAAGTTTATTTTGAAGCTGAGGATGTAGATGAGTCATTAAAATCAGTCAATGATTTGATTTTATCCCCAGTAAAATCATTTTTGAAAGCGTGGTCATTAAAGCCTGAATACACTGAGCTAACAAAAGAACATAAGAAGATTAAACAGGATAAAGCCTTATGGAAGGACAGTCCTTATGATGTGATCTTTAGTACGGCTGATGCTATTGTTAAAATAGAAAACCATGTCTTACTTGGGAAAAGAAAGTATCACCCTGGAAGAGGGTTATGGGCGATTCCAGGTGGATTTATCGAGCAGCATGAGAGTGTTTTACATGCTGCTTTAAGAGAGCTAAAAGAAGAAACCCAAATAAGCCTAAGTAATGATGTTCTGATGGGCTGTTTTAAGTCTGTAAAAGTATTTGATCACCCTAATCGATCTTGTCGTGGTCGATTTATTACCCACGCACACTTTTTTGATTTGACGGGTGAAAATATTCCAGACATACAAGCAGCAGATGATTTGCAAGAAGTAGCCTGGATTGCTATTGATAAATTAAACAGCTTGGAAGAGCAGGTTTTTGAAGACCACTTTCATGTTTTAAAACAGTTTTTGGATATTTAAAGGGTCATAGGAACAGATGACTCTTCTTCCAAGGTGCTTTCCATTTAAAAACTTTATGGAGAGCTAACCAAAGATAATAAGGATGCAGCCGCTCAATTATTAAAAATAAGTGAGCGTTCCTTATGGTATAAGATTAAAAAATATTTTTAATCGTTGACTACAATATTTCAAGAGTTCCAACTAAGGTTTTACCGCTTTTGAAGGTTGTTTTTATGTTTTAAAGTGCTGGAGTTGATGGGCGATGCTATCGCTTTGCCCATCCTTGTAAGTATTAATGGTGATGATGTCCATGCCCATGTTCTTGAGCAAAAGCTCTATAACTACAGCCATCACATTCCATCATTGGCTTTTTATCAGGTTGTTGTAGGGCTTTAACATTTTCATCAAGTAGTTTAAATATTTCAGGTTCAAAACCTAGGTAATGACCTAAACCAAAACGAACTTGAGGGTATTGAGTTTGCAAGTGTTTATGCTGTTCTGCAATACGGGTAATTAAAGTGCCGGTAAATAAGTAGTAAGGCAAGATAGCAATTTGAGTCATCCCTAGTTTAACTTGTCTTTGTACTACCGTTTCAAGACGGGGATAGGTGATACCTGTAAAAGCAATATCAACTAATTCATGTTCTCTTTCTTCAAATACCCAGCGAGCTAGTTTAGCGACTTCACCATTGGCAACTATATCTGAAGAGCCTCGACCTAAAATAATAACGCCTGTGGTTTTTGGGTCAGGCATTGCCAATGAATCCATAACTTGTAGTAATTGACGTTTAACAGCCGTTAATAAAGACATGCTGACACCTAGGTTTTTACCATAGATAAACTCAACATCAGGATGGCGTTGTCTAGCTTTTTCTAAATGTTCAGGTATTTCCATTTTTACATGGCCTGCAGCATTTAAAATTAGAGGAATGACTAAAACTCTTGAAGCGCTTTTGGCTGCGTTATCAAAACCTTCATCCAATAAAACATCAGCAAACTCTATATAGCAAACTTCAATATTCCATTCTGGATGTTGTGCTCGCCATTGATCTGAAAATTGCTCTATTTCTTTATTTCCATTTGGATCTCGAGAACCATGGCCGACTAATAAGATTGTTTCTTTCACATTTATTCCAGTATTTTTTGTAGAGCGGACTTCAGTCCGCAATGTTTGGGTGAATTTGGCGGACTGAAGTCCGCTCTACATTAAGTTTCATGGCTCTATACAAACCACAGGTTTATAAGAAACCAGTATATTACTAAGCTATTTTTATCGGTAAGAGGCAATGCTATTAGGTTTAGCTGAAATATCCCTTGATTTCGTTTCACTACATCAAGGCTACATTTTTTATTCTCTTTAACCTGTATTTAAGTCATAGCCATATTAGTTTTTTTCAGCTTTACGAAAACGGTGGGTAAAACCAGCATCATAAAGTTTAGATTTTTTTAATTCAGTCCATTCCCTAGAGCCAATAGTTGGGCTGGCAATAATCATTGCCTGACTATTAATGCCTGCTTGTTTACATTTTTCTCTAATATTTTCGATAGTGCCTCGAATGATTTGTTCTTCACCTGGCCAGCTAGCTTTGTAGACAACTAATATAGGTGATTGATCAGACCAGCCAGCCGCTATCAATGATGTTTGAATTTTTTTAATTAGAGTGATGGATAAATACAAGCATAATGTGCAATGGTGAGCAGCAAGTTCGTCTAAAGATTCACCTTCAGGCATGGGGGTGCGACCTTCAACGCGAGAGAAAATAACAGTTTGAGTTACTTCAGGTAAGGTGAGTGTTTCAGCTGCCGCCGCGGCAGAAGCCATTGCAGAAGTCACACCAGGGACAACTGCAACATCAATTCCAGCTTTATCCAATGGCTGAATCATTTCAATTAAAGCGCCATATAATCCGGGATCACCAGTTTGTAGGCGTAAAACAGTCGCATTATCTTTGGCTTTACTAATAAGCCAGTCGCAAATCTGTTCTAAAGTCATGCCTTTAGAATCTTGAATATCACAAGATTCACTTGCCCATGTCATCGCTGCTTCAGAGACTAGTGAGCCTGCATATAAAATAGCATCAGCTTCACGAATAAGGCGCTGAGCTTTTAATGTTAATAATTCTGGGTCACCAGGACCTGCACCAACAAACCATACTTTGGACATGAGGAATTTCCAAAAAAATAGACTTTATATCATAAACTGAGGACTGTTACCTATTGCTGAAAATCCCATAAAAATAATGATAATTTTATGAAGAGGTTTTTAAAGTAAAGGTTACGGGGCCGTCATTGGTTAAGGAAACTTTCATATCTGCACCAAATTGACCAAATTGAGTGGATGGATAGGTGTGCAATGCTAGGGCCGAGAAATGCTTGTATAAAGATAAACCTTTTTCTGGTGAGGCAGCTGTTGAAAAGCTGGGACGATTACCACTTTGAGTATTTGCTGCTAAAGTAAACTGTGGAATGATTAGAAGTCCACCTTGAATATCGCGTAAACTTAAGTTCATTTTGTCGTTTTCATCGGCAAAAATTCGATAATTGAGAATGCGTTCAAGTAATCGCTTGGCTTCTTTTTCTGTGTCTTCTTTTTCTATTGCAACCAGAGCCATAATGCCTTGGTTTATTTTTCCAAGAGTAATATTGTCTACAACTACTTGAGCTTGGGTGACACGTTGGATGATAGTTAGCATAGGTCAAAGATTATATTTTTATCAAAAGTTATTATAATTATTTTTACTGTCTAAATTTTATGTTTTTAATTTTGTTTTTGTTATGTTTTTCTTTCTTGGCGCAAGCTGAAGTGTTTCAGTGGATTGATGATCAAGGCAAGTATCATTTTTCTGATAAAGCGAGGCAGGGTTCAAAAGTATTTCAATTGGAAAAGAGTCATAGTTATTATCAGGTAAAAAAAATATATGATGGAGATACTATCTTATTAAAAAATGGTAAGAAAATACGTTTTTTGGGGGTAAATACCCCAGAGGTTGAGGGACGTAATAAATCAGCTCAAGCGGGTGGTGAAGAAGCTAAGCAATGGCTTGTCGCTAAATTGAAAAATAAGAAAGTACGATTAGAAATGGATGTAGAAAAAAAGGATAAATATGGTCGAGTATTAGCGCATGTTTTTACTGAAGATAAGCAGCATCTTAATCTTGAATTAATTAAGCTAGGGCTGGGGAATCTTAATATTTATCCCCCTAGTTTAAAGTACCTGGATGCCATGCTTAATGCAGCAAAAAAAGCTGAGAGTTCTCAGTTAGGAATATGGGCGCGCAAGGAATATAAGCTTAAGAAAATTAGAGATATAACAAAAGCTAACTATAAAGGCTGGCAAAGAGTAGTTGGAATAATAAAAAATATTCGCCATACTCGAAAAAATAGTTATCTTAATTTTTCTGATGGATTTTCTGTGCGAATAGCCAAAAATTCATTTAAGTATTTTCCAGCTTTGGAAAAGTATGTGGGGCAAAGAGTAGAGGTTAATGGTTGGATCAATAAGCGTAAGGATAAATTTTCTATGTTTGTTCGTCATTCAAGTGCTATAAAACTATAGTGTTAAGTATGCTGAGAATACTAAAGGTATGATTTTTTTGAAGAACCAAGTAAAATGGCTGGTTTCTTTAAATGAACAGGCTTAAGAGTTAATAAGGCTGTTCTAGATTTGTAATTTTTTGAGGTGTTAGTGTGGAGCTCAGTGGCGGAGAAATAGTTGTCCAGAGTCTTAAAGACGAAGGTGTTGAATTTCTTTTTGGTTATCCTGGCGGTGCGGTCTTGCACCTTTATGATGCTATATTTCATCAAGAAGAAGTCAAACATATTTTAGTTAGACATGAGCAAGCGGCTGTACATTCAGCTGATGCCTATGCTCGATCTACAGGTAAACCTGGTGTGGTTTTAGTCACGTCTGGTCCTGGAGCAACTAATGCTGTCACCGGTATTGCAACAGCACATTTAGACTCTATTCCTATGGTTATTATTTCTGGGCAGGTGGGTACACCTGTTATAGGAAGTGATGCTTTTCAAGAAGTGGATATGGTCGGTATTACACGTCCTTGTGTAAAACATAATTTCTTGGTTAAAAACCTTGCTGACCTTGCTGTAACAATGAAGAAAGCATTTCATGTTGCAACAACGGGTCGTCCTGGTCCTGTTGTGGTTGATATACCAAAAGACATTACTGCCCCAAACATTAAAATTCCTTATGAATACCCTAAGGAAATTTCAATGCGTTCTTACAATCCTGTAGTTAAAGGACATTCAGGACAAATTAAAAAGGCTGTTGATTTATTGTTAAAAGCTAAGCGACCTATGATTTATGCAGGTGGTGGAGTGATTTTGGGTAATGGAAGCGAGGAGTTAACAGCGTTTTCAAGATTATTGAATTATCCTGTGACTAATACTTTAATGGGGCTTGGTGGTTTTCCTGCAACTGACAAACAATTCGTTGGAATGTTGGGGATGCATGGGACTTATGAAGCTAATATGGGAATGCATGAAAGTGATGTGATTATCGCTATTGGTGCTAGGTTTGATGACAGAGTAACAGGTGTTTTGGCAAAGTTTTGTCCTTATGCCAAAATCGTACATATTGATATTGACCCTTCGTCTATTTCTAAAACAGTTAAAGTTGATGTGCCTATTGTGGGTGAAGTGACAACTGTATTAAAAGAAATGATTGATTTGATAAAAGCGAGTGATATTAAAGTTGATCAAACAGCTTTAGAGTCATGGTGGAATCAAATTAATAAGTGGCGTGATGTTAATTGTCTTGAGTATGATCGTGGTTCTAAATTAATTAAGCCGCAGTATGTTATTGAACAATTATATGAAGTGACTAAAGGCGATGCTTTTGTTACTTCAGATGTGGGGCAGCATCAAATGTTTGCTTCGCAGTATTATCATTTTGATAAGCCTCGTCGTTGGATTAACTCGGGCGGCTTAGGCACGATGGGTTTTGGTTTGCCAGCAGCTATTGGTGTTAAATTAGCTCATCCTGGTTCTGATGTTGCTTGTGTTACAGGTGAAGCAAGTATTCAAATGTGCATACAAGAATTGGCCACAGCAACGCAATACCGTACACCCGTAAAAGTGATTAACCTAAATAATCAGTACATGGGGATGGTAAGGCAGTGGCAAGAGTTTAGTTACGAAAGCCGATATTCTCAATCATATATGGAAACCATTCCCGATTTTGTTAAGTTGGCAGAAGCTTATGGTCACGTGGGAATGCGTATTGATAAGCCTGAAGATGTAAGGCCTGCTTTGGAAGAGGCTTTTGCAATGAAAGATCGTTTAGTGTTTATGGATATTATGACTGACCGTACTGAAAACGTATATCCAATGATTGAAGCTGGAAAAGCGCATAATGAAATGAAGCTACGAGTTGCACCAGGCACTCCAATTAATAGGGAATTGGCATAATGAGACATATTATTTCTATTCTTATAGAGAATGAAGCAGGTGCTTTGTCACGTGTTGCAGGATTGTTTTCTGCGCGTGGATATAATATTGAATCACTGACTGTTGCGCCTACAGAAGATTTAACTTTATCTAGAATGACTGTCGTTACTCGTGGGAGTGATGAGGTTATTGAGCAAATTACTAAGCAACTTAACAAATTAATTGATGTTGTTAAATTAATTGATTTGGCTGAAGCTGTACACGTTGAACGTGAATTGATGCTGGTTAAAGTTAAAGCTGCAGAAGTGTATCGAGATGAAGTTAAGAGTTTGTCCGATATTTTTCGTGGAAAAATTATTGATGTTACATCAACAAGCTATGTGGTTGAGATGACAGGGACTTCTGATAAATTAGATGCTTTTGTCGAAGCTTTAGATGAAGATGCCGTTATTGAAGTTGTTCGTTCTGGGCCGATGGGTATGTCTCGTGGCGAGAAAGGTTTGCATTTATAAAAGAGCAGGACAAAGACCTAAGGCTAAAGGGTAGATCAAGAGCAAGTATCCTTATTGGCTACAAAATGTAGAGCGGACTTTAGTCCGCTTTGTTATTTTACTCACTATATAAAAATATAGCTTCTTAGCATGCGCGAAAAAAGCTATAATTACTGGTTACAGTTTATTTTAAAAAGAAAACAGGAAAATTCATGCAAGTTTATTACGATAAA
>CAJVYL010000081.1 GCA_913009265.1 uncultured Methylococcales bacterium
TAAAACCATTATTTGATTTTAGCTTCTTTGTACATTACATGCTTACGAGCAACAGGATCATATTTTTTGATCTCCATTTTCTCAGGCATTGTTCTTTTGTTTTTTGTTGTTGTATAAAAGTGACCGTTTCCTTCACTAGATACTAATTTAATTTTATCGCGCATTTGTTACTCCCCTTAAACTTTTTGACCTGATTTGCGGATATCCGCAAGAACAACATCAATACCTTTTTTATCGATGATACGCATACCTTTAGCAGAAACTCTTAGGCGGACCCATTTGTTTTCGCTTTCCACCCAAAATCTATGGTGATGAAGGTTAGGGTTGAAACGTCTTTTTGTTCTATTATTCGCGTGCGATACGTTATTTCCAGAAACAGGTCGTTTACCTGTTACTTGACATATTTTTGACATGATTACCTCAGCCGAGCCTATTTTTGAAAGTTAGCCCACCTTTATACCAAAAAACATTACAAAGGTAAATAACATTGTTAAAATATATTTGTTAGAATCATTACAATCATAAACTTATCCGAGCAATTCAATGACAATTAAACTTGGCATGGTGATGGACTCCATCGACCACATTAACATTAAAAAAGACACCAGCTTTGCTATGTTATTAGAGGCTCAAGCGCGTGGGTGGGAACTCCATTATATAGAACTAAATGATTTATATTTAAGTTGCGGGCAACCATTTGCTCGCACACGAACACTTAAGGTTCAAAGAGACGAATCATGCTGGTATCAATTTATCTCCGAACAAGATGTTCCTTTAAATGAATTAGACAGTATCATTATTCGTAAAGACCCGCCCTTTGATCAAGAATACGTTTATGCAACCCATATTTTAGAACAGGCAGAAGCATTAGGCTGTTATGTCGTTAATAAACCTCAATCACTTAGAGATGCCAACGAAAAACTATACACCTCTTGGTTCCCTCAGTGCTGTGCTGATAGCATCGTTGCTCGAGACCCTGCTCGTTTCAAGTCTTTTCTAAAGCAACACAAAGAAATGATTTTAAAACCTCTAGATGGTATGGGCGGCACCTCTATTTTTCATATTCGCGAAAACGATCCAAACCTAAATGTTGTTCTTGAGGTAATGACAGAATACTCAACTCGCTATATTATGGCTCAACGCTATATTCCAGAGATTAAAGACGGTGACAAACGCATTCTTTTAGTTAATGGAGAACCAGTCCCTTATGCTTTAGCTCGCATCCCAACAAAAGGGGAAACACGTGGTAACCTTGCGGCAGGCGGTCGTGCAGAAGGAAGAGAGCTGACAGACAGAGATTTATGGATTGCCCAACAAGTTGGCCCCACCTTAAAAAAGAAAGGACTGGTTTTTGTAGGTATTGATGTTATTGGTGATTATTTAACTGAAATTAATGTAACAAGCCCAACTTGCGTTCAAGAATTAGACAGCCAATTTGGTCTTAATATTAGTGGTCAATTAATGGATCATATTGAAAACACCTTAGACAAGTCGTAAAATCCTGCTATGACTTCACCTTTATTATCTCAGCCCTCAGCCTCATCAAGTGACACCTTGTTACTGGCTTTATTTGTGGCTGCTGTTATTCATGCTTTTATTTTATTGGGGATTAATTTTACAATCCCCCATCCACCAAAAGTAAACAAGCAAATTGAAATCACACTGGCCAGCACTCCGGTCAAAAAAGCACCTAAAAAAGCTAGCTTTCTAGCGCAAGATAATCAAGTAGGTGCAGGGAAGAAAAAACTTAAGCCGACACCGCCAAAACAAAAACTGCCTAGCCAAGGAAATAGTAACAATAAGCCACCTAGTCAGCAAAAAACACAAATAGCAAGTAAACCGAAAACTAAACAAAAACTGGTTACTCAGAAAAAAGCTGAACAAAAAATAGTTGCTACAAAAAAACAAGTTCCTACTCCTGTTACTACTATTGAGCGCCCAAAATTATCTGTTGATGCCTTACGCCAACAAATTGCTCAGCTAGGTGCAAAAATTCGCCATAGCCAGCAATCATCAGAACTAACAAAAATTAAATTTGTTAACTCTGTTAGCACACATAAATACATGGCAGCCCAATACGTTTCGGACTGGGAACAAAAAATCGAAAAAGTAGGAAACCTTAATTACCCTGAAGTTGCTAGAAAAAAAGGCTTTTCTGGCACACTAACAACGGATGTTGGCATTTACCCTAACGGCTCTATTTATAGTATTCGCATAACAAAATCCTCTGGGATTAAAGCACTTGATGATGCAGCCAAGCGTATCATTCGACTTAGCGCGCCCTTTGCTACCTTACCCAAAGAAATACTTCAAGAACTTGATGTTTTAGTTATCACTAGAGTGTGGAGATTTTCTGATGAAACAGGCATGACCACTCGATAAATTTACTTATGACCACATCTCAATATCTAAACAACCAACTTTTAATCGCCATGCCAGCATTGGCCGATTCTAACTTTTCTCACACCGTCAGCTATTTATGCCAACATAATGAGGATGGAGCGCTAGCAATCGTTATTAATCGTCCAACAGGAATGACTTTAGCTGATATTTTTGAACAAATGGGAATTGAATCCTCATCCCAAGAGATACAACAAACGCCTGTTTTTTTAGGTGGCCCTGTACAGCAAGAAAGAGGGTTTATCATTCATAGCAAACAGTCTACAGAATGGGAAGCATCTATCCCTGTATCAGATGACATTATGCTTACTAGCTCTCGAGATATTTTAGAAGCTATTGCTAATAATGAGGGTCCCGAACACTATTTAGTAGCATTAGGTTATGCAGGCTGGGGCGAAGGTCAGCTAGAAAAAGAAATTCTCAGTAACGCGTGGTTAAATACGCCCTTTCAATCTGAGATTTTGTTTAACACCCCAGTCAAGCAACGCTGGGTAGCGGCTGCAAATCAATTAGGCATTGATATTAATAAACTTTCTGCTGTCGCGGGGCATGGTTAAAATGCTCAAAAAAGACCCACTAGCGAGTAAATTAAATGCTGATACTTATCTTGGATTTGATTTTGGTAATAAAAAAATTGGTACTGCGGTAGGGCAATCAACAACAGCACTTGCAAGCCCGTTAAAAACAATTCGCTCAATCAACCAGCAACCTAACTGGGAACTCATCTCTCAGCTTGTTACAGAATGGAACCCTGCCGGCCTTATCGTTGGCATTTCTAAACAATCTGATGGCTCTGATAATATAATCACCCCTAGGATGCATAAGTTCTGTCGGCAATTAGAAGGTCGCTACAATATTCCTGTCTATACAATTGACGAAGCTTTCTCTACTTTTGAAGCAAAGCAAATGTTATATGACGACCTAAAAGTAAGTGCTGGCAAACTTTGGGACGTTCAAGATCAACTTGCAGCCCAGCTTATTTTACAAAGCTGGCTAAATTTAAAAACCTCATGACAAACAACAATCTTGAAATACCTTCACTACTTACTAATCTAGAAACAGAGCTTAAAAGCCTTATTCTAACAAAAGAACTTAAAGACCCATTAATGATAGGTATTCATAGCGGTGGAGCTTGGGTAGCAGAACAATTACATCAACGTCTAAATATCCAGGCACCTTTAGCTTTAATGGATATTTCGTTTTATCGTGATGATTTTTCTCAAATGAGCACTCATCCAAAAGTACAACCCAGCCAATTACCTATTGATATGGAAAACAGGGATATTATTCTTATTGACGATGTTTTTTACACTGGCAGAACAGTTAGAGCAGCTCTAAATGAAATTTTTGATTTTGGTAGACCAAATAAAGTTATATTAGGTGTACTGATTGAAAGAGATGGCAGACAAATCCCATTACAACCAGACTGCGTAGGCTGCTCTATCACGCTTCCCGCAGGACAAAGAATAAAGTTAACAGGGCCAAGCCCTTTAGGTATTCATATTCAATCTTTTTCTACTGAACAAACGGCTGCTTAGTTATGAAAAATCTGCAACTCAATACAGAAGGCAAACTAAAACATTTTCTAAGCATTGACGGGCTTAGTAAAGAAATTCTGACGGAAATACTCGATACTGCTGAGTCATTTTCCAGTATGTCAGAAAAACAAGTAAAAAAAGTACCTCTGCTACGAGGGAAAACCATTGTAAATTTGTTTTTTGAGAACAGTACCCGAACTCGTACTACCTTTGAGCTTGCTGCAACACGTTTATCAGCCGATGTACTCAGTATAAATATTGCCACCTCTGCAACCTCAAAAGGGGAAAGTTTACTGGACACCATCCGAAACTTAGAAGCTATGCATGTTGATATGTTTATAGTTAGACATGCTATTAGTGGCGCTGGACATTTTATTGCTCAAAATACCGCCCCTCATATTAGCGTTATTAATGCAGGCGATGGCCAACATGCTCATCCGACACAAGCAATGCTGGATATGTTTACTATCCGTCAATACAAACATGACTTTAGCCAACTTAAAGTTGCAATTATTGGCGATATTTTACATTCTCGAGTGGCTCGCTCACAAATTCAAGCTCTCAATACATTAGGATGCAAAGAGGTCAGAGTTATTGCCCCCAAAACACTACTCCCCTCACACGTTGAAAGTTTAGGTGTTACCGCCTTTAACTGTATTGAAGAAGGCCTTGAGGATGTTGATGTAATCATAATGCTTCGCTTACAAAAGGAACGTATGACATCTGCACTGTTACCCAGTGAAAGAGAATACTTCAAATGCTTTGGACTAACAGAAGAACGACTAAAACTAGCTAAAGGCAATGCCATTGTAATGCACCCTGGCCCTATCAACCGAGGCGTAGAAATAGAATCAAGCATTGCTGATGGACCTCAATCTGTCATTCTTAAACAAGTCAGTAACGGTATTATTGTACGTATGGCGATTATGTCTCTAACCCTACAAAATAATGGAGAGGCATAATGAAAAAAATCTTAATTTCTAATGGCCATATTATTGATCCAGCAAATAAAATAGATCAAATAGGTTCAGTTTATATTGCAGATGGAAAAACACTTGCCGTTAATGAACAGGTTTCTGGTTTTACTGCCGACTTAACAATTGATGCTACTGATAATGTTGTTTGCCCAGGGTTTATCGATCTAAGTGCTAGACTTCGCGATCCTGGTCAGTCATACAAAGGAACCATATTAAGTGAGACAACCGCAGCAGCTAGCGCGGGTATTACCTCTTTATGCTTACCTCCAGATACCAGCCCTGTTATTGATACACAAGCGGTAACAGAATTAATTGCCGACAAATCTGAAAAAGCAAATTACCCTCAAGTTTTCCCTATTGGCGCTTTAACTCACAAATTAGCAGGGGCTGAACTTAGCTCAATGTCTGCTCTAAAGCAGGCGGGTTGTATTGCTGTAAGCAATGCCACTGCAGCATTAACAAGCTTATTAGTTTTACGACGCGCCATGGAATATGCCAGTAGTCATGACTTATTGGTTATGTACCACCCAGACATCCCATCACTTAGTAATAACGGCTGTGTCCACGAAGGTGCTTTTGCTACTCGCTATGGTTTACCAAGTATTCCTGAAGCATCTGAGGCTATAGCCGTCGCCCAATGTTTAGAATTGGCAGAACTTACAGGCTGTCGCTTACACTTTAGTCAAATTAGCTGTAAACGCTCAGCCATTAAGATTCAGCAGGCGAAAAAATATGGTCTTAAAGTAACCGCCGATGTAGCTATCCATCAGTTACATTTAACTGATGAGGACATTGAACCTTTTAATAGTTCTTTTCATGTTCTCCCCCCCTTTCGCACAAAAAAAGACAAACAAAGCTTAAGGGAAAGCCTTGCCAACGGCACTATTGATATCATCTGTTCCGATCATCAACCCCATGATTTGGATGCAAAACTAGGCGCATTTCCTGAAACAGAGCCAGGCATATCATCCTTAGAAACGCTATTACCTTTAGCCTTACGTTTAGTTGAAGATAATGCTGTCACCTTATATCAAGGCATTGCAGCACTTACTCAGAACCCTGCCAATACACTGGCAATAGAAAGTGGTGCTCTTACTCCAGGCTTTGCTGCCGATATTTGTATTTTTGACCCAAACCTTAGTTGGACAGTTAATCAAGATACCTGGAAAAGTGAAGGCCGTAACACTCCTTTTTGGGGGCAGACTTTAAAAGGTCGAGTGACACATACCTTACAAGCTGGAAAAATAATTTATACTTTATAATAAATTAACAAAGATACAGACCTAGATATAGCTTCTATTTTCATAAAAAGAGATAAGCCATGAATTGTAAAAATAATAATACTAATAACAATATTGAAGACCTTCAAGAAGCTCAATCATGGCGTATTTTTAGAATTATCAGTGAATTTACTGAAGGCTTTGATCGTCTTTCAGGGCTATGTGATGCTATTTCTGTTTTTGGCTCAGCACGCTTAGCACCGGAACACCCTTATTATCAAAAAACAGTAGAACTCGCTGAATTATTAGCGAAAAATAACTTTGCCATTATTAGTGGTGGTGGCCCAGGTATTATGGAAGCAGCCAATAAAGGTGCACACATACAAAAGCAACTATCAATTGGTCTAAACATAACACTCCCTAAGGAACAGTCGCCTAACCCTTATCAAGATATTTCAATAGATTTTCGTTACTTCTTTGTCCGTAAAGTCATGTTTGTTAAATACTCAATGGGCTATGTTTGTATGCCTGGTGGCTTCGGCACCTTAGATGAATTCTTTGAAGCACTTACCTTAAGACAAACGGATAAAATCTACCCTATACCCATTATTCTATTTGGCTCTCATTTTTGGCAAGGACTGGTAGATTGGATGAAAACAACTTTAGTTGAATACGAAACTATCTCTAAAAAAGATTTAGATTTAATTACCATCACAGATGATCCTGAAGAAGTTTTACAAATTATGCTAAATCACCGTGAATGGAAAATACAACAACGCCAAATCAATACAAACGAAAAAATATAATCAGTTATTTATCTCCCCTAACCGAAAGGAAGATAAATAAAATTAAGCATGGGACAAAAGTAATTATTTTTTATTCACCGTCTTAAAGGGAATCAGTAATAGTTGAAAAAAACCCAACTCTTGCTGATCTCTATATTCAGGCAGTCCTATATCTAAAGTCGTTTGTGTTTCCTCTGGTTCTGCCGTATAGGTTTTAAACATTCTATCCCAAAGAGAAATAGAAAAACCATAATTACTGTCTGTTTCTGACCGAACAGTAGAATGATGAATACGGTGTACATCGGGTGTAATTAAAACCCAACGCAAAATCTTGTCTACTTTAAGCGGCAGATTAATATTACTGTGATTAAAAGTTGCCGTTGCATTAAGCATAATTTCAAAAGCAATAACGGCTAGAGGATTCGCGCCAATAATATAAATAACTGCAACCTTATAAACCATGGAAATTATAATTTCCAAAGGATGAAACCGTACCGCTGTGCTTGCATCAATCTCTATATCTGTATGATGGATTTGGTGTAATCGCCAAAGTAGCTTCCATTTATGTGAGATAACATGCTGACAATAAATAGCAAGATCCAACAAAAGAATGGTAACAACAATACTTAAGCCATTAGGTATTGGAAATTGATTTAACAAGCCCCAAGACTGTTCACCCGCATTAACAGCACTTAAATAAGCAATACCACCAACAGTAAATCGCATTATTAACATATTAAAAACAGCCAAGCCGATATTAATGGGCCAGCGTTTTATGCGTGATGTTTTTTGTTGCCGTCTTGGACTAAAGTATTCCCAACAAACCATCAGAGTAAAAATACCTAGGGCAACAGATAACCGAATTAGTGATTCCAAAATAGACCTCTTGAACAATGTGAAATATGCCTATCGGTTATTTTACAATATTATTAACAGCTAATATACTCTATTTTGCCACTCAGTTTTATATCGAAACGCCCCCTATTATTATCAGCCGAGTTAATTCAATCAAAAGCTTGTTTGGGGCGCTGGCTTTAGCCTGCTCTTATGTTAAAGAATGCAGGTTAAAGCCTGCACCCCAAAAAGCCGTTACTAATGCCAATATCAATTTAACGGTTTAAATAACTCAGTTAAATCATCTGACGTAAGTTTTAATGATTGTTCTTTCTTACCGCCATTATAAATACTCTCTGCTAATGCCTTTTTCTTTTCCTGCATTGCCAGGATTTTTTCTTCTACTGTATTTTCTGTCATTAGCTTATACACAAACACTGGTTTATCTTGACCAATACGATGCGCCCTATCTGCAGCTTGCATTTCGGCAGCGGGGTTCCACCATGGATCGTACATAATGACAGTATCCGCTTCAGTTAAATTTAACCCTACCCCACCCGCTTTTAAACTGATTAAAAACACATCAGCTTCGCCACTTTTAAATCGCTCGATTGCCTCATCACGTTTTTTTGTTTGACCTGTGAGTTTGCTATATTCAATTTTTCTTGCAGTAAGCTCTTTCTCTATTAAACCAATCATTTTAGTAAATTGAGAAAATACTAAAATACGTCGCCCTTCTTCCAATTGCTCTGGCAACATTTCCATCAACAAATCCAGCTTAGCTGATTCATTAACTTTCTGAGCCTCTTTTAACGATAAGGTTCGAGGATCACAACAGGTTTGTCTTAATTTTAATAAGGCATCTAAAATAGTGATATGACTACGCGCCAATCCTTTATTGGCAATTGCATCACGTACTTTTTTCTCCATAGTAATACGGATAGATTCATAAAGTGCTGCTTGCTTATCATACAAAGGAACTGATCGAATAATTTCAGTTTTAGGTGGCAATTCAGTAGCAACTTCTTGTTTAGTACGCCGCAACATGAAGGGTTGTAGACGTTTAGATAAACGTTCCCGCTGTTGTGCGTCGCCATGCACTTCAATTGGCGTTCGATAAAACTTCTTAAAAAAAGCATTGTCCCCCAAAAAACCTGGCATTAAAAAATCAAACTGCGCCCATAGCTCACCCAAATGATTTTCCATGGGTGTCCCTGTTAAACAAAGACGATGCGTCGTTTTAATTTCTCTTACTGTTCGTGCTGCTTGAGATTTAGGGTTTTTAATAATTTGAGCTTCATCTAACACCAGATAATGATAATCGACAGAAAGCAATGTCTCTTTATCACGCGGCAACAATGGATAAGTGGTTAAAACTAAATCAGCCTCTTTGATTTGATCAAAATACTGCTTACGATCAGCCCCTTGCAAGGTAAGCACCTTTAAATCTGGAGTAAATCGTTCAGCTTCTCTACGCCAATTGCCCATCAGACTGGTTGGAGCAATAATCAAACACGGCTGAGTCATTCGCCCCACTTCTTTTTCTAATAATAAATGAGCCAGTGTTTGAACCGTCTTACCCAAACCCATATCATCAGCCAGAATACCTGCAAAATTATATTCTCGTAGAAACTGTAACCAATTAAAACCTTGTTGCTGATAATCTCTTAATGAAGCATTAAGTCCTGTTGGTACTGCAGTATCAGCAATGCCCTTAAAATTCTTTAATTTTTTTCCGGTTTCTAGTAACTTTTTCCCACCCTTAATGCTAAAAATACCATAATTACCTGAGTCTATTTCAGCCAAGGCAGCGGCATTAAAACGAGATAAAGTTAAGGAGCCATTTTCATTTATTTCTGATTGATCAAACAACTCATAAACAATATCAAGAAACGGCTTTAGTTGACTGGAAGGTATGCTGATATAGTCATGCTCACCTGCAGGAATACTTAAAATTTCAGGTAAGTCATTAAGATCATAATTTTCTATTACTGGCATAATTAAAGGTAGCAATGCGATGGACTGACCATTTACATTGACCTTAAAATTCATTTCAAACCAGTCATTATCACTTTCCTCAATATCCGTTTCCCAATCTTCAGCTGTTTGAAAATTCAACTTAAAATCATCATTAATTTCAATTAGCCAACCCAATGTTTCCAACTGAGACTTGGTATTTTGGATAAAATCAGCCCAGCGACTTGCACTATTAATAACAGATCCATCATCGGCGGGACTAAAAAATATTAATTCCTTATAGTTATTCAGTTCTGTAGCTGTAAAACCCAAATCAATTATTTTATTAAAAATTATACTTTCAGCTTCAAGGTCTCTTTTAATTCGAAAAAGACCTTGCTCATTTTGAACGGTACCAAAAGGCCCTGGCTTGTATGCCGAAATAGTTTTGTCATCATAATTAAAATTTAACTGGATAAAATGGGCATACTGAGTGGGATTAATTTGTGCTCCAAACAAAGTCAGTTTTGGCACAGGAGCAAAACCATTCAACTCTGTTAGTTCAATTTTTTTAGGGGCAGGGATAGGGATAGAAGGAAAGTCTATCGTTAAGCGTTGGCTAAACTCATCAACATATTTTTCTGGAACAGTCGGCACTGAAAGTATTTTTTCTAACTGTTCAGACGAAACATCTAAGGCTTTAAGCGCGCCTAATAAATATTTTTGCTCATCAATATACAAAGGAGGTTCAGTCAGCACTAAACTAGCTTCAGGGTCTATCATTGCATTTAGCTGATAATCCTTATTTTC
>CAJVYL010000082.1 GCA_913009265.1 uncultured Methylococcales bacterium
AATTCATGATTCTTATCATCTGTACGATAACCATAACCCAGCATGCCTGCATTCCGCTCATGACTGGTATCTACATTTTCTCCACCGTCCCAATCATAATTACCGCCTTCTTCTCGACTGCCGCCCACTCTAAACTTATGGTTTTCGTTAGCAACATTGCCAAAAATACTGGTGTAATATGCATTATTGACTGAATTTACACCGTTAGTGGTTTTGCCACTAAAATCAATACCCTCTTCTTCTGCAAACTCACCTCTTCGCGTACGTTGTATAATATTGCCGCCTAGCGTTTCTATACCACTACTGACAGAAGCAATACCACGCTTTATACTCATGGTTTCTGTCAATGATGTTGGTACATGGCTTAAAGGTGTATCCATGGCATTGGCACAAGCTGACTTGTAAGTCGTGCCATCTGAAATAACATTTACTCGGTCACCAAATAATCCACGGTACTGGGCTATTCCAGATAAGGGGCCGTTGGAATTAACATTGGCACCAGGAACACGTTGTAATAATGCAGCTGCATCATTTACTCCGCCTATATCAGGTTTTACTCCAACTACTCCTGGCGTTAACATTTCACCTTCAACAACCATAGTGGGTAAAGTTTGTTTTTCAGCATCTGCTAAATCTAATGCTACAACTGGCATTCCTGTTCCAGCCAACAAACAGGCTGATACGGATTTTAGATAGGTTGTTTTCATTTAGTATTCTCTAGTAACTTTATCTGTATAGGCTAAAGGAATATAATGAAAAACTAATTGATAATTATCAATTTACAAAGTAGTCATTTAAAAGCTAAAAGCATGTTTTTTGGCTTCTTTTTTGCTTGGTCGTTTTTTTTCCGTAATAAATGGCTCTTTATTTGTTTTAACAAGGTATATCACAGTTAAGAATATGTTAAATAACATAGTTCTATAAAGTCTTTTTTTTATTTTTTTGACAAAAATTATTAAATTTTTTATGTTTTTAGAATTCACCGTCTCTAGTTGCCGACTTTTAAGTAATGAAGCCTGCTGAAATTAATCAAGCCTGGAATGGAGCAGAAAAATGCAAGCTTTGTTCTATCCGTCATTTGGTCTTATTTGCTGATCTTAATGAAGATGATTTTCAACATCTTCACCACCCGATTAAAGAATTTGAGTTTAAAACAGGTTCTACTCTCTATAAACGAAATGATACTATTGATTATGTTTATACAGTCCGTTCAGGGTTAGTGAAACTGGTACATTATTTACCTAATGGTAGCTATAGAATTACCCGTTTATTACGCCAAGGTGATTTAGCAGGTATTGAAGCTTTAAATGGTTCTGCTTATTTACAACATGCCATTGCTATGCGAGAAACATCAGTTTGTAAAATCCCCGTTAAAAATATTCAACAGCTCAATAATGAATCTGCTCAGCTATACAAGCAATTAACGGTTCGGTGGCATAAAGTTCAAAGTGAGGCTGATATATGGCTTACGCATTTAACAATGGGAAGCTCTAAACATAGAGTTGCTCATCTACTTATCTATTTGGCGGGTGATAAAGCTAATGATGAATTTTTTCTACCTTCTAGAGAAGATATTGGTGCTTTATTGGCGATAACGACAGAAACAGCCAGTCGAATAATTGCAGAGTTTAAACGGGAAGGCCTGTTAAAAAACCAAAAGAATTTTGCTTCGATTGATAGATTAAAACTAAATTCAATCCTATAAATTATGAAAAATCAAAAATTGTTATTAAGTCTATTGCTTTTAATTCACATTCCTTTGGTATTTGCTATTGAAAAGGCAACAGAAGCAAGGCTTGATGAAGTCGAAGAAAAAGGTCGTTTAGTGATGCCTTTTAATTTAGAGCAAACGGTACATGTTTTTTCTAAATCAGAGCAAGGTGGGGTACAGCAAGTCATTGTTAAAGATGAGTCGGATAAAGATCAAATAGCCTTAATTCAAGAGCATCTTGATAAAATCTATAATGACTTTAAAAACAGAGACTTTTCTGACCCAGAAAAGATTCATGGTGCTGATATGCCTGGTTTAAAAGCATTAAAAAATGCTGCTCATGATGATATAGCTTTAAAATTTCGTACATTAGCCAATGGCGCAGAAATTGTCTATATGGCAAAGAAACCCAAATTAATTGATGCTATTCACCAATGGTTTGATGCTCAGCTGAATGACCATGCAAGACATTCAACCATGCATCGATTACATCATAGGATGCATAAAAATTAATAGAGTTCGCTGCTATTATCCATATCATCAGTATCACCGTACAACATAGGATCACCTTCATTTAAAATAGCGGCATCTATTACATGGCAAACAACCAGTTTATGGTCTCCTGCATCCGAGTAATGGTCTACACGACAATCAAAATAAGCTAGGCTATCAGCTAAGGCAGGTGCTTTGGTTTCTGTTTCATGCCATGAATAACCATCCATTTTATCTTTAGTACTTGATTTGCCAAAGTGATCTGCAGTGACAAATTGGTCATTATCTAAAACACTAATACAACAAACAGCCCCTTCTTTTAACAATTTATAGGAGTGATGCTCTGGGCTAATACTAAAACAAATTAATAGCGGATCAAATGATACTTGCATCACCCATGCGGCGGTAAAAGCATTTTTCTGTTCACCATTATTAACGCTGATAACATAAACACCTTGGGTAATATGTTTAAATATTGCTTCTGCATTTTTAATCATTATGATGTCTCCATAGTAATTCTCATTGATAAGTCTACTGCTTTAACATGCTTAGTTAATGCGCCGATAGAAATAAAGTCTACCCCTGTTTCAGCAACTTCTCGAATAGTCTTTAGCGTAATATCGCCGGAAGCTTCTAGTTCAATATTTTGATGATTTAAGGAAACAGCTGTTTTCATATCAGCATTAGAAAAGTTATCTAGCATAATCCGATCAGGTTTTGCTGCTAATGCTTGCTGGTACTCATCTAAAGATTCAACCTCAACTTCGACTAAAACATCAGTTATGGCGCGTGCAGAACTAATCGCTAAAGCAATAGATCCTGCAGCCATAATATGATTTTCCTTAATTAACACGCCATCATATAAACCTGTTCTGTGATTTACGCATCCACCACAAGTTACCGCATATTTTTGTGCATTCCTTAAACCTGGAATAGTTTTACGGGTATCCAATACTTTACATTCTGTTCCAGAAACGGCATCTGCATATTGCCTTGCTATCGAAGCAGTAGAGGATAATGTTTGCAATAAATTTAAAGCTGTTCTTTCACCGGTTAATAAATCTCTAGCTGAACCTTTTAGTTCACATAATAAAGTATCAGCTTCACAAATATCACCCTCGGCTTTAAACCAGCTGATATCTACTTCTGGATTCAAAGTTTTAAACACACTATCAAACCAGGCCTGACCACACAGTACCATTGATTCTCTTGTTATAACTCGCGCTTTCGCTTGTCTAGATGCTGGAATAATACTAGCTGTTATATCGCCACTACCAATATCTTCAGTAAGAAAGTTTTTTATTTCAGTTGTCGTGGGTTGATTACTCATGTGTTTAAATACCGTCACTATTTCTAGTTAGATTGTTTTATGAAAATTAAGAACCATTGGCTTAGCCAAGCATGTATCGTCCCATCACCTAATTATGATGATCGCCCGATTGATGAGCCTATCTCTCTTTTAGTTATCCATTGTATCAGCCTTCCACCTGAACAATTTGGTGGAGATTATATTGATCAATTATTTTGTAATCAATTAAATCCAAATGATCATCCTTATTTTGAAGAAATTCATCAGCTAAAAGTGTCTTCTCATTTGTTAATAAAACGTACTGGAGAGCTTGTTCAATTTGTAGCTTTCAATAAACGCGCCTGGCATGCTGGAGTTTCTGTCTTCAAAGAACGACAAAAATGTAATGATTTTTCTATTGGAATTGAATTAGAAGGGTCTGAAAACCAACCTTATACCCCTGAACAATATGCTCAGTTAGTTTCTGTCAGTAAAGCTTTGGTTGATCATTACCCTGCCTTATCACCAGGGCATATAGTGGGTCATAGCGATATTGCCCCAGGAAGAAAGGTCGACCCTGGCCCCTTTTTTAATTGGAATGACTTTTTATCTGCTATCAATAAATAACACCCTTCAGTATTGGTATGAAATTTGCTTTTTACCCTTGTGGTATATTGGGATGGCGCACCTGACTAGAGTTTTTTTGTATAAAAAGCCCAACTTCATCACAGCCTCTACAATTTAATCACTTCAGCTTTAAAACTGCGACTTTTTGCACATAATTACTAACAGGACTTTACTAAGATATGAATCAAACGAATTATATAAAGGGTGCCTTATGAAAACTATTCAATTCAAAAAAACCGTTCTAGCAACAGCGATAACCATTTTATTGCTTCCTGCTTATTCCACGGCGGCTCCTAATAAAGTTAAGCAATTTGGTAAAGGCTCTCCTTTTTTAATGAATGAACTTCCAAATGGTAAAGTTAAATCAAAATTAAAATCTTTACCTCATGGCAAACAGCAAAAAGCGATGAAGTGGCTACACTCTTTTGCATTTAGTGAGCATGATCTTGAACATATGCAAATTGATAATGAAGGGGCTGTACTATATGGAGACACTTTTGATACACCAGAATTAGCAGCCACCACAGATGAATCAACAGTACTACCTCAAGCAATTAGTGCGACAGATACCTTTAAACTACATAGTAAACCTGGTGCAACTAACGTAATTTATATTGATGTTGATGGGCACTCTTTTACTAATACAGCATGGGGTTCTGCCACCATTAACGCAACTCCATTTGATACGGATGGCAATATGGGATCATTCAGCAGTAATGAATTAGTCCAAATTGCTGAAATATGGCACCGTGTCGCAGAAGATTATGCACCATTTGATACAGATGTTACCACTGAAGAACCAACAAGTTTTGGCTCGACAACAGGCCGTATATTGATTACTCGTAGTACTGATCTTGCAGGTAATGAAATGCCATCTTCAGGTGGAGGTGGTGTTGCTTATGTTAATGTTTGGGGGCGTTCAGATTATGCCAGTAGGTATTCACCAGCTTTAGTTTATTACAACCATTTGGGGTCGTACGCACCTTATATTGCTGAGGCTGCATCGCATGAAATGGGGCATAATTTAGGCCTTTCTCATGATGGTTCTTCAACAGCTTCTTACTATACTGGCCATGGAAGTGGTTATGTTTCATGGGCTCCCATTATGGGCGTTGGCTATTACACTAATGTAACTCAATGGAGTAAGGGAGAATATGCAGGTGCATCTTTACAACAAGATGATATGCAAATTATTACAGGTCATTTAAATACTAGAACTGATGATCATGGTAATGATATTTTCAACCCAACTCAATTATTGCTTGATGCACAAGGTAATATTAATGTTACTTCACCCGAATCTGACCCTTTAAATAATGCTCCAGACAATAAAGGTATTATTGAAACTCGTAATGATGTTGATTTCTTCGCCTTTGATGCTGGAGCAGGTCCTTTAAATATTATTGTTACACCTGCATGGGATTCTTTTTATAATGATGCTCGTCGAGGTGCTAATCTTGATATTAAAGTTAGTCTATATACTTGGGATGGACAGTTAATTAGTAGTAATGACCCACTTACTGAAACAGATGCTCAAATTACAGCAACAGTAAATAATGGACAATACTTATTAGCAATTAGTGGTGTAGGTAATAGTAACTCGCCTTACTCTGACTACGGTAGTTTAGGGCAGTATTTTATTTCAGGAAATGTTGAACCATTTACTATTGTTACTGACAATACACCACCTACACCAAACCCAATGGGTTGGGCAGTTTCTCCTTATACTCAATCAAAAACTAGCATTAGTATGCAAGCAACAACTGCATCGGATGAATCAGGGAGTGTTCAATATAACTTTATTTGTGTAAGCGGTGGTTGTAATGACAGTGGTTGGCAAGCATCAAATCAATTTACGGCTGAAGGCCTAGTTTCAGGTAGCAGTTATAGTTTTCAAGTTATAGCTAAAGATGCTTATAACAATACAACTAACGCTTCAGCAACAGCAAGTGCTACAACAGCAGTTAATAATAGACCTGTTGCATTAAATAAATCAGTAAGCACTCAAGAAGATAGCAATATGACGGTTGATTTAGCCAGCCTAGCTTCTGATACAGATGGTGACTCATTAAGCTTTACTGTTCAATCTGCTTCAAATGGGATGGTTAGCCATAATAATGGGGTTGCTAGCTACTCACCAAATAATAACTTCAATGGTGTAGATAGCTTTAGTTATACAGTAAATGATGGTTTTGGAGGATCAGCAACAGCTACTGTTTCTGTTTCTGTTATATCAGTGAATGATGCCCCAATTGCATCGGCTTCTGCACCCGCAAATACAGAATCTCTAACGGTTAACTTTTCATCTGCAAACTCTTTTGACCCCGACACAGGAGATACATTAAGTTATTCTTGGGATTTTGGCGACGGCAATAGCTCTACACTAGCAAATCCAAGTCATAGTTATGTTAATTTTGGTAGCTATACTGTCACTTTAACGGTAACAGATAGTCATAGTAGTTCTGATTCAAGCCAAATTAGCACACAGATTATTGATTCTTCTAGCCTAGTACCCGAAACACCTAACAACCTTAATTTTACTGTTAACAAATCTGTTTCAGGTAAAGGAAGAACTAAAGTAACCACCGGTACAATTGACTTAAACTGGAATGCTTCAAGTTTGGCTAGTCATTACACTATCTCGCAATGTACTGAAGAAACAACAGGGAAAGGTAAAAATAGATCAACTAGCTGTATTTACCAGGAATATGGCAGCAGCCACGGTACATCGTTCAGCACAAACTTAACAAGCGACACTGTGAAGTTTAAAGTGACAGCGAATAACGATAATGGAAGCTCAGCTTATAGTAATGAAGTTACCGTTAACCCATAAGCTTTAGATTTATATCCCAGCTTACTTAATTAATTTATCTAAGTAAGTTGGGATCCCCTTTAACATTTAATTCTTTAAATCAAGCTTTTCAATATCATCGTTATCTTCTTCTGGTTTGCTTACCCCAATACCAAAGTTTTCTAATAACATTAAGAAAACACCCACAGAAATAGCCATATCAGCAATATTAAATGCAGGCCAATGCCAAGATTGATAATACACATCCAAAAAGTCGATCACATAACCATAAGCCAAACGATCAATTAAATTACCAATCGCTCCACCTAAAACTAAAGATAAAGCAACCGCTAACAATGTTTCATGGCTTTTTAGTCTATACAACCAAACCGTCAAAATAACACTGATGATTAATGCCATTGCAGCAAAAAACCAGCGTTGCCAGCCACCCGCTTCACTTAAAAAGCTAAAAGCAGCGCCTGTGTTGTGTACATAAGTTAAATTAAAACCAGGAATAATAGCAATAGACTCATAAAGACGCATTGAGCTATCTACTGCAATTTTAGTCCACTGATCAAGAACCAGTGCAATAAGGGATAACCATAACCATTTAAGCATTTTAAAAAACCTTTTTAATATCTAAAACTTGAGGTAAGGCAATATATTTTTGTCACTGATACTCAAAAACTAAGAGATTTAAAATATGTAGCCTTGATGCAGCGAAGCGGAATCGAGGAAGTTTTAATGTAAACCTTGATTCCACTTTGTTTCATCAAGGCTACATTATTTTCTTTTAAAACAAGAGATAATTAAGCAAACTGACGGACTTCTCCATCACCAACAATATTATCTACACAACGACCACAAAGTTCTGGGTGATCTTCATTAACACCTAAGTCTTCACGATGATGCCAGCAACGAGTACATTTTTCATGCTCTGATGCGGCCACTTTTAATCTTATACCTTCTACTTCAGTTTGAATCGCATCTTCTGGACAAAACTTCTCGTCAGTGACTATTGCAGCTGAGGTAATAAATACAAAATGTAATTCAGTCGTCAGCAAGTTTAAGATAGATAGATATTCTTCATTACAATACAGTTCAACTTCTGCATTGAGTGATGAACCTATTTCACCTTTTGATCTTACTTGTTCAATTTCTTTACTGACGGCAGAACGGACTGTATTAATTTTTTCCCAGAATTCACGATCCATCGCTGTGTCAGCATCAAGTTCAAATAATCCCTCGTACCACGTTTCTAAAAAGATAGAATCACTACGCTCACCTGGAATATATTGCCAAATTTCATCTGCTGTATAACTGGTAATGGGAGCCAACCAACGCGCCAATGCTTCAACAATATGATACATAGCTGTTTGTGCTGATCTACGTGCCAAACCGTCTGATTTGGCGGTATATTGACGATCTTTAACAATATCTAGGTAGAAACCACCTAAATCCATGGCACAGAAGTGATGAACTTTTTGAAACACTTGTTGAAAATGGTAAGTCTCATAGCCAGCAATCACATCTTGCTGTAATTGATGTGCTTTATCTACAGCCCAACGATCTAATGGCAGCATATCTTTTGCTTCAACTAAATCAGTTGTAGGATTAAAGCCATCTAAGTTAGAGAGTAGGAATCGTGCTGTATTTCTTAATCGACGGTACCCATCTGATGTTCTTTTTAAAATTTCATCAGAGACATTCATTTCTCCACGATAATCAGTGGCAGAAACCCAAAGACGCAAAACATCTGCCCCTAAGTTTTTCATAATACTTTGCGGTGCGACTACGTTACCTGCTGACTTAGACATTTTCTTGCCGTCCGCATCAACTGTAAAGCCATGTGTTAAAACAGACTTATAAGGTGCTGCATCATTCATCGCAGTTGATGTTAATAATGATGATTGGAACCAGCCTCTATGTTGGTCAGAGCCTTCAAGATATAAATCAGCAGGGAATCTTAGGTTGTCACGCTTATTTAATACTGCAGCATGTGTCACACCTGAATCAAACCAGACATCTAAGGTATCTTGCATTTTTTCGTATTGCTCAGCATCATCGCCAATCAATTCAGAGGCTTCTAGTTCAAACCAGGCTTCAATACCTTTTTCTTCAATACGTTTTGCAACTTCTTCCACTAATTCTGCAGTACGAGGGTGAAGTTCGCCAGTTTCTTTGTTTATAAAGAAAGCAATCGGCACACCCCAAGTACGTTGACGAGAAATACACCAATCAGGGCGGCCATCAATCATACTTTCGATACGTGCTTGGCCCCAATCAGGAATCCATTGCACTTGTTTAACTTCATTTAATGCTTGCTCACGTAGTTTGTTCTCATTCATTGAGATAAACCATTGTGGCGTTGCTCTAAAAATAATTGGAGTTTTATGACGCCAGCAATGAGGGTAGCTGTGTAAAATTGCGACATGATGCGCTAATTTACCTTTTTCTTTTAATACTTCAAGTACATGTTCATTGGCACTAAAAACATGTTCGCCAGCAAAAAATTCTGTGCTTGGCAAAAAGACACCGTTGCTATCGACAGGGTTATCAACTGGCAACCCATTTTTCATACCAACAACATAATCGTCTTGACCATGACCAGGTGCAGTATGTACAGCACCCGTACCTGCATCAGTCGTTACATGATCACCTAGAATAATAGGGACTTGACGGTCATAAAACGGATGTTGCAATAACTGTTTATTAAGCGCTTCACCTTTACAGTAAGCTAGAACATGATGCTCGCCTACGCCGTATCTCATCATCGCGTCTTTTAATAGAACTTCTGCTACTACTAAACGTTCTTTTTTTCCGTCAATTTCACATTGAACAACAGCATATTCAAGCTCAGGATTTAATGATACGCCTTGGTTTGCAGGTAATGTCCAAGGTGTTGTGGTCCAAATAACGACAGATAATTCACCTTCACCATGATGATCGGGCACGTTATGGCAACTTGCCATAAATGCAGCTTCATCAACCACTTGAAATTTAACATCTATTGCTGGTGAATGCTTATCTTCATATTCAACTTCAGCTTCAGCAAGTGCTGATCCACAATCAGTACACCAATGAACAGGTTTTGAGCCTTGAGTTAGATGCCCTTTTGCCGCAATTTTTCCTAAAGATCGTACAATATCTGCTTCAAAAGCAAAATCCATCGTTAAATAAGGATTTTCCCATTCACCCAAAATACCTAAACGAATAAACGCTTCTTTTTGTTTTTTAACTTGCTTGGCAGCATAACTACGACACTCTTTACGGAAGATGGCAGGAGATACTTTAACGCCAGCCTTACCAATTTTCTTTTCTACCATCAATTCAATAGGTAGACCATGACAATCCCAGCCAGGTACATAAGGTGCATCAAAACCATTTAATGTTTTTGACTTTAAAATAATGTCTTTTAGTACTTTATTTACCGCATGACCAATATGAATCTCGCCATTTGCATAAGGAGGGCCATCATGCAGAATAAATGGAGGACGACCCGCTGCTTTTTCCCTAATTTGCTTGTATAGTCCCGCTTCGTTCCATTTTTTTAAACGCTCTGGCTCACGTTGTGCCAAATTGCCTTTCATTGGAAAAGCGGT
>CAJVYL010000083.1 GCA_913009265.1 uncultured Methylococcales bacterium
TCAATTTTTCCTGATTCTTCACCAATTGCTACCATTTGAATAACAAGATGGGGAAATATATCGGTTTGTTGCATTGAAAATTGTAAGCGTTGCCCTGTAGCAACATCGTCACGTATTTTTAATACGGCTTCATAATAAACAATATTGCCACAGGCTCCGGCGACTGATTCAAGAGCATCTACTAGAGGAACACCCGCAGCAGACATAGTTGCTAAGGTTCTAGCAAAACGAGCAAGTGCTGATTGATTAAGAATTTCACCAATAATAGGAAGTTTAAGTAGCGACTTGTCGATAAAATGTCTAAATTTAGCAGAACGTTTATGAAAAAAGGAAAAAGTTTTGATAAATCCAAAAAGTCCTCCTATTACCGCCCACCACCATTCCTGAGCCCATTCTGATAAGCCTATCACCCATTTTGTAAAAGCAGGTAAGTCAGCACCAAAACTTTGGAATAAGTCTTCAAAGACGGGAACTACAAAAATAAGTAACACAGCCGTAACAATAAAGGCAACTGCAATAACTGCGATGGGGTAGGTTAGAGCTTTTTTTACTTTTTTCTTTATGGATTCAGACTTTTCTTTATACGTTGCGATCTTATCAAGTAAGGTTTCCAGTACCCCTGCTTGTTCACCCGCTTCAACTAAGCTACAAAATAAGTCATCAAAATAAAGTGATTTTTTGCGTAAACCTTCTGCTAAGGTATCGCCCCCTTCAATATCGGCTTTAACTGATAAAAGCATCTCTGCCATAGTAGGGTTTTTATGACCTTTCCCTACAATATCAAAGGCTTGTACTAACGGTACACCTGCCTCAAGCATGGTGGCAAGTTGTCTAGCAAAAACGGCTATATCGCCAGGTAATATTTTTTGAGTGGCTTTACTAAATAAAGGTTTTGGTTTTTTCTTTATTTTTGTGACACGGATGCCCATTTTACGAAGATCTGCACGAGCAATTGTTTCACTTTTAGCGCTGAGTTGTCCGCCCGTCTTGTTTCCTGATTTGTCTTTTCCTTCCCAGACAAAGTCTATTTGTTCTATTTCGACAGCCATGATTATTCCTCTGTTATTCTATCGATTTCTTCAAGACTGGTAATGCCTTGACGTACTTTTTCTAGTCCTGATGCTCTTAAATCATTTATGCCTTCACTTTTTGATAGATCAGCCATTTCCATAGCGTTACCGCCTCTTAGAATAAGTGCTCGCATTTTTTCACTAATAGGCATTACTTGGTATATACCTACACGGCCTTTGTAGCCTTCAGTACAATGGTCACAACCCACGGGAATATATACTTTTAGAGAATCTAATTCTTCTTGTTTAAAGCCTGCATCAAGGTAGATGTTGTCGGGGTAGTCTGCTTCTTTTTTACAATGCTCACATAATCTACGGCCTAAGCGTTGTGCCATAATTAAGTTTACTGCAGATACAATATTAAAAGGTTCTATCCCCATTTGTATCAAACGGTTAATGGTCTGGGGCGCATCATTGGTATGTAGCGTTGATAATACTAAATGACCTGTTTGAGCTGCCTTTACAGCTATACTTGCTGTTTCAAGGTCTCGAATTTCACCAACCATGATAATATCAGGATCTTGTCTTAAAAAGGCTTTTAGGGCTACCGAAAATGTCAGGCCAGCCTTGGTATTCATGTTGACCTGATTAATACCTTCTACCGTTATTTCTACGGGGTCTTCAGCGGTTGAAATGTTTCTTTCAATTTTGTTTAAGATGTTTAAACCAGTATAAAGTGAAACTGTCTTACCACTTCCTGTTGGACCTGTTACTAAAACCATGCCATAAGGCCTATGGATAGCTTTTAAGAATAACTCTTGTTGATCAGGTTCAAAGCCAAGTTTCTCAATACCAATCTGAGCACTGGTTGGATCTAAAATCCGCAATACAACTTTTTCACCAAATAATGTGGGACAAGTATTAACACGAAAGTCAATGGCTCGGTTTTTGGATAAGCTCATCTTTATTCGACCATCCTGAGGGACGCGTCGTTCAGCAATATCCATTTTAGACATCACTTTAATTCTTGAAATAATTCGGTGAGCTATATTAGCAGGGGGACTAGCCGCCTCGTATAAGATGCCATCACCTCTAAAGCGAATTCGAAAGGTTTTTTCATAAGGCTCTAGATGTATATCTGAAACCCCTTTTTTTATTGAGTCGAGTAAAATCTTATTAACAAACCGTACAATAGGAGCATCGTCTATATCCGAATCTGCATCATCAGTAGGAGGGGGTTCGTCACCTCCTGAAATATCAATATTATCCAGATCTTCATCTAACAAATCAGTCATTGAAGTATCTGCTTGATCAAGAGCTGATTCTAGAATAGTAACTAATTTATTTTCTTCAACAAGAATTGTTTCTGTATTGAGTCGTGTATGGAACTTTATTTCATCAAGTGCTTGAAAGTTGGTTGGGTCAGACAGAGCAATAAATAAACGACTCCCTCTTTTAAACAAAGGTAAGGCGTGGTGCTGACGAATTAGCTTTTCACTAACAAGGTTTGTGGGTAGTGAACTTGTATCTATAGCATTAAGATCAAAATAAGGGACACCAAACTCAATAGAGGCAACAGAGGCAATGGTATTACTATCGACTAACTTATTTGAGACTAAGTAACTGATGACAGGGATTTTCTTTTTTTTAGCCTCCTCATTATATTTTGTTGCATCAGCTTCCGTAAGAATGTCTTTATTAATAAGACATTTAATCAGGCCGCCAAATTGTAAGTCCGTATGTGCTGTTGCCATGAGTTTGTGTATTTTTAATCTTCAGTACTGAAAATATAGATGAAATATGCTATTTGTCCATAAAAATTACTTAAATTTGAGGTGCTATTTTATTTAGTTGAGCAATTGTGCAATTAATTTTCTAATCGATGCTGGTTTAAATGGCTTGTCTAAAATAGCTGATACCCCTGCTTTCTTTACAGCTGCTAGGCGATTTTCATTTTGTTCACTAGTAAGCATAAGAATGGGAATTGATTGTTGACTGCTATCGGCACGAATGGAATTTGTTAGTTGCAAGCCATCCATTTCAGGCATATTAAAATCGGTGATAATTAAGTCAAATAAATGCGTGGTAATTAACTCAAAAGCTTCTTGGCCATTTGTTGCTTGAGTGATTTGATCAATACCAATGTCATTAAGTATTTTTCTGATATATTTTAACGAAGTTGGACTATCATCAACGATTAAAACATTAATATCTTCAATGTCTAAGTGTTCAAGTTCAACTTGTTGTGGGTTTAAATAGTCTAGAGTGGCCGTTAGTGCCATATCTAAGTCTTTACTTGTGAAAGGCTTAGGTAAGATAGCGATTGCGCCAGCCTGACGAATAGGGTCTAAATAATTAAGGTTAGTCTCACTTGATATTAATAAAAAAGCCATATCATATGAATCAGAATCATTTCTAATTTCATGAACTAAATCTGCTCCTGTCATATCAGGTAAATACATAGAGCTCATGATTAAGTCTGGAAGGCTTTGCTTTAATAATGAAAGTAAGTCTTTACCTGAATCTATGAGGGTAATATTTGAGATACCAAGATCCAAAAGAAATTGTTTAATAATATGTTGTTGAGTATGGGATGGTTCTACAAGAAAAACCCGTAAATCTGTAAACTCTTTTTCATTCATGATTTCTTTATTTTATAGAGAGCTAAACCTATCACAGCTTGCTGGGAAAAATGTTTGGCAGTATTAAAATCTTCTTCAGTTAAGGGCTGATTATGAGTTGATCTGTCGGAGTAAATCAAGCCAATGGGGTTATTCCCAGAATAGACAGGGATAAGAAAACACTCTGATTTACCTATACGATTAATTACACTGGGGGTAAATAAAACGTCATCTTTTAATGGGTTAGCCCAGAGACCAGAGCTAGAGGTGATAGCTTTAAAGAAAAGATTAGCAGGAATGCTTGATATATCAAATTTAACTTTTCCTTGGTCATTGATGGGCTTTGCCCAACCCAAAGCTAATTTTTCTTCTAATGTTTTTTTATCCTTACTGAGTATGCAGAAAATAGTTCTATCCATACTCAAGCCTCGGTGAATACCTTCAATAACCATTTCAAGGAGTAAATTGAGGTTAATATTACCACTCAGGTGTTGAGCTATATCTTGCAGTATTTGTAATAGAATTTGTTTTTTATCTACAACTTCTGTGTCTGGTTCTATAGGTAGTTCTACAGGAGAGTCCGTTTTAATAAACTGTGAAGCATCGTGTGCGCCAAAATTACAGGCTATTTTAACTGCTGAGTTCGCATTGTCTTTTAAACGACTTATGATGTTGCTAGTATCTTCACCTGTTAGTTTTTCTAATTTGATTAAACATTCATCTACTTTCTCAGAGTCCCAGCCATCATCAACTGAGTGAGCAATCTCATTTGCCAAATGAACTATTTGAGGTCGGATATTAGATGAGTCGGGAGATATGATGGCTTCTTCAATTAAGCCACCAAGGTTCCAAGATTTGCTAAGGTTTTTTCCTAAATCGTTAAGGGTGAAGCCAAGCACTTTTTCTTCAGCTTGTTCAGGCGTATATTGTCCTGAATTAAGTAAGCCAGCAATATATCGACATTGTTCGCCACCAAAACACCAGAATGAAATAGCGCCTATATTATTGAGTAATGCGGCAATAAAAACTTCTTCAGGAGATACATCGTTACAATGAATAGCTATTTCTTTTGCCTGTACCGCGGCATGAATGGCATGGCCAATTTCTTTGTTGGCACGTTGCTTATTTTCTGGAGAAATAATAGATTCAAAAAATGAACAAGCAATGGTTAATTCACGAACAATATTAGAGCCTAAAATAACGATGGCTCTTGAAATAGTGTTCATTTTTTGATTTGAAGGATTGTAATGAACGCTATTACTTACCTTAAGAAGTTTTGCTGTAAGGTTAGGGTCTTGCAGGATAATGGAAGATAATTCCATAGCTCCTTTTTTCTTATCTATTGACTTGTAAATAGTGTGAGCTGTATTGGAGAAAATAGTCATTTCTTGCTCACAAAGAACCTTCGTCCACTGTTCAAGTGATTGAGGGTCCTCTGTTTTTTGGTCAGTGCTTTGTATCATTAAAGTGCTTTTATTTTAACTAATTGCTCTTCGAGGTTTTTAAGTGAAGAGTGCAGTGCAGCAAGTTTATCTTTTTCTTTATTAATAACAGCTTCTGGTGCTTTATCAATAAATTTAGGATTGTTTAATTTGCCTTCAATACGTGGTAAATCTTTTTGTATTTTTGCGATTTCTTTTTCTAAACGTGCAATTTCTGCATCTTTATCAATTAAGCCTGCCATTGGAATTAGAATTTTCATTTCACCGACAAGTGAAATAGCTGATTCAGGTGCAATGTCATCAGCAGAAAGAACAGTAATTGACTCAACTCGGCCTAATTTCAATAGATAATCTTTGCTTGATTCTACAAAGGCTAAATCACTTGCAGTGCAGTCTTGTAGCAATACAGGAAGTGGTTTTCCTGGTGCTATATTCATTTCACCGCGAATACGGCGTAAACCTAGGATAAAATCCATAATCCATTTTGTAGCATTGATAGAATCAAGGTTGATTTGATTCTCATCAGCTTCTGGATAAGGTTGTAGCATAATCGTTTCAGCAGTAATGCCTGCTAATGGTGCAACACGTTGCCAAATTTCTTCAGTGATAAATGGCATGATAGGGTGGCTTAAACGTAGAATGTTTTCTAAGACATTAACTAATGTTTTACGTGTGCCACGTTGCAGTGCTTCATTATCTGATTGTAGAGAAATTTTTGCTAATTCTAAATACCAGTCACAATATTCGTTCCAAGTGAATTCATATAAAGCTTGTGCCGCTAAATCAAAACGGTAGCTTTCTATTGATTCGCTGGTTGTAGAGATAACTTGATTTAAGCGAGACGTAATCCATAAATCAGCCTGTGAATATTCACATGGTGCATCTGATAAGCCATTGTCTTGGTCTTCGGTGTTCATTAATACGTAACGTGCTGCATTCCATATTTTATTACAGAAGTTACGGTAGCCTTCAGCGCGCGCTAAATCAAAACGAATATCTCGGCCTGTTGTTGCTAATGAAGCAAAGGTAAAGCGTAATGCATCGGTACCAAAAGAAGGAATGCCGTCTGGGAATTGTTTACGAGTGGCTTTCTCAATTTTCTTTTGTAGATGCGGTTGCATCATGCCGCCCATACGTTTTTCAACGAGAGCTTCTAAATCAATGCCGTCAATCAAATCAATAGGGTCAAGCACATTACCTTTTGACTTTGACATTTTCTGGCCTTCGGCATCACGTACCAAGCCATGTACATAAACTTCTTTAAACGGTACTTCACCTTGAAATTTAAGCCCCATCATAATCATTCTGGCAACCCAGAAAAAGATAATGTCAAAACCAGTCACTAATACACTGGTTGGGTAATGTAGTGCTAATTCAGGTGTTTTTTCTGGCCAGCCTAGTGTTGAAAAAGGCCATAAAGCAGAGGAGAACCAAGTATCTAAAACATCTTCATCTTGTCTTAGAGGATAATCAGCCGCTAGACCATGTTTTTCACGAATTTCTTGTTCAGAGCGACCTACATAAATATTGTCTTCATCATCATACCAAGCTGGGATTCTGTGTCCCCACCAGATTTGTCTAGAAATACACCAATCCTGAATGTTTCTCATCCATTCAAAATATGTGTTTTTCCAGTTATCAGGTACAAACTTAATATCACCATTTTCAACGGCTTCAATCGCTGGTTTAGCTAGTGGCCCAACCTTGACATACCATTGCTTGGTTAGAAGTGGTTCAATAATACTGTTTGAGCGATCGCCTCGAGGAACAACGAGTTTATGATCTTCAACTTTTTCTAATAAACCTTCGGAGTCTAAATCGGCAACAATTTGTTTACGCGCTTCAACACGGTCTAAACCGATATATTTAGCAGGTATAAGATCGCCTTCATCTTCTTCATTGGCGCGAATAGCGGCATCTTCAGTAAAGATATTGATCAGTCCGCCATGTGGTGAATCCATGATAGCTGCAAGATCTTTATGGCGTGTCCAAACATCATAATCATTAAAATCATGTGCAGGTGTCACTTTTACACAACCGGTACCAAATTCAGGGTCTACATGTTCGTCGGCAATAATAGGAATGCGACGGCCGGTTAAAGGTAGTTCTAAAAACTCACCTAATAAATGTTTGTAGCGATCATCATCAGGGTGAATGGCAACAGCAACATCACCTAATAAGGTTTCTGGTCGCGTGGTGGCAACGATCATATGGCCTGAACCATTTGATAAAGGGTAGCGCATATGCCACATAAAACCATTTTCTTCTTCTGATAATACCTCTAAATCAGAAACGGCGGTGTGTAAAACAGGATCCCAGTTTACTAGGCGTTTTCCACGGTAGATTAAGCCTTCTTCGTGTAACTTGATAAAAACTTCTTGTACGGCATCTGACATGCCATCATCCATAGTGAAGCGTTCTTTTTCCCAATCTAAAGAAGTCCCCATACGGCGTAATTGTTTGGTAATGGTGTTACCTGACTCTTCTTTCCATTCCCAAATTTTTTCGACAAATTTTTCACGACCAAAGTCATGGCGCGTTTTACCTTCAGCATTAACTAAACGCTCAACCACCATTTGCGTTGCAATCCCTGCATGGTCACTACCTGGTTGCCATAAGGTACTTTTACCTTTCATGCGATGATAGCGGCTTAAGGCATCCATAATGGTGTCTTGGAAGGCATGTCCCATGTGCAGGCTTCCAGTCACGTTAGGTGGTGGAATCATTATGCAATAGGATTCACCTTCAGGCTTTGCTTCAAAATAACCTTTGTCTTCCCAAGTTTTATACCAGCGTTGTTCGATTGAATGGGGGGCGTATGTTTTTTCCATGGAAAGTCTATTTATTTGTAGAGTGTAGAGCGGACGTTAGTCCGCAAAAAATATTTTTTAAAGCAAAAATGATCATATCTTATGTGTCGATATATCAAAGCCATTTTGTTTATATTGGCGAAACCGTTGCCGACCAGCTTGTTTTAATTCTTCATTATTATCAAGAATCTCTAACACGCGATCCGTTTTAGTTAAATCATCAGGATATTTTGATGATAGATTAAAAATAAGTTTTTGCCAGTTTTCTGGAGCTGCTTGCGTACCAATTAAAACCGTCTTTTGGTAGTCTGGAATATCATTATTTGTTTCATCATAAAGCTGATGAGGGATAAAGCTATTTTCCCTATATGTCCAAAGCTGATTATCTAATTGCTGGCTTTGTTGTAGTGAGTCAGTATAAACATAACAAAACTGACCACTACGATAAGCTTTTTCGATCAGCTTGCAAGCAAATAGAAACCGGTCTGATAAAGAGTAAGACGGTAATATGTAAAAACTAGCTTCAGGCATTCGCTCTATCAATAAGGTATTGGCTTAAAAGAGGAACAGGGCGGCCTGTTGCACCTTTATTTGCACCACCTGAACGCCATGCAGTACCTGCAATATCTAGATGAGCCCAACGATAATCTTCTGTGAATCTTGATAAAAAGCAAGCTGCTGTAATAGTACCGGCATCACGGCCACCAATATTAGCTAAATCTGCAAAATTAGATTTTAATTGTTCGTGATACTCTTCCCATAATGGTAGGCGCCATAAGCTGTCACAAGCTGTTTCACTTGCATCAATTAAATCGTTACATAAATCATCATCATTACCAAGTAAACCACTAGGAACACGACCTAATGCAACTAAACAAGCACCTGTTAAGGTTGCTAAATCAATCACCACTTCTGGGTTGAATTTTTTAGCATAAGTTAAGGCATCACAAAGAATTAATCGACCTTCGGCATCTGTGTTCAAAATTTCAATAGTTAACCCCGCCATGCTAGTGACAACATCGCCTGGTTTGTTAGCATCACCATCGGGCATGTTTTCTGATGAAGGAACTATACCGACAATATTTATGGGTAAATTCATATCAGCAGCAGCTTGTAATGTACCTAAAACACTGGCACCACCACACATGTCGTATTTCATTTCATCCATGCCTGCGCCTGGTTTTAATGAAATGCCACCCGCATCAAAGGTTAAACCTTTTCCTACAAGTACAACAGGTTTGCTATCTTTAGCTCCGCCTTGATAATTTAATACAATAAGTTTTGCTGGTTGGCGACTACCACGAGAAACTGATAGAAAAGAGCCCATGCCTAAAGCTTCCATATCGCTTTCTTCAAGAATTTCTACACTCATGTTGTTGCTATTAGAAGCAATGACGGTTGCTTGTTCTGCAAGATAAGTGGGTGTGCAATAGTTACCTGGTAAGTCAGCTAAAAGTTTTGTTAAATCCATTCCTTTTGCGATAGCAATACCTTGGCTCAAACCTGTTTCAGCTTCCGGTGCTAATTCATCAGAAATTGAAATTGATATTTTTGCCAGATCAATAGCAGGGTCTTTTATACTTTTGGTGTTTTGGAACAGGTAAATAGCATCATTAAAAACTTCAATAATTTGGCGTGTTTTCCATGTGGCATTTTTATCTTTAATTTCAATGTCAACTAAAGTGCAACAGGCTGATTTAATCTTTAAACTTTTAAGTGCTGTTACTGCAGAAGAAAGGGCTTTACGGTAAAGCTTTGCAGTCAGTTTTTCTTTTTCACCTAAACCTATGAGTAAAATACGCTCTATTGAGCTATTGGGTAGGTGGTTAATAAGTAATGTTTCTGAGTTTTTTCCTTTAATATCGCCACGCTCAATTAGTTGAGAGATAACGCCTTGATTTAGCTTGTCAATTGAGTCTGCTGATGGGCTGAGTTGTTGGTTTTCATAAATACCAACGATTATGCAATCAGTTTGTTGTTTGTCTAAAGCTGAGGTTTCTATAGAATAGTCCATAAGAGAGTATAAGGATGAGCGTGTTAAAGGGATAATTAGGGTAGATTATACATGAGTTTTTAAGGTGAGTCGTTTGAGCATTAAGTCGAGTAAAAAGGTGTGTGTCAGGTCTTATCGGTTTGTTTCCGTTTTAGATAAAATGATTATCAAAGATCTGTTTAAAACAATATCAGCCGTGCTGTTGGTACTTGTTGTTATTATCGTTAGTCGAAAGTTTATTAAAGTACTGGCGCAAGCGATTGAAGGAAATATATCTAATGAGATAGTTTTAAATTTATTGGGATTGAAAATAGTGATGGCAATTGGTGC
>CAJVYL010000084.1 GCA_913009265.1 uncultured Methylococcales bacterium
CCATCTTGAAAACGTGCATTCAAATAAGTGTAATTAGTTGAAAAGTGCCAATCATCAATATCACTAAACAATTCAGGGACGTTAAGACTTAACCCTGACTCAATACCATAGCGCTGTGTTTGTCCAACATTACTAAAATATCCTTCACTTACTAAGCCGCCATTACGGTTAAAGATAATATCGTTATGATTGGTCGTATGGAAAAAACCAAGGTTCCAGACTAAATCACCTTTGTTCATAAACTCAGTCATATTACCTCTAAAACCTGCTTCCCAAGTTTTAGCAACAACCATGGCTAAGGGAGGATCTGCTAAGAATGCATTAGGTAATTTACATGGGTCTTCAGGATCCGCACAACTTAATTCCATGGGTGTCGGTACTCTAGCTGATTCACTGTAACTACCATAAACACCAACACTGTCAACCATTTGGTACGTAACACCTACCGATGGGTTAAACCTGTCAAATGTGTGTTTACCCGTTAACTTATCTTCGTCACCTACTGTGGTATATTGACTCTTTAAAGTTAAGTTTATATGGTTATATCGACCTGCAAAAGTAACTGCTAAATCATCTGTTAAAGAAAAAGTATCACTAAAATAAAAACTATATGATTCCGTTTCAGTGTTTAATCGTACTTTTGCTTCCTCAATAAAGATACCACTTCCTATTGTTCCTCTATCTTCTTGTAATTCACCAAGCTCAGTGTTTGATTCAAAATGAACCTCAGCGTAATCGTAAGCAGCACCCACTACAAAGCTATTTTCATGACCAAAAATATCTTCACTAAACATAGATTGAATAGTTCCCCCTGTACTACGCATATTTGTTTGGCTAGTATTGTTGGTTGCACCCTCTACTGCATCAGAAGCGGCAACATCATTTCCGTTCACATCTTCTACAACTTCTTCACCAACACCAGGCTCTTCACATAAAAGACCCACATTACCAGCCTCAGTACATGCCTCAAAATCACTATCATCACCATTAAATGACTTAATCCTATTCTGACGAAAATAAGCATTAGCACTTAGTTGCAGGGTATCACTAACATCAAACACACCCTCTAGTTCTGAAAAGAACATCCGCGTAACCGTTTGGTCAGGGTAAGTAAAAATTGCCTTACGATCTTGTTTATGCAATTGATCTGGAACAGAGCCATTCCCTTTCATATTATTATCATTTGCACCTAATGTTAAATCTAAGCTAGCTCTTTCTCCACGCCAGCTTAAAGTTCCAAAGGCTTGATCCGCTTTAGTCGGCGAAAAATCACGCCATCCTTCTTCTTCAAAATGATGTAAGTCAAGGAAATAACCCCACGTTCCATTATTCCAACCACTCATTAATTCTTCAGAATGCCTTTCAAAAGACCCGCCAGAAACTTCAATATGATGCCCCGGTGCCGAAAAACCTGTTTTAGTTTTTAATGAAATAGCACCACCTAATGTATTTAAACCAAACATTGGGTTAGAGCCTGGCATTAAAGTCATCGTATCTATAGCGCCTTGAGGGATTAAGTCAAAATTAACTGTATCTCCAAAAGGTTCATTAAACCGAACACCATTAACATAAGTGGATAAACCTTGCGGCAAACCTAATAAAGGTGATGCGACAAAACCACGATAATAAATATCAGGCTGTAAAACATTTGTCGTTGCTTCGTTTATATGAACACTCCCCATGTAGCGGGTCATATAATCTGCTATAGATGTTGTCTGTCCATCCCGTAATTGATCAGCAGAAACACTTTGCACATTTGCAGGAATCTTATCCAAAGAAATTCCTCGGCCAGATAGAGCCGTTACACCAACCACCTCAACAGTATCTAATAATAATGTATCTACTTCTTCAGCATTAACCGTTACACTTGTAGCCATTAAATACATTAATGGCACCACCCTTACAACAACTCGTTTCATTTCATACTCACATCATCTTTAATCAGCCATATATAATAGATAAAGTATCTTTAGGTTAAAAGATATCAAGACAAAAAAGGAATTTTTCCTAAAGTTTAGATATAATTATTAGAATATTCTAATTTTTAGAGACAGGTGTTTCGATGACAAATATCCAAACTATTGTTAACTCGATTTCTTCTCGCGTTCAGTCAAACCCTAACTATCTTAAAATAATTGCTATGCCAGCAACTCAACGCTGGCTAACAATTGCTGCTCTTTTTATTACTTTTCAAGCTTTATTTTTTGGGCTTTTATACTTAATCTTTGATGAACTTGTTGTTATTGGCTTTATAGCAAGTATTCTTGCTGGCTTAGCAACAGGTTTAGGTGCTTTACCCGCTATATTCTTTAAAGATATTTCTGATAAATTATTTAATAGCTTATTAGGTGCCGCCGCCGGTGTCATGTTGGCAGCAACAGCCTTTTCACTTTTAGTACCAGGTATTGAATATGGCAATGCTTTATGGCCTGGGAAAGGACTTTGGATTGTTTCAGCAGGAATGATCATTGGTGCACTTTTTCTACACTTTGCTGACCAACACTTACCCCACCTGCATTTTGACTCTGTTCCAAATGCCAAACATGACTCTCTACAAAAAATTTGGCTTTTTATTATAGCTATTACGATTCATAACTTTCCCGAAGGGATGACTGTAGGTGTCAGTTTTGGTTCTGGCGATATGAATAATGGACTTGTTTTAGCAATCGCTATTGCATTACAAAATATTCCTGAAGGATTAGCCGTTGCACTTCCACTTGTTGGCCTAGGATACAATAAATGGAAAGCAGTAGGTATTGCCACTTTAACAGGCTTGGTAGAACCTATTGGAGGTTTATTAGGCGTTACTATGGTAACTATTTTCTCATCAATTTTACCCATAGCTATGGGCTTTGCAGCAGGTGCGATGTTGTTTGTAATTAGTGAAGAAATCATTCCTGAAACCCATGCAAAAGGCCGCTCTCGTCATGCAACTTTTTCTTTGATGATAGGGTTTATTATTATGATGGCATTAGATACCTTGCTTACTTAAGATATAATTTATTACATGCATAAGTACCAATTGATAACTATAATATATTAACAAACACGCTTTAATTATATGAATTAGTTACTATTTAAAATACTGAAAACAGTTGATTTGTATTTATTTAAGCCTAATACTACGATCTATATAGCATAATTACCCTTTCCCCTTATTATGACGAGCAGCTCAAATAACGACAACGAAATAAATAGCTCCGTTAGTGATGACCAACTAACAACTGAGCAATTAAATAATAAGCGTGCCGCTGTTCGCTATCTAGGGGGAGAGACAGTTGCGACACTCAAACTACTTGGTATCTTTACTTCAGATAAAAAACACTCTATTGAGTTATTAGACATCAGCAGTAAAGGAGCGGCTCTTAAATCAACAAAATCTATCAAAGTAGGAAAAAAAGTAATTCTGTATTTAACTTTTAAAGATACGACTACTTTTAGAATTCCAGCAAAAATTGTATATAAAACCAAAAACAGCCAACAATATGGTGTAAAATTTGAACAGATTAACAACAAACTTGGTGATTTTTTAGTATCATCAATGCAAGATTTACTTTTTTAAGTAACTTTATTCATAATTATACGATTATTTTAAGGGGATACCATGGAAATCAATGGCCAACAAAATACCGTACAGCAGACTGCTACTCCAGCTAGTTCAGCTCAAACTCAACCAGTTAATGAGCAAGAAACTCAAGCACAGGAAACAGAACTAAGTACCGAGTCAACAGTTAACCTTTCTACTGAAGCTCAAAAACTATCAGAAGAAGACACCAGTAGCGAATCAACTACAACCTTATCGACACAAGAAGAGGCTGAAGAGTCTGTAGCTCAATTTCAGCAAGATGCTGCAAATGACCCAAGCCTAACGCAATCAGCTCAAAGTAGTTCGCTAACATCAGATCAAGTTTCTCGACTGATTGGTTAATAACAGCATGCCTGTTTTAAGTAGTATTTTTATTTATCCTGTCAAATCACTTGCTGGAATACAAGTTTCGAAATGGCAGGTAAATGAAAAAGGTTTACTACATGATAGAAAATGGATGCTAATTGATAGTGCCAATCAATTTTTAAGCCAACGCCGTTTACCTAAAATGGCACTTATATCGACACAGCTAACTGAAACTGAACTTATTTTAAGTACCGCTACATCGGGAAGTATTTCATTAGCCTTATCACCTCAACAAGGTACTGATATTATTAGCACCATCTGGAAAGACCAGTGCTTATCAAAAACAATATCAAAAGAAGCTGACCAATGGTTGAGTGATTTTTTAGGTATAGAATGTAAACTAGTTTATCAACCTGATGAAGTTATTCGTTCAGTTGACCCTACTTACGCAAAGACCAGCGATAAAGTTAATTTTTCAGATGGCTTTCCCTTCCTGATTACTTCGGAAGCCTCACTAGAATCTTTAAATCATGCCATGGACCTTCAACTTCCTATGCAACGATTTCGCCCCAACCTTGTTATATCTCAATGTGACAGTTACGAGGAAGATACATGGCGTAAGGTTACCATTAATGACATTAGCTTTAGACTCCCCAAGGCATGCTCCAGATGTTCTGTACCAACGATTGATACCAAAACAGCTCAAACCAATAAAGAACCTTTAACCACTTTGAGCCGTCTACGAAAATGGAATAATAAAGTTTTCTTTGGGCAAAATGCTTTACATGACAATTCTGGTATTTTATCGGTAAATAGTGAAGTTACAATTAATACAACCGGTCCCAATCAACCTCCACTATAAGCTCTACTTTGCGGAACATCTTATTTGCAGTAGAATAGCCGCTTTAGATTTAGCGTTCTATGCTTTAGGAATAACACTAAGTTGCTGGTCTCTTTTTCCAAAAGAGCATCCGATACCTTTATTACGCTGATTCAAACTACATGGCTTCAATATACCCATTGCTTGCCAATATACTGACGCAATACCAAAAAAATCAATGAGCTCAACTGAAAACCAACCTTCATCTAATTTTATTCGCCATATTATTACTAAAGACATCAGTGATAATAAAAATAATGGCAAAGTCATCACTCGTTTTCCACCTGAACCCAATGGCTATCTACATATTGGACATGCCAAATCAATTTGCTTAAATTTTGGAATGGCTGAGGAATACAATGGTAATTGCAACCTAAGATTTGACGACACTAACCCAGAAAAAGAAAGCATTGAGTTTATGGAATCTATTGAACGTGATGTTCAATGGCTTGGCTTTAAATGGGCAAATAAGCACCATGCTTCAGATTATTTTGAACAATTGTATGATTTTGCAGTGCAATTAATTAAAGATGGTCATGCTTATGTTGATAGTTTAGATGCTGAACAAATTCGCGAGTACCGAGGCACATTAACTGAAGCAGGTAAAGAAAGCCCAGATAGAAGTAGAACAATAGAAGACAATTTAGCTTTATTCGCTGCTATGCGAAACGGCGAATATGCTGATGGGCAGTTTATTTTACGTGCAAAAATTGATATGGCCTCACCCACTATTAGTTTACGTGACCCAGCACTTTATCGCATTAGACGCGTACATCATCAGCGTACGGGTGATGATTGGTGTTTATATCCAATGTATGATTTTACCCATTGTTTATCTGATGCTATAGAAGGTATTACCCATTCACTTTGTACTTTAGAGTTTGAGGCGCATCGCCCTCTTTACGATTGGGTGCTTGATAAACTACAAACACCAAGCCATCCTCAACAAATTGAATTTGCCAGATTACAATTAGAATACACCATTGTAAGTAAACGTAAATTAGCTCAACTGGTTAACGAAAATCATGTAAATGGTTGGGACGACCCTAGAATGCCAACTATTGCTGGTATGCGTAGAGCAGGCTACACCCCCACTTCAATTCGTGATTTTTGTGAACGTATAGGTATCACTAAAAAAGATTCATGGATAGAAATGGCCGTGTTAGAAAATTGTATTCGTGAAGACTTAAATGACAACGCACCACGAGCAATGGCAGTTTTAGAGCCTTTACGTTTGGTAATTGAAAACTATCCTGACGACCAAGTTGAAATACTAGAGGTAAGTAACCACCCTCAAAAACCAGAGCTTGGCACCCGAAAAATACCTTTTTCTAAAGTTATCCTTATTGAACAAGATGATTTTGCAGAAGTTCCACCACCAAAGTTTAAGCGTTTAATTGAAGGTGGTGAAGTGCGTTTGCGTAGTTCTTATGTCATTAAATGTAATGAAATTATTAAAGATGACGCTGGTAATATCATCGAACTACGCTGTAGTTATGACCCTGCCACTTTAGGTAAAAAACCTGAAGGTCGTAAAGTAAAAGGCGTTATTCATTGGGTCTCAGAACAACAATCTCATCCTGCAGAATTACGTTTATATGATCGTCTATTTAATGTGGCTAATCCAGACTCAGAAGACAACTTTCTTGATGCAATAAACTCTGACTCTCTTAAGACATTAACTAATTGTAGAGTTGAAGCAAGTTTGGCGGATGCTAATTCGGGTGACCGTTTTCAATTTGAACGTACAGCTTATTTTTGTGTTGACTCTGTTGATAGTTCAGCAGAAAAATTAGTATTTAATAGAACTGTTACTTTACGTGATACTTGGGCTAAGTAAATAAACAGCTAAATATAAAAAAGGAGGCGTTAGCTGTAACGTCTCCTTTTCATTTAACCTAGAAAAATCAGTTAGCCCGGATTTTGTGGAAAATCTGGGCGTAAAAGACAAGGAATTACTCGCAGATAATGGCCTGAGTCCTTATCAAGAGTCATTCTGCTGGATTTTGCGTCCAGATTTCTTCACAAAACCGTGAAGCGTTTGTATCTCACCAATTAGGGAGGCTCATGACAAACCTAGTTGAACATGTAGTTCAGCACCTTATGGCTGACCTGAGCGGTCAACTGATTTTTCTAGGTTTAACGATGATTTTCCACTGTAGGCGGCACCGTATTTCCTTTAGCCTGCATATTTAAAGCTTTAGGGTTTGACTTATAGTGCTCCCTTACCGCACTCGCCAATGCAAGTTTGGTTTTATCATCTACCATACAGGGCATTTCATCAGATAAGGTGTTAACAATAGCTTTTAACAATTTATCCTGTGGAGAAAGCATTTTTTCCAACCAAGAACTAAGCAGAGCCTTATCAACAATTGCAGGTAAGGAACCCATAATCCCAAGATCATTTTGATCGTGAACTAGCAAGCCAGATGTTGTTCCCCTATCCAGCGTTAATACCTGAAATAAATATAAGCTATGATAAGCTTGCTGTTTAGCAAAATCGTCCTTAGTTGGGTTTAAATGTGTTTTATTCGCTTTATTAAAAATAGACACATAACAATCAATTACCGCTTCACCAAACATCTTAGCTAAATCAAAATCTGCCTGTTGCTTATCAGTACAATATTCTTCTAAGTAAAAATGAGATACCCCCCTATGCCTTCCTAAAGCTGGAATATTAAAGTATCTATCACCTTGCTCTGCAGCTAATTCATACTGCTCAGGTGCCGCATTTTGCAAACATTCTGTAAATAAAGCAGTGGCATCTGCATCTTCTATTGCTGGATTTAAATCAGCCATCATCCTCCAATAGCCTTTCCCATTTTTCATTTCCGTCCAGCTAATATGCATATGCATAGAAGGTGCAAAAGGATTCATTGGATGAATAATCGTTGATAAAGCAGTTGCCGAGGCTAAGTTTTTACTGGCATCATCGTCATAATGAATTTGCGATACATTGACTGAAGCTCTATTAAAAAACACTTCATTACTAGCAACATACCGTATACCACCACCATGTAAACCTTGGTCACGTAACCATTCAACAGGCTGAAATGATGATTGTCCATCTGTTGTATCAACTACTTCATCCAGATGAGTTACAAAATATTGCTGCAAGTCTTCAACTAAAGAATTGGCTGCACGTGCATTAATCGATTTAGCTTTACTTCTTTTCATAATTTTCTTTTTTATATAAAAAAAGGGCCAAGCTTTCACTTCACCCTTTTTATTAGTTTTTAGAAACTTAGACTTCGCGCTGTCACGCGAAATATATCAAGCTATTAAACAGTCGGCATGCCTCTTAACTTTTCAACCACTTTATCACCAAACTCTTGTGTGCTGATCATGTTAACACCCGCACCTGGTTTTGATAAATCAGCTGTTGAGTAACCATCAGCAAAAACACCTTGCATAGCAGCCCATACATTTTTAGCTTCTTCATGCATATCAAAACTATTTTCTAACATCATGGCAACTGAACCAATCATTGAATATGGATTTGCCATATTTTTTCCTGCAATATCAGGTGCAGAACCATGTGATGGTTCGTAGTAAGCTTTTTCATCACCAATACAAGCTGAAGGCATTAGACCTAATGAACCTAAAATACCACCGCCTTGGTCACTTAAAATATCACCAAACATATTTTCCATTACCATCACATCAAACTGTGTAGGTTTTAGGCATAACATAGTCGCAGCAGCATCAACTAGGATGTTAATCACTTCAACATCCGGATAATCTACAGCAACTTCTTCTAATATTTCATTCCATAACACACTTGATTTCAGTACATTACTTTTATGAATATTATGTAGCACTTTTTTTCTAGTTGCTGCTAATTTAAAAGCTTGTATAAGAATCTGACGAATTTGGCCTTCATCATATTCCAATACTTCTCTTACATAGCGCTGGCCTTTATCGTTAACACCCGTTTCTTTTTCACCAAAGTATAATCCACCGACTAATTCACGAACAATCACCAAATCAATTCCTTCACCAATAACTTCTGGTTTTAAAGGTGAGAAATGAGCTAATTCTTTAGGTAAAGAAACTGGGCGGAAATTTGCGTAAGTATTGTAACGACGACGCATTGGTAACAATGCACCACGCTCTGGTTGCTTATCAACAGGGATGTTTTTTGACTCTTCATGGCTTAAACCAATAGGTCCTTTTAAAATTGCATCTGCGCTATCACAAATATCTTTAGTTTCCTGAGGAAATGCATCACCTGTTTCAAAATAAGCACATGCACCAAATAATGCAGGCATTAATTCAAAGCTTACATCATTACGCTCTTCAACTAACTTTAAAACCTTAAGAGCTTCTTCTGTTATTTCTGGACCAATCCCATCACCTGATAAAACTGCAATTTTATAATTCTTCATTGTTTCTCTTACTACCTATTAAAATATTTAGTTAAAACGGACTTATCTGTACTATTTTACACGATCCTATTGTTTACATAGCTTTAAAATCTATAAAAACTTATGTATAGGAACGCCTTAAGCTAAAAAACAAGTTATAATGCTAGTTTTTAAACAAAGAGGATTAAACAATGACAGATAACTGGATAGCTCCTTCCATCCTTTCTGCAGATTTCGCTAAATTAGGTGAAGAAGTTGATAACGTTTTAGCTTCAGGTGCTGATGTCGTTCATTTTGATGTTATGGACAACCACTTTGTACCTAATTTAACAATTGGACCTTTAGTTTGTGACGCATTAAGAAAACATGGTGTTACTGCCCCTATTGATGTTCATTTAATGGTTGATCCAGTAGACAGAATCATTCCTGATTTTGCTAAAGCTGGCGCAAGTATGATTACTTTTCACCCAGAAGCATCAACTCATTTAGATCGTACATTACAAATGATTCGTGACTTAGGCTGTAAATCTGGTTTAGTTTTTAACCCAGCAACACCTCTAAGCTACTTAGACTACGTAATGGACAAAGTAGATATTATCTTATTAATGTCTGTTAACCCAGGCTTTGGTGGACAGTCATTCATCCCGTCTACTTTAGGTAAACTTGCTGAAGCTAGAAAAATGATTGACGACAGTGGCTTTGACATTCGTTTAGAAGTTGATGGCGGCGTTAAAGTAGACAACATCCGTGAAATTAAAGCAGCTGGCGCAGACATGTTTGTTGCTGGTTCTGCAATTTTCGGACAACCAGACTACAAAAAAGTAATTGACGATATGCGTGCTGAGCTTGCTAAAGCATAAGTAACCGTTAATTCATAAAAAAGGCCGTATTGATTTAATCAATACGGCCTTTTTTTATTTAACATGCTTATTAACTTATATAACCCTGTTATTTAATATCGTCTTCAAACAAATCCTTTACATCAATTCCAGCAACTCTTTAAAGATACCAC
>CAJVYL010000085.1 GCA_913009265.1 uncultured Methylococcales bacterium
GCATAACTTTCCATTAAAAAAAGTTTTAATAAGGATTTATGAGGTGAGTTTAGTGACTTATAAATATGCCAGAGCGTAGCACTAATAAATTCTTCGGCAGGAATGGATTCAAGTCCGCCAAAATCAATCACCTCATTTTCTGAAATGAAACGGTTTTCAATTAGGTGGTGAAGGTAGTCGGTATAGTTATATTCTTGTTCAGGGGGGATTAACCACCAGGCAGGGATGCGCCCAGCAATAAAAATAGCGGTACGATAGAACTCTTCTAATAGTAAATAATGTTGTGTATTCCCACTGCTTTCTGAAGAAATAGGTATGTTTTCTCCTTCAGAAAAAGATTTACTATTGACTAGAAAAAAATGAACTTCAAGTCCAAGTGAATCAGCCCATTTTTCAATATAGGATGACTTTTCTTGAAGCTCTTTGATACTTTCAGTGCTAAGGCTAGGGTCATGACATAACCATATATCCATATCACTAGTTTTAGAGAAAGCAATGCTTCCTACACTGCCCATTAGAAAAATACCTTGAATCGGATGATTTAACAGTGCTTTTCGTTTATAAGTAAACGTTTTTGAAAACTGTTTTGCAGCACGTAATGCTTGTTGGTTAGGTATGTAATCAGGGATTCCAATAGGTGTTTCGGATGAGGTAAAGCCAGGTAATAAGGGATGATTTTGGTGGAATAGCAGAGGGAGAATATCCAAAAAAACCTGTTGGCGAGACTGCAAAAAATCTTGTACGCGCTGAAGACGTAGTTTATTGAGGCTTTTGAAGCGATTAGCAATGCTGTGAAGATCTTTTTTACTAATGTCTTCGCCAGGAGAGCCTAATTGTATTGGTGGGTATTGTGTTGTTTTAGTCACTTTTATAACAGTCTAATCTTAAATTAATAAAAAAACACACTATAAAATTATAAGCATTGGGTTTGGAATACTTGACCTTGTTTGTCCTGCTGGTCGGCAACAAGGTGATGGGCGCTTTAAATGTGTGCTTAGTTTAAGTATAGATTAGGGCGCGTTAAATTGTGGAATTTCAAAGTGATGAAGTTGGCAGGTTTAGCATTAAAGCATTGAAAGCGAGTTAAACTGGCATGGTCGAGCTGTAGGTTAAATATTTTATTAGCAGGTAAATCTAAAAAGAGATTAAATAAACAGCGGATAACGCCGGCATGGCTTATTACCAAAATACGTTTTCCTGCATGTTCTTTTAATAAAGCTTCCCAAGCAAAATTTATGCGACTAAGAAAAGCACTAAAATCTTCCGCATTATTGGGCGAGTTATTTAAGGGATCTTGATAAAACTGCATTAATTCATCTGAATTAATTTGATCTGCCATTTTTCCTTCCCAATCGCCAAAATTAATTTCTTGCCAGTTGTGATCTACCGATAATGGCGTATTGGTTTTTGAATGTAAGTGCTGTGCAAAGCTGTGGCAACGTTGTAGCGGAGAGCTAATAATAAGATCCCACTGTTGGCTGGCAACTGCACTTTGCATTTGTTGCCAACCATGATCTGTTAAAGGGTCGTCTGTAATCCCCCTGTAATAGGAACCACCATCAACTTCTCCATGACGTAAAAAGTCGACAGTGGTTTGCATCTATTTATTTAATTCTAAACGAGCGGAAGCAATTGCTTTTCTGACAGTATCGGGTGCGGTGCCACCAATATGCTTTCTAGCCGCTACTGATCCTTCAAGCTTTAAAATATCAAAAACATCTTCAGTGATTTCAGCAGAAAACGCTTGTAATTCTGTCAATGATATTTCAGATAAGTCTCTTTTGCTTTCAACACCTAGACGAACAGCTAAACCAACGACCTCATGTGCATCACGAAATGCCATGCCTTTACGCACTAGATAATCTGCTAGATCAGTTGCAGTAGCAAAGCCTTGTTTTGCAGCCTTATACATATTTTCTTTTTTTGCTGATAAATGAGGAACCATATCAGCAAAGGCACGTAATGAATTTATCAGTGTGTCTGCTGTATCAAAAAGAGGTTCTTTGTCTTCTTGGTTATCTTTGTTATAAGCCAAAGGTTGACCTTTCATTAACATCAGTAAAGAGACTAAATGGCCTGTCACTCGACCAGACTTTCCTCTAACTAACTCAGGGACATCTGGGTTTTTCTTTTGCGGCATAATTGATGAACCTGTACAGAAAGCATCAGGAATATCAATAAAATCAAATTGCGCACTTGCCCATAAGACCAGTTCTTCAGAAAAACGTGATAAATGCATCATGATTAAACTGCCAGCTGCAGTAAATTCAATGGCAAAATCTCTATCACTGACTGAATCTAAAGAATTGTTTGATGGACGAGAAAAGCCTAATAACTCAGCTGTCATATGCCTATCAATAGGGTAACTCGTTCCTGCTAAAGCCGCGGCACCTAAAGGCATAATATTAATACGTTTGCAGCAATCGTGTAGACGCTCTTTATCGCGAGAAAGCATTTCAAACCAAGCCATTAAATGATGACCAAAAGTCACTGGTTGAGCCACTTGTAAATGGGTAAAGCCAGGCATGATGGTATCAGCTTCTTGTTCTGCCAAATTTAGAATGGCTGTTTGTAAACGTGTTAACTGATTGTCAATAACTTCAATTTCTTTACGTAAATAAAGACGAATATCGGTAGCAACTTGGTCATTTCTAGAACGGCCTGTATGTAGCTTTTTACCCGCAATACCAATAAGGTCTGTTAAGCGTGCTTCGATGTTCATATGCACATCTTCTTGCGGGATTGACCATTGAAATTCGCCTTGCTCAATTTCTTTGGTAATTGTTGCTAAACCATTAATAATATCTTCACGTTCTGTTTCAGTCAGAATACCAATTTTGCATAACATTTTTGCATGAGCAAGCGAGCCTTCAATATCTTGCATTGCCATGCGCTGATCAAAATCAACGGATGCGGTAAAAATTTCAACAAAAGCATCGGTGGCTTGTGCAAAACGTGCGCTGGAAAGTTTGTCTGTATTAACGGTGGCCATGTTTATTATTTTGTATAAAAGAACGCTTAAAGAGCTCCCTTTTTTTAAAGTAGATTGAGACGATTTGTTTGGTTAAACAGGCTCAAATACTCTCATTATAAAAGGGGAGGCAAGTGTTTATAAGCTAAAACCAATAATTATACCGGTAATATAGAAGCCTGGGAGTTTATCTATATTAAAAATTGCTACTAAAATAATTTCGAATCTTAAGCCTAAAAGATTACAATAGAAGGATTATTAAAAGATGTTTAGGGTTTGTTTTGGCAAAAAAAATAATTCGTATCGCAACACGTAAAAGTCCGTTGGCATTGTGGCAAGCCGAGCATGTTGCAGAAAGGTTGGAAAAGGCATTTCCAGAAGTACAAACAGAGTTAGTTAAAATGGTTACCAAGGGTGATAAAATCCTTGATGCGCCTTTAGCTAAAATTGGAGGAAAAGGCCTTTTTGTTAAGGAGTTAGAGCAGGGTATGCTCGAAGGTACAGCTGATATTGCAGTGCATTCAATGAAGGATGTCCCAGTTGAATTTCCTGAAGGATTGCATTTAGCGGCTATTTTAAATAGAGAAGACCCTACTGATGCATTTGTTTCAAATAACTATAAATCATTAGATGATTTGCCGCCTAATGCAAAAATTGGTACTTCAAGCTTGCGTCGACAATGTCAGATTAAGGAGCGATTTCCTGAAGCTGAAATTTTATCGCTAAGAGGAAATGTTAATACCCGTTTGGCAAAGTTAGATGCTGGTGAATACGATGCGATTATTTTAGCCTCAGCAGGTTTAAAGCGTTTAAAAATGGGACATAGAATCACTCAATGTTTAGAGACTGATATTAGCTTGCCAGCCATAGGGCAAGGTGCTGTCGGAATTGAGTGTAGAGCTGATGACCCAGAAATTAACGGCTATTTAAAATTATTGCAAGATGAGCCAACCACTATTCGAGTGATGGCTGAGCGAGCAATGAATGAACGATTGCAAGGCGGCTGCCAAGTGCCTATTGCTGGTTTTGCTGAAATACAAGGTGAAACATTGTTTATGCGAGGTCTTGTTGGCTCTCCAGATGGATCTATTCTGTATAGAGCAGAAAGAACAGGTTCATTTGCTCAGGCTGAACAAATCGGTATTGAGATTGCTGATGATTTATTAGCACAGGGTGCTGATAAAATCCTTAAAGATTTGTATCAGTGAGTCAAACCTTAAAAAAACAGAATATTCTAGTGACTCGTCCTGCGCATCAGGCCGATAATTTATGTGATTTAATTGAGCAACAAGGTGGGCAGGCGATTCGCTTTCCTACCCTGGAAATTGTGGGGCTTAAAAATACTAGGATTAAGCAACAATTTGAGGAATTAAAGCAATGGCATTGGCTTATTTTTATCAGTACCAATGCTGTAAATTTTGCGCTTGCCGCGAATAATGGCAAAATAGACGCTTTTAAAGCATGTTCTATTGCCGCAGTTGGTAAAGCAACTGAAAAAGCACTAATTTCAGCTGGTTTAACCGTTGAGTTAATGCCTGAAAATAATTTTAATACAGAAGGCTTGTTGGCAACAGAAGCAATGCAGCGGGTTAATGATCAAAATTGTTTGATTGTTCGAGGTGTTGGCGGTCGTGAGACCTTGGCTAATAGCTTACGTGAAAGAGGCGCGACAGTTAATTATATGGAAGTTTACAATAGAGAGATTCCAATGCTGGATCAATCTAATGTGGAAAATATGCTTAAGAACCAAACGCTTGATGCAATCACTATTACCAGTGGTGATGCACTAAAAAACTTAGTAACTATGATAAGGGCTGACTTAGCAGAAGATTTATTTTCTGTTCCCTTAATAGTTATAAGTAATAGAATTAAACAATTAGCAGAAGATATTGGATTTAAAATTATTGCTGTGACAGATAATCCAAGTGATACAGCAATTATTAAGACAGTGGTACAGATGGGCATGAATAGCTCAAAACTAATTAATGGGGGATACAGTGGCTGAAGAATTAAAAGAACAACCGCAGGAAGTTACAGAGCAAACTGAAACTAAGCCTGTAGAAATAGAAACTCAAAAGAAGTCTTATGGTGGGATTATTTTTGGAGTGGTTAATTTATTCCTTATCCTTCTGTTAGTGGGCGGAGGCTTTTATTTGTTTGATGAAATAAAAGATAAGCAACAAGCGCAAGGTAAAGATATTAATGAAGGTGATTTGAGGGGGATTGAAGTGAGTAAGCAGTTCAACTCTTTTCAAAACCAATTAGGGACGATGAATTCTCAAATTGCGAACTTCAATGCTGAACTTACAGGAAAGGATAATCATTTTACAAAAACCTTAGCTGACTTTTCTCAATTGCATTCAGAAAAGCTAGAAAATACACGTAAACAATTATCAGTAGAAATTACTCACCTAAAACGCCAATTAGGTAAAACCAGAGGTGATTGGTTGGTAGCTGATGCAGAATACTTATTAAGTGTGGCTAATCAGCGATTACATTTGATGGGAGATATTAATACCACCAAAATGGCACTAGTGGCAGCCGATCAAAGGTTAAGAGAAAGTGGTGATACAGCAGCATTTAAGGTGCGTGAACAAATAGCTAAAGAAATTTCAGACCTAGATAGAGTTAAAAAGCCTGATATTGTAGGTGTTTATTCTTCTGTCCAAAACCTAAAAGATAAAGTTAAAACGCTAGCTGTGTTATTACCTTATGCAGGTAAGCCGTTAACAGAATCTAAACAGGTTCATAATCATGATCAAGCGCAAGAAGCTGATCATGGAATGTTGAATTCAGCCTTAAGCTTATTAGAAGGTTATGTCACCGTTAAACACTCTGACCAACCCGTTACTGAAATTATTACGGTACAAAATGCTGAATTTATCAAGCAACAACTGAATGTGAAACTAGAAATGATTAAGATTTCTTTGGTTCAGCAGAATGATGCTTTATTTCAAACCAATATTACTGATGCAATACAGTGGATAAAAACTAATTTTACTAAAAATAAAAGTTCAAACACTATTTTGGCCGAGTTAGAAACTTTAAATAATGTTCAGTTACGTACCCAGTTTCCGGATATTAGTAAGTCATTAAAGATGGTGAGGGATATTGTTAAACTACGAATAGAAGCAGATAAAGGTGAAGCCTGGTCAAGAAATAGCCCTGTAGCTAAAATAAAAATGAAACCAGAAATTATTAAGCCGGTCGTTAAAAAGCCTGTTGTTTCTGAGCCAGTAGCTGAAGTTAAGCCTCTTGACGTTGTTGCTCCTTAAGCGAGAGATAGTATTATGAAAAATATAGTTTATTTTCTAGGGTCTCTTGGTGTTGCAGTCGCAGCCGCTTTTTTAATCCAAAACTGGTTATCAGCTTATGATGATTCAGGTTATGTCTTGATTGGGCTTGGGCATTGGTCATTAGAAACATCGGTTATGGCGTTTGCAATAGGCCTGATTATAGGGTTCTTTTTATTGTATATATTCTTTAGATTAATGGGTGTTTTATTTCGATTGCCTAGTAAGTTAAAAAACAAAGGGAAAAACATTAAGTTTAACCGATCTCAAGAAGCATTGATTTCAGGTTTAGTCGATTCAGCAGAAGGTAACTGGGAAAAAGCCGAAAAAATATTGATTAAACATGCCTCTAATAGTGGAGCACCTTTACTGCATTATTTGACAGCTGCAAAGGCCGCTCAATCAAGAGGTGCGATAGAAAAAAGAGATGAATACCTTAGAAAAGCAACAGAGCAATCAGGTGAAACAGATATAGCAGTTGGATTAACTCAAGCTGAGTTACATTTATCGGCAAATCAATTTGATCAAGCGCTAGAAACTTTAATAAAGCTACACTCTATCGATTCAGGCCATGCCAGTATTTTAAAATTATTACATCAAACTTATCAACGTGTAGGTGATTGGGAAGGTTTACGTAAACTTATTCCATCACTTCACCAAAATAAAGTATTGATGGAGGCTGAAGTCAAGTTATTAGAAACAGAAACTTTTAGTAGTTTATTAAGACAAGCGGCTGAAAAAGGTAATGCAGAAAAAATTCAGGAATTGTGGCTAAGTATTCCTGAGCATGTGCAATCCTTTCAAGGTATGGCTACTATTTATTTTGCTGCAATGATTGAAGCGGGTGCGGGTGATAAAATTCAGGAAGCACTTATTCAAACCCTTGTAAAAAAATGGGATGAAACCCTTTTGGTTTTATTTGCCAATATAGAAGCTGCAGATACTGGAAAACAGTTACAAACAGCAGAGCAGTGGTTAGCTATCCATTCAAGTAGTGCTGTTTTGTTACGGGTTTTAGGAAAAATCAGTATGAAAGCTAGCCAAATGGAAAAAGCCGAACAATACCTAACAAAAAGCGTTGGTATAGAGCCTACAGTCGCTGCTTATCAGTTATTAGGGGATGTACTAACAGGAAAGGGAGATAAAGATAAAGCTTCTGATAGTTACCGGAAAGGGCTAGAGCTTGCATCAAGCGAAGTGGTTAATCGCGTTGAGTCTATTGCTGGATAAGGTTTTTTGTTTTTAATTAGGTGGAGTAAATGTTTATTTACTCCACCTGATATATTCTTCTCAAGTCTAGTTATTCTTCTAGCTTAGAAAGCCTTTTCTCTAAGGCTTTAAACTTCTTAAATAACTCAGGTAATTTACTTAAAGCGGCTAATTCACGCCAAGCAACTTTTTTATCCTTAGCTGGGCTTCCAAACATTTGAGAGCCTGGTTTTATATCACCCGCTACACCACTTCTTGCCATAATAACGGCTTGTTGACCAATCGTTACGTGGTCGGCAATACCTGAGCTTCCAGCCAAGACTGCACCATCTTCAATAGTACAAGAGCCTGAAATACCTGATTGTCCACAAATAATGACATTTCTACCCACTTTGTTGTTATGTCCAAGTTGTACTAGATTATCAATTTTGCTTCCTGCACCAATGGTAGTTGAGCCTAATGCTCCTCTATCAATACAAGTATTAGCACCAATTTCTACATGATCAGCAATAACCACATTACCAACGTGAGGTACTTTTATATGTTGGTTATTACGATATTTATAACCAAAACCATCAGCAGCAACGATTGCTCCTGAATGGATGGTGACATTATTTCCTATTACCGTATTGTCATAGATAACAACATTAGGGTATATACGACAATTTTTACCGATAGATACATTACGGCCAATATTAACACTGGCAAGAATTTCGGTTTCATCACCAATGATGGAGTGATCATCAATGGTCGAAAAAGCACCAATATTGATGTTTTCACCCAATGAAACTGAGGCTGCGATAGCCGCTTGTTTTGAAATAGAACGGTTTAATTGTGGAGTAGGGTGTAGCGCACTTACCGCTTTAAGAAAACTTATCTCAGGATCATCACAGAATAATAAAATAAGGCCTTCAGGCGCATCATGACTGGGTAGGTTTCGAGAAATAAAACAAGCAGAGGCTTTGGTGTCTTTTAAGTATTTTGTATATTTAGCACTACTTAATACCGTTACTTCACTTGCAGAGGCCGTCATAATATCAGCAGCTGATTTAATATTTAAAGTGATGTTATCGCTTTGTATTTCAGCATCACAAAGCTGGGCAAGTTCCTGAAGTGTGTGAGTCATATTATTTCCAGATTCCAATAATGTTAGTAAAGTCGTCAGTCCATGGTTTCATATCAAAATACAATGGCAGTTTTTGCCAGTTACCTAGGCGACTTTGGCGTAAAGGTGTAAGCGTTTCAGCATTTTTAGCCATAATAACCCAGTCTGTTGCAACCACAAGTGGCTTATCTGTTTGCGGCTTAAATTCTTGAATCAAAGCTGATAACTTTAAATGGCTAACATGATCTGAAATAACCTTTTTTAAGGCTAAATGGCGATTTGTAATATGGAACGCTAACAAACCATTGGGTTTAAGTTTAGCAAAATATAGCTGGATTGCTTCCCTTGTTAATAAATGCGTGGGTACTGAGTCGGAACTAAAGGCATCCATAATTAACAAATCAAATTTTTGATCAGCTTCAGCCTTTAATGATAGACGAGCATCGCCCACTTTAAAGGTTGAGTTTTTACCGCAGCGTTCTAAATAAGTAAAATATTCAGGATTTTTAGCAATTTTAATGACTAATGGGTCAATTTCATACTGAGTCCAGTGTTGCTGAGGCTTAGCATAACAAGCTAAAGCGCCTGCTCCCAAACCTACGGTACCAATTTCCCAGTTTTTGTTTTGATCGTCATAGACATTAAAAAACTGTCCCATGGGTCCTGGGCGACTGTAATAAGTTAGAGGTGTAGTTTGTAAATGTGGCGCAAGACGTTGTGCACCATGTTTAGTTGTTCCGTGAAATAACTCATGATATTTTTCAGGTCGGTTATTTTCATCTAATAACACACTTTCTCGTACTGAAAAAACACCAAAAAAGCTACGTTCTTGAAAGATAGTGTTGGATATTAATGTTTGAATGCTTAAGGTGAAGAATATAATAACGCCACTTAAAACAGCTAAACTAACAGGGCGTGAACGAAAGGTATAGCTTAAACCCGCTAATAAAATTAAGGCATTTGTTGCACTGTAAATGAGCGTTTGAGATAAGTTATCATTCAGAAAATAAACACTTAATCCAATAACTAAAAGGGCTAATGGGAAAGCAAGCTGTAGGCTTATTTTTTGCGAGTGAAGGCCTGGACGTAAAAGTAGGGCCGCAATAATCATAATAGGGTATTCATAAACCGCATTAAAAATAAAGGGCGCGACAAAGGTGTTAAACATGCCACCTAACATGCCAGCGAAAGACATAATTAAGTAAAAACTGGTTAAGTGCTGAGTATGAGGGCGATTTTTGGC
>CAJVYL010000086.1 GCA_913009265.1 uncultured Methylococcales bacterium
ATCACCCATCGACCAAAAGTTATCTTTTGCACCAATTCTTGAAAAACGACTAGGATCGACTTTTACATCTTCCAGCCAGATTGCTTCAGCTTCATTATCTTCTTCAAAAACGGTAATCCATAGCTTTTCAGCTGGAATTTCTAACTCTTTAGTTAAAAAATCCCATGCAAAATGAATGGCATCTTTTTTAAAATAATCACCAAAACTAAAATTGCCAAGCATTTCAAAAAATGTATGGTGCCTTGCGGTATAGCCTACATTTTCTAAATCATTATGCTTGCCACCAGCACGCACACAACGCTGTGTTGTCGTTGCTCTTGTGTAGTCACGTTTTTCCCGTCCTAAAAATACATCTTTAAACGGTACCATTCCTGCATTTGTAAACAACAAAGTAGGATCATTTCCAGGTACAAGTGAGCTGGAAGCTTGAACTGAATGTCCGTGTTGTTTAAAGAATTCTAAGAAGGCAGCACGTAACTCTGCACTGGTCATTTTTTTCATATTATCTAACTTAATTAATCTATTTTTCATAACCTTACTTTCAATTGACTAGTAAGGCTCTATGTTTATTAGCTTATAACTGTTTTTATCAATTCGTGAGTAAACCCACGTTGCTGTAAAAACCGACTCTGTTTTAACCACTCTTTTTCTGATGAGGGTTTATTATCACCAAATTTCTTATGGTATACCTGCTCAACTAAATTAAACCAACTACCTGTTAAATCTAAGACAACAGGATCAAGGTTAAATCCAACAATACCGCGCTGCCTTAATTCATAAGCAATTTTTACAGGCCCAAAGCCTTTTCTAATGCGGTATCTAGTATAAGACTCAGCAAAACGTTCATCGCTTTGCCAGCCTTCATCAATCAACATATCAATAACAAGTTGTATTTCTGAGCGGTCAAACCCTTTTAGGCCTAATTTATCCAATAATTCTCGTTGACTGTGTTCTCGCCGGGTTAATAATCGAATGCATTTTTCTCTTATTTCTCTAACCGGCTCAAAGTCATTACACATTAATTACTTTTTGTTTGTTTCTTCATCTTCTTCAGCATCATCAGTTACAACACCTAGCGCTTCAGCTCGAATTTTAGCTTCAATTTCTTGTGCTTTCTCGGGGTTTTCAGTTAAAAATATTTTTACATTTTCCTTGCCCTGACCTATTTTTGCATCACCATAGCTATACCAAGAGCCAGCTTTGTTGATAAAACCATACTTAACACCCAAATCGACTAACTCTCCAAGGAAAGACACCCCTTCCCCATAAACAATTTCAAATTCAGCCTGTTTGAATGGAGGCGCAACTTTATTTTTAACAACTTTAACCCGTGTTTCGTTACCAATAATTTCATCACCCTTTTTGATTGCACCAATACGGCGAATGTCCAATCGAACAGAGGCATAAAATTTTAATGCATTACCACCCGTTGTGGTTTCAGGGTTACCAAACATTACACCAATCTTCATTCTTAATTGATTGATAAAGATAACCAAAGTATTTGAACGCTTGATATTAGCTGTTAACTTTCTTAAAGCCTGTGACATAAGTCTAGCTTGTAGGCCCATATGAGAATCCCCCATATCGCCTTCAATTTCAGCTTTTGGTGTTAAAGCAGCTACTGAGTCAACAACAATCATATCAACAGCTCCAGATCTCACCAGCATATCGGTAATTTCTAATGCTTGCTCCCCTGTATCGGGTTGAGAGATTAATAAATCATCTAAATTAATCCCAATTTTTTCAGCATAAACAGGATCTAAGGCATGCTCAGCATCAATAAATGCCGCAGTCCCACCTTGTTTTTGCATTTGAGCAATGGTTTCCAGCGTCATGGTGGTTTTACCCGATGACTCTGGACCATAAATTTCCACAACACGCCCTTTGGGTAAGCCACCAGCGCCTAATGCAATATCTAGTGACAAAGAGCCCGTTGAAACCACATCAATTCCTTTTGTTGATACATCGCCCATACGCATAACAGAACCTTTGCCGAACTGTTTTTCAATCTGCATCAACGCTGCACCCAGCGCCTTCTTTTTATTATCGTCCATTTTATGCTCGTGGTTTTATTCAAAATGATAAAAAACCTGCTAAAAATGACATTTTAAGCAAGGTCTAAAAATAACCGCTTATTATCACATAGAGAGTGATCCTGAGACAGCTTTTGATAAAAAAAAACCGCATCTTTTAGATGCGGTTTTTTTGGCCAACCAAATCATTTATAAAAGCAGTCTAATAAATCAATTATAAAGCACTTATTTAGCCTAGAAATTAAAAAGCATATTAAAATTATCTGAAGATAGTTTTGCAATATCTTCTACGCTCGTCCCCCTTAATTCTGCAATATGCTCAGCCACATGCGGCACGTAAGTTGGGTAGTTTGGCTTACCTCTAAAAGGAACTGGCGATAAATAAGGAGAATCGGTTTCAATTAAAAATCGATCAGATGGCACTTTCTTAGCGACCTCTTTAATCGCCTGGGCATTTTTAAACGTTACAATACCTGAGAAAGAAATATAAAAACCTAAATCAAGTGCTTTTTCTGCGTAAGCCCAGTCTTCAGTAAAACAATGAATAATACCACCCACCTGATCGGCACCTTCAGCCGCTAAAACGTCCAGTGAATCATGACCTGCTTCCCGCGTGTGAATAATAAGTGGTTTATTTAATGTTATAGCGGTCTTAATATGGTTTCTAAAACGCTGATGTTGCCATTCTAAATCTCCCTCACTACGAAAATAATCCAGCCCAGTTTCCCCAATCGCAATAACCTTTGGATCTTTAGCTAACTCAATTAATTCATCAACACTGGGGTCCTGTCCTTCTGTTACATTTGGATGAACACCAACTGATAAAGATATCTCTGGATAATCTCGAACCATATCGTACATTGCAGGATATGCTTCTAAATCAATTGCAATACACAGCATGTGATCGATTTTTTTGTTTTTTGCTTCTTGCATAAAACAAGAAAAGTCATTGTTATAGGGTGCTAGATCGATACGATCAAGGTGGCAGTGGGAATCTATGAACATATTTTAATTAAAGTGAGGAGGTGAATATCATTTTTCAACAATATTACCACTTTAGAAAAAAATAATGTAAGTAAAGCAGGAGGAAGTATTTGTAGAGCGAACCTTAGTCCGCAATAATTTATAGCGTTACAAATATTTTACAATGTATGGGTTGATCGTTCAGACTCAAGAGTTCCTGCTAAATAGGTTTCGATTTTATTTCTTGCAGCCCCACCATCTTGGTCACTAAATTGAACACCAACACCTGCTGCACGATAACCTTCTGCTCCTGCTGGTGTTTTCCAAATAATCTTACCTGCAATAGGTAATCGTTCAGTTTCATCCATTAAATTCAGCAACATAAAAACCTCTTCCCCCATCTCGTACTCTCTTTTGGTAGGTATAAACAACCCACCATTAATAACAAAAGGCATATAAGCGGCGAAAAGAGCATTTTTTTCTTTAATTGAAAGAGACAATATACCTTGTCTAGGCGTTGCTGGTGTAGACATTGTTTTATCCGCGATTAAGTTCAGTACAATTAATTAAAATCTCTTCAAACATCAATTGTTTATTCAATTGAGTATCAAGCCTTTGCTGGCTTAATAAAAGAAAATCATAATATTTATATAATGCTTTTAAGTCTAGCTGTTCTGACAATTGTTTCAAGTCTGAAAACAAATCAATATTCACTATTTTATCGTCTGGGGAATGACATTTAAGTTTAATTATATCCATCACCCAGCCAGTTAGACAATATAACAAAAATTCCATTGTTTTCTTATCCAGCTTGTACCATTGCTCTGCAATGGTGATAAAACTTTCTTCTGCCCTTACTACTTTAAGCCATTTGTTAAAGCAATCACTCCTAAAATCTAATACAGAATCATTAGCAAACTGCTTTGCCAATAAAGGCGACCCCTTTGATAAATTTAATAATAATGCTGCGTTATCAGTAACTCCCTGAGACTCTAACCAAGCGATAGCCTGATTTTCATCAGAAACAGAAACATGAAGTTTTTGACATCGACTTCTAATAGTAGCGGGGAGTTTTGATGGTTTATCAGTCAATAAAACCAAACATGTTCGCTCTGTTGGTTCTTCTAGGTATTTTAAAAAAGCATTGGCTGAAGCATTATTTAAACTATCGGCAGAATCAATAATAACGACTCTATAGCTTTCAAATTGTGGCTTTAATACAAGCTTTGTCGTTAACTGCCTAATTATATCAATACCAATAGCTTTTCCTGGCTCTTCAGGTTTCAGATAAATAAAATCAGGGTGAGTTCTAGCTTTAAAGAGTGTACAGCTCTGGCATTTCCCACAAGGCTCACCTTCCATCATAGGAGATGAACACATTATTAATTGTGTGAAATATTCTGCTAACTGAAGCTTACCCAACCCTGTATTCCCAATCATTAACAATGCTTGAGGAATACGGTTTTGGCCAATATAGCGATTTAATTGAGTCCAGCTAGGTTGCATCCATGGATAAGTTTGTAAAATATTGCTCATTTAACTTTTACAGTACAGCCTTAATAACAGTAGCAATTTCTGCTTGTACTTTATCAAGAGTTTGAGCAGCATTAATAGTTTTTATCACCCGAGGGTTATTTGCGGCTCGAAGTAAAAAAGTGGCCCGTACCTTTTCAAAAAACTCATTTTTTTCTAGTTCGAATCGGTCAAGCTCCCCCCTTTTATTTGCCCTATCCATCCCAATAGCAATTGGAGCATCTAATAAAAGAGTTAGCTCAGGTTTAATATCAGCTTGTACATTTTCCTCTAACCATTCAATAACACGGGTGTCCATACCTCGACCACCACCTTGATAAGCAAAAGTAGAATCTGTAAAACGGTCACATAAGACCCAGCTACCTTGTAGTAATGCTGGCTTAATGACTTGTTCAATATGTTGAGCTCTAGCTGCAAACATCAACAATAGCTCTGTGGTTTCAGAAACAACTTCTTGTTGATTTTGTAACAACAACTGCCTAATATTTTCAGCAAATACAGTTCCACCTGGTTCTCTTGTGGTAATAACAGTCAGCCCTTGCTCTTCTAATAATTGTTTAATAAAACTTAAATTAGTAGACTTACCAACACCTTCACCACCCTCCAAGGTAATAAACTTGCCTTTTTTCATCGTTTTCTTTGATATTTATTAACAGCATTGTTATGTTCTCTTAATGTTGCAGAAAACACATGAGTACCTTGTCCATTTCCTTTTGCTACAAAATACAGGCTCTTTCCTTTTTTTGGATGTACTGCAGCATGTATCGCATCTTTCCCTGGCATAGCAATCGGTGTAGGAGGCAAACCTTTAATTACATAAGTATTATAAGCTGTTGCCTGTCTTAAATCTTTATACCGAATATTACCTTTGTAACTATCACCCATACCATAAATAACAGTAGGGTCGGTCTGTAACAACATACCTTTGCGTAATCTCCGCGTAAAAACGCCTGAAATTTGAGCTCTTTCAATTGCAGCCCCAGTTTCTTTTTCTACTATAGACGCTAAAATTAATGCTTCATAAGGGCTTTTTAAAGGTAGGTTTTCTTCCTTACTCTCCCACTCCTGCTTTAAAACAAGTTGCATTTTATTGTAAGCAACTTTTAATAAATTTATATCTGTCGTATCTTTATCGAAAAAATAAGTATCGGGAAAAAAAAGACCTTCTGGATGCTTATAATTAGAATCTAATTTTGCCAGAATATCTTGGTAATCAACATTCTCTATCGTCTGCTTTATATTTGGATTTTGCTGAATCTTGGCAATAATTTGCTTAAAACTCCAGCCTTCTGGAAAAGTAATTGAGTACTGACGTGATTTGCCTTTAACAAATACAGCCAGAATATCAGGCATGGTAAGCCCTGGCTTTAACTCATATTCTCCAGCTTTTAATTTATTGGCAACTTTTTGCTGATAAGCAATCACTTTAAACCAGAGCGGTTTAATTGCTACCTGTTGGTCTAATAATTTATCAGTGATTTTTGTAAAACTATCGCCTTTTTTTATTTCAATAACACGAGATTCTTTAACAATAACAGCTGTAGTTAATGCCGCATTATATTCTGTCCATAGCCATACCAGAGTGATACTAATCAGTAAAAATAAAGCAGTAAATATTTTAGTTATCATAAAAAGTCTAGAGTCTGTTTTTTAAACTGTAAAAATAAAGCCTGTAATTTATGAGTGACTTGCCCCACATTATAAGTATGTTCTACTAACTGTTTAACTGGCCATATACCTATTACAGAATTAGTGATAAATAATTCATCTGCCTTGTAAACATCTTCTTTACTAAGTACAGTTTCTATTACTGGGATTTGCTGCTCTTTAGCTAGCTGTATAATAATGTCTCTTAAAATCCCACGAACCCCACTTTGTGTTATTTCTGGAGTGTATAAGCAATTATCTTTAACGATAAAAACATTGCTCATCGTGCCTTCAACCACATGTCCATGACAGTTCATCATTAAACCTTCATGTAAATCAGCAGAACTCCATTCCGCTCGTGCCAGCACTTGCTCTAAACGATTAAGGTGTTTAATCCCAGCTAAACTAGGGCTTATACCTAACTGAGTCTGACAAAAAAAGGCATTAATACCCTGTGTAGTTAATTTTTCAGGATAACTAGGATAAGGGTGTAAGGAAAATAGGCGTGTAGGATGAATCACCTCAGGTTGACGATAACCTCTGCCACCCGAACCACGAGTGACGATCAACTTTAATACAGCATGATCACTATTTTTTGCTAACTGAAAAGCTTCTTGTTTCAGTATTGATATATCTGGGGTAGGAATCAACAATTTTTCACAGCCTAAATTAAGGCGCTGCAAATGCTGATTTAAAAAGACAGGGATTCCATCTACGATTTCGATAGTTTCAAATAAACCATCGCCATACTGAAAACCCCGATCTAAAAATTCTATACAGTGTTTACTTTCACCATTGAGTAGGTACATTTAAAAACACTGATTTTTTTCTAAATTATTTGTAATGTTTAAAAACCAAAGAACCGTTAGTACCACCAAAACCGAAAGAGTTAGAGATAGCAATATCAATCTTCATTTCTCTTGCTGTATTAGGTACAAAATCCAAATCACATTCAGGATCTTGGTTTTCTAAGTTAATTGTTGGTGGAGCGACCTGATTTTTAATAGCTAAAGCAGATAAGACTGCTTCAATGCCACCCGCAGCACCTAACAAATGACCAATCATAGATTTAGTTGAGCTAACAGCAACATTATAAGCATGATCACCTAAAGCTGCTTTCATTGCTTGAGTTTCACCCAAATCACCTGCTGGTGTTGATGTACCATGCGCATTGATGTAATCAACTTGATCTGAATTTAAACCAGCATCACGTAAAGCATTTTTCATACAACGTGCAGCACCTTCACCACCTACAGAAGGCGTAGTCATATGATATGCATCTCCGCTCATGCCATACCCTACTAGTTCAGCATAAATTTTTGCGCCTCTAGCTTTTGCATGTTCAAGTTCTTCTAAAACAACAACGCCAGAACCATCACTTAATACAAAACCATCACGATCTTTATCCCAAGGGCGACTTGCTGCTTGAGGATCATCGTTTCTACGTGATAAAGCTTTTGCTGATGCGAATCCACCCATTGCTGTTGGTGAGGTTGTACAACGCTCAGCCCCTCCAGCAATCATGACATCTGCATCACCATATTTAATTAATCTTGCTGCATCACCAATATTATGTGTTCCTGTTGTACAGGCTGTCACAATAGCAAAATTGGGGCCTTTCAAACCATATTTAATTGAAAGGTTTCCAGAAATCATATTGATAATATTGCCCGGTACAAAAAAAGGTGATATCCGGCGAGGACCACTTTTTTCATAAGTTGCAAAACATTCTTCGATTCCTGTAATACCACCAATACCAGAGCCTATAGCCACACCGATACGCTCAGCATTTTCTTCTGTTACTTCTATACCTGAGTCTTCAATCGCCTGACAACCAGCAGCAATACCATATTGAATAAAGCCATCCATTCTTTTGGCATCTTTAGCCGCTATATATTCAGTGATATCTAGGTCTCTAATGACTCCACCAAAAGTGGTTGCAAAAGGCGAAATATCAAATGAATCTATCTGGCTAATACCACTTTTGCCATTAAGAATACCATTCCAGGTATCTGAAACATTGTTAGCTAAAGGTGTAACTGCACCTAAACCAGTGATGACAACTCGACGTGTGCTCAAAGTAGAATCCGTTAGAAAAATTAAATATTGGAGGAAAGTATACCCTTGAAATCAGGATATTATTCTAGTGAATGAGAACTCATTCACTAGAATTTTCAATCAATTATAGATTTGTATTGATATAATCGATTGCTAACTGAACAGTAGTGATTTTTTCAGCTTCTTCATCTGGAATTTCACATTCAAATTCTTCTTCAAGAGCCATTACTAACTCTACTGTATCTAAAGAATCAGCACCAAGATCATCAACAAAAGATGCATCGTTAGCAATATCATCTTTAACACCTAGTTGTTCTGCAACAATCTTTTTTACGCGCTCTTCAATGTTACTCATTTTTATTTTCCTCAAACAAAGTGCGTTAAATATACACTTTCAGTTTTATTAATATTTATTAAAAGTTATGCCTCTGGCTACACACCAGAAGACTGAGTGGAATTATACTTGAAATTACAACAATGTCACAACACTATGACATAAACATGCCACCGTTAACGTGAATTGTTTCACCGGTCACATAAGATGCCCCTTCCGAAGCTAAAAAAGAAACTGCATGAGCAATTTCTTTGGGATCACCCAATCGACCTAATGCAATTGAACTCATCAATGCATTTTTATGCTCGTCAGCTAATTCTTTAGTCATATCTGTATCAATAAAACCTGGTGCTACAGTATTAACCGTAATGTTTCTAGAACCAACTTCTTTAGCCATAGATTTAGCAAAACCGACCATACCTGCTTTTGATGCAGCATAATTTGTTTGCCCTGCATTACCCGTTGCACCAACAACCGAAGAAATATTAATTATTCTTCCTGTTTTAGCCTTCATCATACCGCGTAACACTGCTTTGCTCATGCGAAAGATAGATGTTAGGTTTGTAGTAATAATATCTTCCCACTCATCATCTTTCATTCGCATTAATAAGTTATCACGCGTAATACCTGCGTTATTAACTAAAACTGCAGGTGCAGCATAGTCTTCTGCAATTTTCTTGATAACTTCAGCAATTGAATCAGCATCAGCAACATTCAATTTTAAACCTTTACCGTTATCTGACAAATAAGCTGATATCGAATCTGCGCCATTATCACTCGTGGCAGTACCCACTACAAAAAAACCATCAGCAACTAATTGCTCAGCAATTGCACGACCAATACCACGACTTGCACCTGTAACTAACGCGACTTTCTTATCCATTTAATTGCTCCAACACTTTTTCTAATGTAGCTGGATCATACATTGTCATATGATCAGCAGCTTTTACAATACGCTTATTAAGCCCCATCAATACTTTTCCAGGCCCACATTCAACAAAATGGGTAACCTCTTGTTCATTCATGTACTTAACACTATCAACCCAGCGTACTGGTTTAAATAACTG
>CAJVYL010000087.1 GCA_913009265.1 uncultured Methylococcales bacterium
AACAAACTAACAGGCTTAGAAATATGATGACGATGGATGATAGAGACGGTGTAATTTGGATGGATGGTGAATGGGTTGAATGGCGTGAAGCAAAAGTTCACGTATTAACTCACACTCTTCATTATGGCGCCGGTGTATTCGAGGGATTAAGAGCCTATCATGCAGAAAAAGGGACTGCGATTTTTAAATTGCAAGAACATACCGATAGATTGTATCGTTCAGCTCATATTTTAAATATGAAGATTCCATTTGATAAAGATGTAATCAATCAAGCCCATAAAGAAGCTGTTGCTAAAAATAATTTAGACAGTGCTTACATTCGTAGCATGGTATTTTATGGTTCTGAAGGTATGGGGCTAAGAGCTGATAATCTTAAAGTACACGTAATGATCGCTGCATGGGAATGGGGTGCTTATTTAGGTGATGAAAGTATGGAAAAAGGGATTCGTATTAGAACTTCTTCTTATACTAGAAACCATGTAAACAGTACTATGTGTAAAGCCAAAGCAAATGGTAATTACATCAATTCAATTCTTGCTTTACAAGAAGCCTTATCAACAGGTTACGATGAAGCATTATTACTTGATCATGAAGGTTTTGTTGCAGAAGGTAGTGGTGAAAACTTGTTTATTATCCGTAATGGAAAAATATACACACCTGAAACTACTTCGGCATTAGAAGGTATTACACGTGATACATTGATTACCATTGCAGAAGAAAATGGTTACGAAGTTATTGAAAAACGTATTTCTCGTGATGAAGTTTATGTTGCTGATGAAGCTTTTTTTACAGGATCAGCAGCTGAGGTAACGCCTATTAGAGAGTATGATGGTCGATTAATTGGCAACGGTACACGTGGACCGGTTACTGAGCAATTACAAAGCCTTTATTTTGATTATGTAAATGGACGTAAAGCAAATCATGATGAATGGTTAAGTTACGTTTCTTAAGTGTCAGTATCAGCTAAAAAGATATTAATCATCGGCCCTTCTTGGGTCGGTGATATGGTTATGGCGCAAAGCTTGTTTATAACTTTAAAACAGCAAAACCCAGATTGTCAGATAGATGTACTGGCACCTGCTTGGTCATTTCCTTTACTAGAGCGTATGCCAGAAGTAACTGATGCGATTGCCATGCCATTAACACATGGACAGTTTGGCTGGAGTTTACGTAAGAACTTGGGTAAAGAATTACAAGCTAAGCAGTATGATCAAGCTATTTTGTTACCCAATTCCTGGAAATCAGCATTAATCCCTTTTTTTGCCAATATCCCCAAGCGAACAGGTTTTTTGGGTGAGGTACGATGGGGCTTACTTAATGATACATACAAGCTGAATAAACAAGTGCTGACCATGACAGTTCAGCGTTTTGTTGCATTAGCATTGCCTAAAAACCAGCCAGTTACAGATTATCCAATTCCTTCATTATTGATTAATGAGCTTGATCAACAAGCAGTGGTTAAGCAATTTAATGTCGATAGCTCAAAAAAAATATTAGCATTATGCCCTGGTGCAGAATATGGGCCAGCCAAACAATGGCCAGCTAAACATTATGCCGCGATAGCAAAGCAAAAAGTAGCTGATGGATGGGCTGTCTGGATATTCGGCTCTGCTAAAGACCAAGCTGTTTCAGAACAAATCAATAAAATATCTGGAAATGTCTGTATAGACTTTAGTGGTAAAACCTCGTTAGCAGAAGCGATTGACTTAATGTCGTTAGCTGAAGTTGTAGTGAGTAATGATTCTGGCTTAATGCATGTTGCGGCAGCACTAGATAAAAAGCTTGTTGCTCTTTATGGATCATCAGATCCAAAATTCACACCGCCCTTAAGTAAAGCTAACAAGGCTAAAATACTAAATTTAAATTTAGATTGTGCGCCGTGTTTTAAACGAGAATGTCCTTTAGGGCATACTAACTGTTTAGTAGATATTTTACCTAAGCAAGTTCTTGCTGAAATTGAAGAATAGATAAAAATGAGAATAGCCATTGTTAAACTTTCTGCTCTGGGAGATATTGTACATGCAATGGTGGCTCTACAATACCTTAAACAAGCTGACCCTGAAATAGTCATTGATTGGCTGGTTGAAGAAAATTTTGCAGGAGTTTTACAGGGTAATCCAGATATTAACCAAGTTTTAACCGTTAATTTAAAGTCATTAAAGCATAACAAAGCTAATTTCTTTAATGAAATTAAAAAGGTTAGAGAGTATGCAAAAAATAATTATGATTTGGTGATTGATGCCCAAGGCTTAATTAAATCAGCAGTAACATCTAAATTAATATCAAGTAAGGTTGCGGGGTTTGATAAACAATCTATTAGAGAAAAGCCCGCCACATGGCTGTATAAAAAACAGATCACTTATCCCTATGATGCTAATACCATTGATAGAAATGTAGCTGTTATTGGGCAACCCTTAGGTGTGCAGATAACAGAACAGCAAATTATCAATAAAGTTCCTTTCCTTTTTTATAGTAATGAACTCGGCTCGACAGCAAACTTTTTTAGTAAAAAACAAGCAAATATCATTTTTGTTATTGGATCAACTTGGCCCAGTAGGAACTATCCCAAAGAAAAGTATCTAACAGTCATTGATGGCCTAGATGCTAATAGTTTAATCATTTGGGGAAATGAACAAGAAAAACAAGATGCGGAATGGATTGCAAGTAAAACCACAAAGGCACAAGTCTTACCAAAACTGAATTTTGATCAACTTAAAGCGGTGCTAGCAAATTCAAGTTTGGTGATTGGTAATGATACAGGGCCAACACATATGGCTTGGGGCTTTAATATCCCTTCAATAACTTTATTCGGGCCTACTCCAGTCAGCAGGGTTTATCAGACAGCAATTAATAAAGTATTAAAATCACCCTCAAAAGTTAATCCTTTTAAATTAGATAAAAATGATTTTTCTATAAAAGAGATTAAAGAGAGTGAGATTATCAAGTTGGCTAAATCGCTACTTTAGCGATAGTTTATGCTTTATATTGAAAGATATAAAAAATGTGTGCAAATTTAATTTTTACTAACAGGTGTTTATATGGAAGCAAGTACTGAACAGGAAGACATCTACGCAGCATTTTTAAATACGCTAAAACAGAGAAATAAACTCACAGATAACGACCTAAGTAAGGCTCAGCGTATGCAGAAGTCTGCTATTAGTGAGTTGATGCCACAATTGTTGATTAAATTGGGCTTATGTTCTGATGTAGATATAGCGGATAGTTTTGAGCATAACAGTCAGTTAGAAAGAGTACAAAGTGCTGAATACCCCATAGAAAGTCCTTTTTCAGAAGATATCTCGCTTCGATTCTTAAAGAATAATCATATTGTTGGCTTACAAACTGATGAGGAATCAGTTTCTGTGGCTGTAATGGATCCTAAAGATGAATATATTGTACAAGCACTACAGCTTGCAACAGGAAAACAGATAAGAGTCAAAATTGGTTGTCTTTCAGATATTGATGCTGCGCTGGATGCACAATACGGTGATGGAAAATCTGAAATGGATCAGCTCAGTGATAATATGGAAACAGGTGAAATTGATGATGAAGATCTGGAGCATTTAAAAGATTTAGCCAGTGAAGCACCTGTTATTAAAATGGTTAATCTATTTTTACAAAAAGCCATAGAAGTGAAAGCCTCTGATGTTCATGTCGAACCTTTTGAGCAAAGCTTAAAAGTTCGCTTAAGAGTGGATGGCGTTTTACAAGATATTGAAGCACCTCCTGTTTCATCAACAGCTGCTGTTATTTCTAGAATTAAAATAATGGCCAAGCTTAATATTGCAGAACGCAGACTTCCACAAGATGGTCGAATCAAATTGCAAATGCTAGGTAAAGAGCTTGATCTAAGGGTATCTACAATTCCCACCATGTATGGTGAGAGTGTGGTTATGCGGCTATTGGATAAAGAAAATATAGTATTAGACTTTTCTTCCCTTGGATTGACAGGTAAACATTCTCAGCAATTTATTGATGTATTAGCTAAGCCGCACGGAATTATCTTAATTACTGGGCCAACAGGTAGTGGTAAATCAACCACTTTATATACAGCATTAAAACAGTTGAATACTGTAGAACGAAAAATAATTACCATAGAAGACCCGGTAGAGTATCAATTAGAAGGCATTAACCAGATACAAGCTAAAGCACAAATAGGATTAACCTTTGCAGCGGCTTTAAGGTCAATCGTTAGACAAGATCCAGATGTGATTATGATTGGTGAAATGCGAGATCTGGAAACTGCCAAAATAGCGGTGCAATCAGCTTTAACAGGTCATTTAGTATTATCTACACTGCATACTAATGATGCCGCTGGCGGTATTACACGACTATTAGATATGGGATTAGAAGAGTATTTATTAAGCTCAACAGTAAATGGCATTCTCGCACAAAGATTAGTAAGAAAATTATGCCCTACGTGTAAACAAGCATATCCTGCTCCAGAGTCAGTCATTAAAGAAATGCACTTACATAAATTTACTGATGTGGAAAATATTCAATTATATAAAGCTGTTGGCTGTGAGGCATGTGGTGATATTGGCTATAAAGGCAGACAAGCTATTATCGAATTTTTACCAATGACAGATAATATTAGAAAAAATATTATGGGACATGAAGAATCAGGCGTTATCCAGCAACAAGCAATTAACGATGGCATGTTAACGATATATCAAGATGGTATTGTAAAAGCATTAGCTGGCGTAACAACACTAGATGAAGTGTTGCGAGTAACAACGGAATCATAATATGGCATTGTATTCATACAAAGCAGTAAATAGTCTGGGAGAGATGGAAGAAGGCGTTAAAACTGCGCTTGATCAGACAAGTTTACTGAATGAATTACAAGATCAAGGCTTTGTGCCTATTAATGTTGAATTGGCTGGGAATAAAACCTTTTTAGGGATTAGCTTGGGCTCTGGTGCGGTAAAACTGTCTCAAAAAGAAGTTTTATTATTTACAGGTGAACTAGCAACGTTACTTGATTCTGGCTTGCCACTGGATAGATCGCTCCGAGTTCTAATTCAATTAACAGAAGATAATGAAAAACTGAGTAAATTGATTTCTCAAGTTTTAGAAAATGTGAAAGGTGGGAATTCATTAGCCGATGCACTAGAAAATCAGACTGAAGTATTTTCTCGATTTTATCTTAATATGATTCGTGCAGGTGAATTAGGTGGGAATCTGGGGGATGTACTGAGCAGATTGGCTGAATATTTAGAACGCTCTCAGGAATTAAAAGAAACGGTTACAACAGCACTTATTTATCCAGCAATATTATTAGTAATGTCAGTTGCATCTTTACTGGTTATGCTGACTTTTGTTGTGCCTCAGTTTACAGAAATGTTTGATAATGCAGGCAAGGCATTACCTGTCCCGACACAAATCGTAGTGGCTATTGCTGACTTTTTACAGTCTTATTGGTGGGTATTATTAATAATCGTGATGAGTGTTAGTAGTTATATGAAATCACAATTAGCTAATCCAGTAACAAAAAAAATCTGGGATGCACGCTTTTTAGTGATGCCCTTATTTGGTGATATCCTTTTACATATGGAAACAGCCAATTTAACACGTACATTAGGGACCTTATTAGGAAATGGCGTATCTATTTTAAATGCTTTGGGTATAGCAAGAGAAACAGCCGGAAATTTAGTCATTGTAGATTTATTAGATGAAGCTGAACAAGAATTAAAGCAAGGTAAAAGTATGTCTGATGCTTTAACAGAAAGTGAATGTTTCCCTAAACTGGCAATACAAATGATTAAAATGGGAGAGGAAACAGGTAGGCTGGAAGAAATGCTACTACGTGTTGCAACTATCTATGATAAACAGCTACGCACCTCAATACAGCGAATGCTAGCATTATTAGAACCTGCTTTAATTATTACATTAGGGCTAATGATTGCAGGTATTATTGTATCGATTTTATTAGCTATATTGAGTGTAAATGATTTGGCTTTTTAGTATTAGATATGTAGCCTTGATGCAGTGAAACGGAATCAAGGAATTGCTAGTAAGAAATCTTGCTCTAAGCCCTCTCCTGATGGGGAGGGTTTGGGTGGGGAGGAATAAAACAATTCTCTTTTACAAAGCCTTATTCTTTTTAGAGCAAAAAGAATAAGGAAAAAAGAAATATTTATATCTCCTCACCCCTCCCCTCTCCAACAGGAGAGGGCTTTAGAACTAAATGCTTTAATTTAAAAGTACGCTAATAGTTACTTATTGTTTAAATTTTTTAAGGAGATTTATAAAAGATGGTTAATAACAACCAGACAGAAAAAGGTTTTACCCTACTCGAATTATTAGTGGTATTAGGTATTATTGCTATGCTTGCAGGCATTGTAGGGCCTCAGGTGATGAAACACATGGGAGCCTCAAAAACTAAAGCAGCTAAAGTACAAGTAGAAGATTTATCGGCAGCATTGGATATGTATAAGTTAGATGTGGGCAAATACCCAACAACAGAGCAAGGTTTAACGGCTTTAGTTGAAAAACCATCAGACAGTAAACGCTGGAATGGGCCATATTTACGTAAAATTAATGTTCCTCAAGATCCATGGATTCAACCTTATCATTACACTTCTCCTGGCCAACATGGCAAATTTGATTTGTATAGCTATGGTGCAGATGAAAAAGAAGGTGGCGAAGGTGAAGATCAGGACATAAATAGCTGGGAATAAAATGAAACAAGCACAGGGATTTACTTTAATAGAACTCACGGTTGTATTATTAATTGTTGTGCTTGGTTTTTCTGTAATTGGTACTAATATCTCATCAGGAAACCAGTCGTCCCAACTAAAAGCATTAACTCGTGATCTTGCTTCAGCATTACGTTATGGGCGTGGACAAGCTTTAATCTCACATGATGAAATTATCATTGCCATTAATCTAGCAGAAAACAGCTATAAAATTTCTAACCGAGAAAAGGTTTACCATTTTTCGGATGAAGTTGAAGTGACATTGCTTATTGCTCAAGATGAATTTAAAGATGAAGACACTGGGCAATTAAGGTTTTACGCAGATGGATCATCCAGTGGTGGAAGAATTACTTTGGAATGGGGTAATCTAGTTAATGTAATTGATATTAACTGGTTAAGTGGCAAAGTAGAGATAAATAAGGATGATAAAGAATAAGAGCTATCTTTAGCGGTAGGAGGGGCCTATTGGCCGCGAATGCTCTTGATCTGGTCGCAGCCAATAGGCTCCTTCAGCTTTTATCGACAAAACATCAACGACTGTTAATAGTAATGAAATATAAATCCCCTAAAATCCAACAAGGCTTTTCCTTACTAGAAATATTAGTAGCCTTCACTATAATGGCGGTCTCATTAACTATTGTATTAAAGATATTTTCTGCAGGTGTTAATACAGCAATCGTATCCGAAGACTATATGGTAGCCACTCAAATTGCAGAATCGTTAATGGCTAAAACAGGAATAGAAGAGCCTTTAATAGCAAGTGAAATATCAGGAACTGAAGATGATAAATACCAATGGACGGTAAAAATAGAAAACTCTAGCCAGTTTGTAGAAGATGAATCAAATACAGAACTTATGGATGTTCAAGTACTTGTTCAATGGGGAAATGAACAAGGAAATGGCCGAATGATTGAATTAAACACAATTAAAACAAGGCATAAGGAATAATGCCAAAACAGTATAAAATTTCAGGCTTCACCTTAATAGAAGTGATGATAGCGATGACATTACTTAGCATAATGGTTGCTCTACTCTTTGGTAGCTTAAAAACATCTGCTGAAAGCTGGAATAAAGGCGAAACTAAAATTGCCGAAGTGAATGAAAAAGCGGTGGTTTACCAGTTTTTTAAACGTCATTTACCTTCAATTCGCCCCTTATGGGATGATTTTAGTGATGAAGAAAGAAACTTTTCTTTTCAGGGAGAGAGTCAAAAACTACAGTTTGTCTCAGTTTTTCCAGCAAGTGCAGGGCGAAAGGGCTTTCAGCTTTTTGAAATAGTATTTGATGATAATGACGGCCAAGTTAAAGTATTATTAACCCCCTTTTATCCCGCAATAGACGAACAACAATGGGAGGAAGAAGAGGTTATTTTATTGGATCATGTTGAAGAATTTAAAATAAGCTACTTTGGAAAGGACTTAATGGAAAGTGATGGTATGTGGGTTGATAGCTGGAGCGAAAAAGAGAATTTACCTAGTTTAATCAAAATTGAAATTAAGTTAGATCAGCCTAGTTTCTGGCCAGAAATGATATTTGCCCTAAAATTAGCAGCCATAGAGCCTGACTTAACTTTGGATTCAAAATAATGCTAGCGTCAAAACAAAAGGGACTAGCCATGGTAATTGTGATTTGGGTATTAAGCCTGCTCACAATTATGGCAGGTAGTTTTGCTTTAACCATGCGTAGAGAAACAACGGTTATTAGTGCAGTAAAAGATAATGCTGTGGTACAAGCTATGGCAGAAACAGGCGTTAACATTGCAAAGCAGATGCTTTTTTTAGCGGATGAAAGCATGCGTTGGCGAGCTGATGGTAGTATTTATCTTATTAACTATCAAGACGCAAAAATTAGGATTAGATTACTTTCAGAACTTGGCAAAATAGATATCAACAAAGCAGATGAAGAATTATTAACGGCTATGATGAAATCAACAACGGCCGAAGTCTCTAAACAACAAGAGATAGTCAGTGCAATCTTAGATTGGCGAGATGAAGATGAGCTTATTCATATTAATGGTGCAGAAAAAGAACAGTACGAAGAAGCCGAGTTAAGTTATTCTCCAGCAAATAAAGACTTTCAATTGATTGAAGAGTTACAAATGGTTTTAGGGATGAACAATGACTTATATCAGCAATTAAAACCTCTAATTACTGTTTACTCAAAACAAACACAGGTTGATTTAAATGTGGCCTCAAAAGAAGTGATTACAGCGATAGGCAACTTAGACCCAGAAATATTGGACGAATATATACAGCAACGGACAGAAAGTAATGCTAACAACTTTCCTGCGCCTGCATTTCCTTTAACGGAGGGCGGTAGTAATAATCAAGGTGCAACGAATAATCAGGTCTATACTATTATATCTCAGGCACAACTTTATGATGAGTTTGCCACAGGGATAAAGGCCACTATAAGAAAGTCAGCAACAGGTGCAGACCAACCTTTTCAAGTATTAAACTGGCAAATAATAGATCAAAAACAATCGTTATTTGATGATGACATGACACAATTATTAGTAACACAAGATGAACCTGAAAACTGATATTGATTTTGATATAAATCGTTTTTTCCAATGGTGGGGACGAGAGTTATCCAACTGCTTGCCAGAAACGCTTAGGCAAAAACTAACTAAAAAGTCTGGCTATATTCTATTGACGATTGTCAATGATCAGGTACAAATTGAACAAGTGATTGATGGCTTAAAACAACAAATCACCACAGTTAGTTTAAATGAAACAAACCCAGAAGATTACCTGCAATTAATAAATGATAAAACAGAATTAGAAAAAGCAGATTTTGT
>CAJVYL010000088.1 GCA_913009265.1 uncultured Methylococcales bacterium
GTAAAAACAAGTGCTGAGCATGAAATAAAACTTATTGAGTATAAGTATCGTTTAGAAGATAAAAATAAAGAATTAAATAATCTCATTTCTATGTTCGCACATAATTTTTTAGGTACATTGCAATGTATTCGCTCAAATGCCGAACATGATAACAACCCCAACATTCATTTAAAAACCGTCAAAATGATGGGCGGTGCATTAACCGCCTTTAGCATTATTTCCACCGATGATGACAAGCTTGTTGAGCTACTTAAACAAGACAACACAGGCGAATCTAACTTATTACAAAGCCTTGCTAACAACTTGGCCTTCGCAATATCCCTGCTCCTCAGCAAAACCAATAAGGATAAGATTATTAATATTTATCTCAACACCTTGCAAAAAACAGGACAAATAAAAGCTGAAACCAATGGCGAAGAGTTAAGATTTGATAAAGATAATCGCAAAAAATGGCAAGCTCTGCAACATCACTGGGAGGATGAATTTAACGCTTTATTTTCTGAACAAGTCGAATTAAGCAAGTTAACCCAATGGATAAACGATAATTTCTTTGCTATCGAAATCATCGGCTTTGATAAATACCCTCTCCACTTTAAAGAATATGGCATCACCGAGTCCATTTTTTTGATCGTCCTTATGGAAACCTTCGTCAATGCTTTAAAATACATGGATGTTAAAGCCAGTAATCCCCTAACATTAAGTCTTTGTAAACAAAATAACGTTTATCAATTAAGCTGTGAAAATCCAAGCCAACAAGAAGGATATCGCGGCACACATAAAGGCATGGACTTTTTACAAACCATCGCCAACAAACTAAACGGTGAATTCATTAGCGAACCCACCGAAAATACCTTTAAAACTACATTCAGCATTCCCGCTCAATTACTGGATTAAGGAAACACCGTTATCAACAAGAAAATGATTTTTCCAAAACTACAATCGAGCGACTGATTACCACTTACCCTGTGATAACCGAAGTCTGCCATATTTCATTACAACTGCAAGGCATACGAGAAAATTCCACTTTTGACTTCTATTATTTTTCGGGGGGATTACCCCTAAAAAAGATAAAAACCGCTTGTGTCTACTTATGTAGCAATACGCTGATTTACCAATGAACTTTGCCGATGCTTCTTTACTGAACACTTGAGGCATGGCAGAACCTTAAGTACTGATAAACGGCAACGTTCATACTTATCACTGAAAAATACTCAGCCATTTTTAAACTTACTCGACTAAAAATTGATGAGCATAAAGTTAATTCAAACACTCACTCTTTATTTACCCTGCTACTCTGAAGAAGGGAGAGGGGAATCTTCAGAGTAGAACGTACTGAACTTATTCAGTAGCGGTGGATTACAACACGGCATTAGCAAGTGAATCAGTCATAAAATTCATCGGCCAAACTTGATTGGATTCTGTAGGGAGGCTAAGTGCCTCTGGTTTATCACGCTTGATTCGTCGTATAGGTTTGTTAAGCTCACACTCACGGTAAATACGGTACACACGATTATTATTCCAGCCAAAGCCCCAGCGCTTATGAGTGATTGTGATGTAACCCTCTTTGACAAAGGTTGACTCTTTTCCCCAACCATTATGATGGATGCTTGGCTATGAAGCTCTTTTGCTTAAACAATCAATTTGTTACTGAACTGATTACTGTTGATTTTCATCAAAATCTGTTCAATTAGTGAATAAATTTAATTTGCAATGGCATATTACCCTATGGCTACAGTGCCCCCTCATTAATTTCCATTACCTTTCTAGCAATAAAAGACGGCATGCCTTTATTGGTCCTGTAATAAAAGGGCTGTACTAATTTTTTACAAAAAAATAACGCAGCTATCAACACTAAAACCGCAAATTTATAACTTGAATTATTCTACTAAGTTTCTTTTTATTAGATTAGAAACTAAGCGCATAATTCACTCCATCGAAACAAGCGTTAAAACTTAACAACAAACTAGAAAATGATGAGTACAAATAAATAAGGCGATTAATAAGTGGCCAATTAACATTGTGATTATTAATAAAATTATATAGCCGTAGGTACATAAGTACCTACATAATCAAACTCATTCATGGAGATGCTGATGAACAGCTCACAAGAAACACAATGTCACTCAATCATTCATTCTGTTGCCGCTACTTGCGGCGCCATTGGTGGAGGAATGGCGCAGGTTCCAGGTTCAGATAATCTGGTTATCGTACCTTTGCAAATTGCAATGGTCGTATCCTTAGGTACGGTCTTTGGTATTGAGCTGAGTGACAGTTCAGCTAAAGCCGCACTGGCAAGTGCAACCGCAACAACGGTTGGCCGTGGTATTTCGCAAGCTTTAGTTGGATGGATTCCTGGATATGGGAATGCGCTTAACGCGACAACGGCTTTTGCAGTCACTGAAGCGATTGGATGGGCCGTGGCTAATGAGTTTTCGGAAAGAAAATCATTGCTTCGGCGTTAGTATCGCAAGCTGTGTCTGAGCCCAACAAATAAGCAACTATTGAGTTGGGCTGGAAAGCCAACCTAGCAATGCTGCAAAGGGTATAATTTCATAAGAATTTTTTAGAAGGGTACATGGAAAATAACACAACTAAAATGATAGAGTCAGAATTGAAAATTAGCGCAAATGAAGGCGATGTAGACTCTATATATAAATTAGGTCGGTTATATATTGAAGTTAAATCTGAAAATAAAGAGCAAGGGCTTAAGTTGTGTCAGTTAGCAGCTGAAAGAAAAAACATAGATGCCTTACAATATTTAAGTGACTATTTTTATAAAATAGATAAGCAGTTATCATCAGAGTATGAACTAAGAGCTTTTCAGGAAAATGAGCATAATGAAAAATATGACAACCTATGTAGAAAAAAAGAAGGTATTGATGAGGAAGAGTTCTACCAGAAAATACAAGAGTTAGCTGCAAATAGCGGCGGAAGATTAGCGCGAGTTTGTATGGAAGAAAGGTTTTTAACTCATGACCTTAAAAATAAAGAAGTAGAAATAACTTGGTTAGAAGACTGTAATGATAAGGGTTGGATATTCTCAAATTATAAATTAGCAAAGCTTTATAGCGAAGGACTTATAGAGGATAAACCTTATCGAGTTATGGGTAGTGAAAAGGATATAACTGAGTATGATAGGCCAAAGGAAAAAGAATATTTAAAGGCCGCAATAGAAATTTGTTTTAAAAATAGCCATAAAATTAATATTTATAGCTTTAAATTAATTTCACTAATTACTGAATGGCTTGAAAAAAACATTGATTCCTATGTGCATTTAATTTCTTTAGGGCAGCTATATTTTAATCTTAGTAAATTAGAGGTTAATGAAATTGAAAATATTAAAAAATCATTTAATTATTTCCTGGAAGCGGCTAAGCAAGAAGACGAGGATGGAATCGCTGCATATTATTGTGGTTTGTTACTACTAACTTACAAGAAGGATGCTTTTATTAGCGAAGATGATCTTAATTTTATATCTACTTCACTAAATAAAATTGCAGAAAAAAATAACATACAAATAAGAAAAAATACGGCAATAGTTGTTGCCCGCAGAAAGCGAGAACATGGCAATAAGTTTACACACGGCATCCGAAATGAGGTGATTTTATTTGCAAATGGTTTTTCATTAAAAATAAAAAATCAAGAGATTAATCAACTTAACCAAAAGTTACTCGAAAGAAACGAAAAACTTAATAATTTAATTGCTATGTTCGCACATAATTTCCTAGGGACATTACAATGTATCCGCTCAAATGCAGAACATGATAACAATCCTAATATCCATTTAAAAACTGTCAAAATGATGGGTGGGGCATTAACGGCGTTTAGCATTATTTCCGCCGATGACGACAAACTCATAGAGCAACTTCAACAAGACAGCACTGGCGAATCCAACTTATTACAATGCCTTGCTAACAACTTAGCCCTCGCAATCTCCCAGCTCCTTAGCAAAACCAATAAAGATAAAATTATCAATATTTATCTTAACTACTTGAAAAAAACAGGACAAATAAAAGTTGAAACGAATGACAAAGAGTTAAGGATTAAAGGTAATCGCAAAAAATGGCAAACTCTGCAGCATCAATGGGAGGATGAATTTAATGCTTTATTTTCTGAACAAGTGGAGTTAAGCGAATTAATTCAATGGATAAAAGATAATTTTTTTGCTATCGAAATCATCGGTTTTGATGATTTCTCTATCCATTTTAAAGAATATGGCATCACCGATTCCATTTTTTTGATCGTCCTTATGGAAACCTTCGTCAATGCGTTAAAATACATGGATGTTAAAGCCAGTAATCCCTTAACATTAAGTCTTTGTAAACAAAATAACGTTTATCAATTAAGTTGTGAAAATCCAAGCCAGCAAGAAGGCTATCGCGGCACACATAAAGGCATGGACTTTTTACAAACCATCGCCAACAAACTAAACGGTGAATTCATCAGCGAATCCACCAAAAATACATTTAAAACTACATTCAGAGTTCCCACTCAATTACTTGATTAAGGAGGCAACATGCCACATTTTTGGATACCATCTTAAGTGCGTAGCTAAAATAAGGATTTCACCCCAGATTCGACTCAAAAAACCTTAAAAATAAAAGAATACTGAGTATGGCTATCTGTGCTTATAAATATATTGAGGGCGAAAATCATGAAAAAGGAATCGTTTTATTTAAAATAATTGCTAAAGCCAAGCTATAAACAAATTGTAATCCCCCTCCCGAAAAATCAACCTAATCATTGATGCAAATTTAATATTTAGGTGATATTTATTCGGGTTCAATCACTTTTTTAACTGTTGAATTAAACCTGGATAAAGTTATTTTATGGTAGAGCTAAATATTTATCACAGTTAGGTGGTGGTGTTTCTGCTAATATAGCTAAAGGCATTATTGTTAATAACGATATTAACAATAAAAAAGTTACGAGGAAATGAGAAGTGAGTCTAAGTAGAAAATATGATACAGCCATTCAAGCCATAAAAAATGGTAAGCACGATAAAGGAATATTATTATTAGAAGAAATTGTTAACGTAGATCCTAAAGATAAAGATAAAAACACAGTTATTGAAGCCAATTTGTTATTAGGTGATATTTATTCCGGTGTTAAATTTGTTTCTGATATTGCGTTAAATATTGATAAAGCGATTGAATGCTATGGTATAGCTAAAGACCTTTCTGAAGTAGAAAATCCTTCATTGTCGGGTGGAGTAAATTTAGTTACAGAAGTTATTGATGCCGATGATGATATCCGCGTAGCAACAACTCTCAAAGGGGGAGGAGGGTTAGGTATGTTAGCAGCAGGAAGCGCGCTAACAAGTGGTATGGCTGGGGCAGCTTTGATGGGTCCTATCGGTGCAGGTGTAGGTGCCGCTGTAATTGCTTATAAAGCATATAAAGAAACATTAGAAAGTGAGTCAGAATCTGAAAATTCAAATGACAGTGATTTAAACTATAATTATCGAATCAGAGCTTATAATGTAGCTGATTTTGCTAAAAAACATTTAGAAGCACGAAAGGAAATTGAACTAAAAAATGAAGAAATAACAAGACAAGATAATAAATTATTAGAAGCGCAAAAAATAATAAAACAGAAAAATAAGGAGTTAAATAACTTAATAGCTATGTTCGCACATAATTTTTTAGGTACATTACAATGTATCCAGTCAAATGCTGAACATGATAACAACCCCAGCATTCATTTAAAAACCGTCAAAATGATGGGCGGCGCATTAACCGCATTTAGCATTATTTCCGCCGATGATGACAAACTCATAGAACAACTAAAACAAGACCACACAGGTGAATCCAATTTATTACAAAACCTTGCCAACAATCTAGCCCTCGCAATCTCCCAACTCCTCAGCAAAACCAACAAAGATAAAATAATCAATATTTATCTCAACTATTTGCAAAAAACAGGAGAAATAAAACCTGAAACCAATGGCGAAGAATTAAGGTTTAATAAAGGCTACCGAAAAAAATGGCAAGCTTTACAGCGTCAATGGGAAGATGAATTTAATACCTTATTTTCTGAACAAGTCGAATTAGGTTCATTAAAAAAATGGATAAATGACAACTTCTTTAATATCGAAATTATCGGCTTTGATGATAACCCTATCGACTTCAAAGAATACGGGATTACCGATTCCATTTTTTTAGTCGTTCTTATGGAAACTCTTGTCAATGCGTTAAAATACATGGATGTTAAAGCCAATAAACCCTTAACCTTAGAGTTTTTCAAACAAAATAATGCTTATCAGTTAATCTGTGAAAACCCAAGCCAACAAGAAAGCTATCGCGGCACACATAAAGGCATGGACTTTTTACAAACCATCGCCAACAAATTAAACGGTGAATTCATCAGTGAATCCACCGAAAATACCTTTAAAACTACATTCAGCATTCCCGCTAAATTACTTGATTAAGGAAACAACATGCCACATTTTTTATGGGTAGAAGATTTTAATTTCTCAAAAACGAATCGTGAAGAAAATATTGTAAGTTCAACTGTAAATTTAGTCTTTGGCGATATTTTAGATAGCGAGGAATTAAGAGAAGAACTCAAAGAAGAAGATGCGAATGACGCTCAGGATTTTTTAAAAGATAAAGGTATTTTTTTAAAACTCAACCTATTAGAAGCTTTAGATTTTATTCATAATCCAGAGGAATTAGCCAAAATTGATTTTGTGGTTTTAGATGTGGATATGCCACTCAAACAAGGTTGGCAAAGCGATGATAATAATTATCTACCACCTTTAATTAAGCAATATACATCTGAAGCAGAATTAGAAAGAATAGCAGGTTATCAACTTTATATCGACTTAGTGATTGAGTTAGGTTTTCCAAAATCGCATATATTATTTTGCTCCAATCACGCAGACTACTTTGATAAACTCAAAGAAAAGTTTAATAGTGCAAATATAAAATATCCTATTTCTCCTAATTCTGAAAAACCCTTTTTAGAAAAGGGGGATACAGAGTTTATAAAGCAGTGGTTAGATGATAAACACAGTGATTATTTTGTGCTTAGGCGAGGGATCATTGAAGGTTGTAAGTATTTAAAAACCTTAGCTGAAAGTGATTTAGCCTTTAATGGTTTTATTCAAAATTCTGAAAATTACGTTAATGTTGATGAAATGCGCGATTATTTAGATATATTGGAAAACTTCTTGCCTTTGCGAAAACCCGAAGATACGGCGGTACTTTATAAGCTTTTTATCCGAACCTTAAGCCATGAATGGGAAGCAACTGAACCTAAAAAAATACGGGGTTTAGCACGGGTGATGAAAAATATTCGTAACTGGGTTACGCATAATTCAGCGTTATTTAATAACCTTGATGAACAAATAGTTGCATATTTGTTTTTTATTAACATGCGTTTAATGTTTGATTTTCATGGTGACATTCAACCTTATGAAAAAACATTACTTAGCCTATTTAAAGAAAAAGTTTTATCAGAGCAACTATTTAACGATAAAAGTAAAAATAAGCTAATTGAATTAGACATTGGTAAAGCTTATTGTCATCTTCAATATATTGTTTCAGAAGATAAGGATAAGAGAAGGAAAGAAGAACATAAGAAAAATATCAGAGATGCTTTACTTTTTCCTGATCTTGTAAATAACATTCAAGAAAGCAATTCACCATTAAGAGAAGATAGAGAGTTATTTAAAAAAATATTTTATCAAATGTTTTGGTTAATTAACTCATATCCTCGTGTAATCACAAAAAATAGAAAAGTAGAAATAAGCTTTAACCATTTTGATTATAGTAAAAAATCATCTTATCTTTATGAAATCGCACGACATATTCATAGCCGTAGTTTTCCATAAGGATAGTAAATTATGAAAATAACCGCCGAACTTGATACCCAGCATTTGGAAAAATTACAAATGCTGGAAAAAATACTCAAAAAAAGTACCTCCGAATTAATCGCTCTTGCGATTGATGAGGTTTTTAGCAAAAATACCGCTAAAACCGAGGGGCAGAATGCTTATGAACTTATGCAACAATCAGGCTTTATTGCTTCTGTAGAGATGGATGAAAATTTATCAGAAAATTATAAAGAGCACCTCGATTGGAGTCATAAAATATGATTATTGCGTTGGCGGGTAAAAACTGATGACCATAAAGTTAATTCAAACACTCATTCCTTATTTACCTCGCTATTCTGAAGAAGGCGGGGAATCTTTTGGTGTAAAACGTACTGAACTTATTAAGCAATTAATCAACAGCGGTTGCACTCAAGAAGTCGCTGAAAATACATTAGCCATCGTAGAGGTTTTGTTTGATACACTCGCCACTTTAAATTCTGATTATCTGCAACGCGGTGAATGGCGTTTTGTATCATTTCCTGCTCAATTAATGGCTTTATCTGTCTTAACGGCTATGAGCGATACTCATTCAAAATTTTTTAAACAAGACTTTTGGAATACCACCGCCAGTAGTCATTATCAAAAAGATGAGCAACGTAATGTTTTAAAAGCAGTTGAAAAAAAACGATTAGCTGAACATTTGACGAGTGCTGCTGAGCCAATCCGTTATATACATGTGGCATGGAGCATTATTAAATGTGATGGTCACATTCTTTTTCATCAACGAGAAGATACTAAAAAGCGTCATGAACAAACAGCAGGGGACTATGGTTTCGTTGGTGGACGTGTTAATCAATCTGATATGGCATATTTTGATGGCAATATGAAAGAAAAATTATGCACACTTCAATCGGATAACGTCAATGCGATACAGCCTGCATTAGAGGAAACACTAAAGCGCGAACTCTTAGAAGAAGTCGGTTTAATTTATGAAAAACATTATCTGTTTAAGCTCTGGCGGGCTTTAAAGCCTTATCAGCAAGTTCAGGGTGCGGCTCAAAATCATGCATTAACCCAATATTTTTTCACTATTTTTTCTATTGAATTAACCTTAGAGGGATTTTTCTATTTACAGAAAAAGGTGAAAGAAGATGAGCGTTTAGTTTGGTTCTCGCTTGATGATATTAGTGAAGGTAAACGAAAAGATGATAAAAGGGCTTATATCAATGCGATATATAAAGATTTTGATGATGATAGATCCGCATTGAAACAAGAATTATCAGAGTTAAAGAGTAGTTTTTCTGCTAATTATTTAGTTAATAAAAAGGATTTTGGTGTCACTTTAACGGCTAATGAACTAAACCCTTTAATCGCGGGTAAATTTGGTAAAGAAAGCCCTCTCAGTATGGATGTAACGGCAGAGCAAATAGGTTTTCTATTGGGCTTAGGTGCTCATTTACGTGGCTTTAAAATATCTAACTTAAACAAGCGCATTATCCTGCATCCGTATGGCTGGATTGAGGTTATTGATGATGAGGAGTTGATTGGTTCGCTGGTTAAGTTATCAGAAAAAGAACTTGAGCCACTAAAGGTTGAAAATAAGAAAGACCGGT
>CAJVYL010000089.1 GCA_913009265.1 uncultured Methylococcales bacterium
TAATAATAAAATCGATTTTATGTCGGTTCTTTTTGGCATAGTTCGTTAAATCTACTCTGTTATTTGTTAGCTGAATGGGTATCCATCATTTCGATGAATTGATCAAATAATGACTCTACATCATGTGGCCCAGGGCTTGCTTCTGGGTGTCCTTGAAAGCTCATTGCTGGGCAATCTGTTCTTTCAATTCCTTGCAAGCTTCCATCAAATAATGAATGATAAGTTGCATTAATATTTGCAGGCAGTGTTTTCTCATCCACAGCAAAACCATGATTCTGACTACTAATCATCACTCGGCCTGTCGCTTTTTCTTGTACAGGATGGTTAGCACCATGATGACCAAACTTCATTTTCTCAGTTTTAGCACCACTGGCTAAAGCTAATAATTGATGACCTAAACAAATACCAAATGTCGGTATTTTTTGCTCTAGAATTGTTTTGATTGCTTCAATTGCATAAGTACAAGGCTCTGGATCACCAGGCCCATTAGAAAGGAATACGCCATCAGGATTCATCGCCAGAACATCAGCAGCAGGTGTTGTTGCAGGAACGACTGTCACTTTACACCCTCTATTTGCTAGCAAACGAAGAATGTTGCGTTTAACACCAAAATCATAGGCAACAACATGTTTAGTTAGGTTTTCAGCTTCTGAATGCCCACCAATTAATGCCCAAGTGTTTTCTGTCCAGTCATATTGTTCAGTTGTAGTTACTTCTTTAGCTAAATCCAACCCTTTTAAACCAGAGAAGCCAGCTATTGCTTTTTCAGCCCTTGCAGCTTCGATACTTTCACCGGCGATAACACAACCTCGCTGCGCACCTTTATCACGTAAAATACGTGTTAATTTACGTGTATCAATATCAGCGATAGCAACTACGTTATTATCCAACAAATATTGTTGTAATGATTTTTCACTACGCCAGCTACTTAATTGCAAAGGTAAATCACGAATAACCAGGCCACTTGCAGAAACTGTGCATGACTCATCATCTTCACTGGTTGTACCAACATTACCAATATGAGGATAAGTTAAAGTTACAATTTGACGCGCGTATGAAGGATCACTCAGGATTTCCTGATAGCCCGTTAATGAAGTATTAAATACAACCTCACCAACAGAACAGCCATCCGCACCAATTGACACGCCATGAAACACTGTTCCATCTTCTAATAACAGTAAAGCAGGATTACTCAAGATCAGTCACCTTTAAATGCACAAACGGGATACGCCTTGCCGAACGCACCCCATTCTTAATTTAGAAAAATAACTGGTATTCTACGGAATTATGCCAATAAATTCATTAACAATTTAATATATATTTACATCTCAAACCTTAATTACAAATAGATTTTTCATAAGCAAGCACATCCCTAATAACAATCTTGATTTTTCTGAGTAGTTTTACGATTCCTTCCTGTCATCAGCTGTCATTAATCGAACCGCCAAATCATGGTTTGAATAGGTTTCCAAAGCATGCCCCACCTTACGACATCTACCGCAGTTACCTTCATAACGCATACAAAACTCATCAATATAAATCAAAATTGAATGGTCTATAAGATACCCCTCAGAAAAATCAAAGGTAATATCCTTACCTGGTTCAATGCTATCCACCGCACGCTTAAGGGGCAAGAAATTTGAGAACAAAGCTGAACCCACTATTTTAACGGTGACGCGATTACCCTGCTCTACAATTGTAAAATGAATTTTAAACATATTGTTTAGCCACACACCACGAGAGACATGAAGCACTAACTTTACAAATACGCCAAAAAACACACCTACCAACAAGTTAGTTGCCAATACCGCTAAAATTGTTACCACAAACAAAAATAACTGATCCTTTCCTATTGCCAAAACATCTGCAAATACTTTTGGTGTTGCTCGACGATAACCGACAAAAACCAATAAAGCAGCTAAAGAGGCGTGAGGAATATTGTGAATAAAATGGGGAAACAAAACCACGAAAAGTAACAATATCAAGCCATGGAAAAAATTAGCCCAACCTGTTTGCGCACCACCCTCAACATTTGCAGAGCTACGCACAAACTCGGCAATCATCGGTAAGCCACCTAAAAACCCAGAAACAACATTACCCAATCCAACCGCAGATAAATCACGATCTAAATCAGTCCGTCTTTTGTAAGGGTCAAGCTTTTCAGCTGCTGTAGCACTTAATAAGCTTTCAAGACTAGCAACCATACAGATGGTTATTGTTGCCACCCAAAATTCAAAGGTCAATATTTTTGAGAAATCAGGAAGACAAAAGTATGAGCTTATCTCCATTGGAATGGAAACCAAAAAAGGCGCAGGGATTAAATGATCATGCACTTCCGCTTGCCAAAAATGATAATGATCATGCTCAATACCAAAAAGCTGCGCCAAAGCCATTCCTACCATCAGAACGATAATAGGAGCAGGAATTTTACCGACCCTACTATTCTTTAAATAAGGCCAAATAAATAGAATAGAAAAAGAGATGAGGCCTATCGTGGCAATTTCAGGGGTGGAATTCATCAGGCTATTAGGTATTTGAGCTATTGAAGAAAATAGACTACCTGGCTCAGGAATTACACCCAGCATGACATGAGCTTGCCTAGCCATAATACTAATTCCCATAGCTGCCAACATTCCATGTACAACAGGAGCAGGGAAAAAAGCACTCAAACTGCCTAATCTACATTTCCCCATAATGACTTGTATCAAACCTGTAATCATTACCGCAGCCAAGGTATAACGATAACCAGACATCATATCGCCACCATCACTCAGCGACTCTACTGCGGCCAACATCACTACAATCAAACCACCCGCCGGACCATTAATAACGATATAAGAACCATTAAGGCGTGAAACTAATAGTCCACCGACAACAGCCGTAATAATACCCGCCGAAGGAGGAAAGCCCGAGCCAATAGCAATCCCTAAAGATAAAGGCAGTGCGATAAGAAACACAAAGAAACCAGCCAACACATCACTGCGCCAATTTTGTTTTAGACCGTCTATTCCTGTCTTTGGAAGTTTAAATTGTTTATTCATAATGACTGATTTTGCTGAGTAATCGCTAATTTTAGCAATTTTGCCTTATAAAATCAGATCAATATTACTTTTTGTCATTAAATTGTCACAATAAACATGTAGGAACAGCCTTAATAAATCAGAATTTTCAAATAAAAAAGGGAGAGGTTTTGAGTCAGTGTTTTATAAAGCACTGACTCAAAACCTCTCCCTCACAAAGAAGAATACCTTATGAATTTATGACAAACCTAAAACATCCTGCATATCAAAAAGACCATTTTCTTTATCTTTTAACCAAACAGCTGCTCTAACGGCACCATTTGCAAAAGTCATACGACTCGTTGCTTTGTGAGTAATTTCAACACGCTCACCTTCATCTGCAAACATGACTGTATGCTCACCCACAATATCACCAGCTCGAATAGTAGAAAAACCAATAGTTTTTCTATCTCTCTCCCCTGTATCACCCTCACGACCATAAATTGCACAGTCTTTTAAATCACGCCCTAAGCTATCAGCAATCACTTCACCCATTCGCAACGCAGTACCCGAGGGAGCATCCACTTTATGACGATGATGTGCTTCAATTACTTCAATATCAGTGTAATCACCCATTACTTTTGCTGTCATTTCTAACAGCTTAAGCGATAGATTTACACCTACACTCATATTAGGTGCTAACACAATGGCAATATCTTTTGCTGCAACATTAATTGCAGCCTTTTGCTCATCACTATATCCAGTAGTCCCAATAATGACTTGCTTACCTGCTCGGCGACAAACTTCGATGTATTCCATCGATGGACCTGGACGAGTAAAGTCAATTAAAACATCAAACTGATCAACCACAGCAGCCAAATCACCAACAACTTTAACGTCAGCAAGCCCCATACCGGCAAGCTCACCAGCATCACGCCCGATAGCCGCACTTTCTGCTCGAGAGACAGCCACAGAAAATTGAGTATTTTGCGATAACATAGAAGCTTTAACTAAACATAAGCCCATTCTTCCTGATACACCAACAACAGCAACTCGCAACATATCTTATCCTGTTAATTTATCAAAAAAGCTTTTTACACCATCAGTCCAAGAATGCTCTTGGGGACTATGTTGCTTGCCACCACCAGCCAAAGAACTTTGTAACTTTTCGACTAATGCTTTTTGCTCTTTAGTTAGACGCACAGGTGTTTCAATTTGAACACGGCAAAGCAAGTCACCCACAGCACCACCACGAACAGGCTTAACACCCTTTCCTCTCAGTCTAAATAACTTACCTGTTTGAGTTTCTGCAGGTATTTTAAGCTTTACCTTACCATTTAATGTAGGCACTTCTAGCTGACCACCTACACAAGCTGTTGGAAAACTAATCGGCATTTCACAATACAAATCAGCACCATCTCGAGTAAAAATAGCATGTTCTTTTACATCAACCTGCACATATAAATCACCTGAAGGCCCGCCATTTACCCCAGCTTCACCTTCACCAGCTAAACGAATACGATCACCCGTATCTACACCAGCAGGTACTTTTACAGATAAAGTCTTGTTCTCTTGGATACGACCTTTTCCATGACAAGGACGACAAGGGTCTTTAATTTGCTGCCCTGTCCCATGACAAGTAGGACAAGCTTGCTGAACAGAAAAGAAACCTTGTTGCATTCTGACTTGGCCATGCCCTTGACAGGTTGAACACGTAACAGGACTTGAACCTTTTTTAGCGCCAGATCCACTACATGCTTTACAAGCAACCAACACAGGAACTTTAACTGTAGCTTCAGTTCCACCAACAGCTTCTTCTAAAGTAAGCTCGAGGTTATAGCGTAAATCCGAACCGGCTTGAACGTTACTTCTTCTACGTCCACCACCTCCGCCACCGCCGCCAAAGATATCTCCAAAAACATCACCAAAGATATCCCCGAAATCACCCTGCCCACCACCAAAGCCGCCAGGACCACCGCCCATACTTTGATCTACACCTGCATGACCAAACTGATCATAAGCTGCACGTTTTTTTGCATCAGATAAAACTTCATAAGCCTCTTTTACAGACTTAAACTTCTTTTCTGCCTTTTCAGGGGCATCTGCATTCCTATCTGGATGAAATTTCATCGCCATACGACGATAACTTTTCTTTATTTCAGCTTCGCTGGCGTTCTTTTCGACGCCTAATATCTTATAAAAATCTTCTTTTGCCATAACGTAAATAACCGCCAACATAAAGTGGCGGTTATTTTAGTCCTCTTAAATATCAGGAAAATAAATATAAATACTGAAACAAAGTATTCTTTGGATCAGTATTTACAAAACAACTTATTTTTTATCGTCGTCTTTAACTTCTTCAAACTCAGCATCAACAACGTCATCAGCAGGTGCTGATTCTGCAGCAGCTTCAGGGCCTGCTTCCGCGCCACCCTCAGCTTCTGCTTTTTGTGCATAAACACGTTCAGCTAATTTACCAGATAATTCAGTTAAAGCAGTAGTTTTTGCTTCAATTTCATCTTTATCATCAGCTTTAACAACTTCTTGTAGCTCAGTGATAGCGGCTTCAATTGCTGTTTTCTCTTCAGCTGAAACTTGCTCACCTAGCTCTTCCATTGACTTTTCAGTCGCGTTAATCATGCCTTCCGCTGCATTTCTTGCTGATACAAGCTCTGTGATTTTCTTATCTTCATCAGCATGTGCTTCAGCATCTTTAATCATGCGATCTACTTCATCATCCGATAAACCACTAGAAGCTTTAATGATAATAGACTGCTCTTTACCTGATGCTTTATCTTTAGCCGATACATTTAAGATACCGTTAGCATCAATATCAAATGATACTTCAACTTGTGGCACACCACGTGGAGCTGGTGGAATGTCAGATAAATCAAAACGACCTAGTGATTTGTTACCACTTGCAACTTCACGCTCACCTTGTAATACGTGAACTGTTACTGCTGTTTGGTTATCTTCAGCTGTTGAGAATACTTGAGCAGCATTAGTTGGGATTGTTGTATTTTTATCAATCAACTTAGTCATTACACCACCCATAGTCTCAATACCTAGAGACAGAGGTGTAACATCTAGTAATAATACATCAGTAACATCACCACCTAATACACCCGCTTGAATCGCCGCACCTAATGCAACCGCTTCATCTGGATTTACATCTTTACGTGGCTCTTTACCAAAAATAGCCTGTACAGTTTCCTGTACTTTAGGCATACGGCTTTGACCACCGACTAAAATTACGTCGTTGATTTCAGAAGCAGATAAACCAGCATCTTTTAATGCTTGCTCACATGGGCCTTTTGTTCTTTCAATTAAATCTGCAACTAAAGATTCTAGTTTTGCACGAGTCAACTTAACATTTAAATGTTTTGGACCCGACGCATCAGCAGTTACATACGGTAGGTTAATATCCGTTTGTTCTGTTGAAGATAATTCAATTTTTGCTTTTTCTGCTGCTTCTTTTAAACGTTGTAAAGCTAATGGATCATTATGTAAATCGATGCCATTGTCTTTTTTGAATTCATCAACCAAGAAATCAATAATTCTTAAATCGAAATCTTCACCACCTAAGAAAGTATCGCCATTTGTTGCTAATACTTCAAACTGATGTTCGCCTTCAATTTCTGCAATTTCAATGATTGATACATCAAATGTACCACCACCCAAATCGTAAACCGCGATAGTTGTATCGCCTTTAGGCTTATCCATACCAAAAGCAAGTGCTGCTGCTGTTGGTTCGTTAATAATACGTTTAACATCTAAACCAGCAATACGACCTGCATCTTTAGTTGCTTGACGCTGTGAATCATTAAAGTAAGCAGGAACAGTAATTACAGCTTCTTTAACTTCTTCACCTAAAAATGCTTCAGCATCTTTTTTCATTTTCATCAAAACACGCGATGAAACTTCAGGAGCTGCCATTTTATTACCATGACATTCAACCCATGCATCACCATTATCCGCTTCAACGATATTATAAGGCACCATTTTGATGTCTTTTTGTACCGCATCATCTTTAAAACGACGACCAATTAAACGCTTGATTGCGAATAATGTATTTTCAGGGTTTGTCACTGCTTGACGTTTAGCAGATTGACCCACTAATACTTCATCATCACCTGTGAAAGCAATAATAGAAGGTGTTGTACGTGCGCCTTCGCTATTTTCTATAACGCGAGCTGTTCCATTTTCTAGAACGGCCACACATGAATTTGTGGTTCCTAAATCGATGCCAATTATTTTAGCCATTTGAATCTCCGAACTTTTTAATTTTATTTTGTATGAATTCGATATGAGGTTGCTTTAACTAATTTCAAGCCTGCTCATCTAAATTTGTTGAATCATCTTCAGGTTTGTCTTGTTCCGGCTCAACAACTTTAACAGCTTGAGAGACTACAACCATTGCAGGACGAATCAAACGACCATTTAAAACGTAACCTTTTTGAAATACATTCAATACTGTATTTGCATCGACATCAGCACTAGGCTGCATTGTCATTGCTTGATGCAACTCTGGGTTAAATGGCTGACCTTTTGGATCAATTGCTTCAATATTAAATTTAGCGAATACCGATTCAAATTGCTTAATAGTTAGCTCGCTACCTTCTCTTAAAGAAACCACTTCAGGCGCATCACTGGTTGATGCCTGGATTCCCAATTCTAAACTGTCAATCACTGAAAGAAGTTCTTTGGCAAACTTTTCCAAACCATATTTATGAGCACTTTCTAAATCTTTTGTGGTGCGTCTTTTTAGGTTTTCCATTTCAGCTAAAGTACGAACTGCTTTATCCCAATTCTCTTCAGCTTTTTTTTCTGCTAGCTTTAACTGCTTTTGCAAATCAGCCAGAGGATCTTCTTCCACTAACTCTTCATTTACAACTTCTTCCTCAGTTACAGCTGCATTTTCAATATCTTCTTCAACAGCTTGCTCAAGAACTTCTTCAATCAAATCGCTATCTGACTGTGCTTCAGATGCATCTTGCTTATTACTCATTAAACGCTCCAGACATTACTTTTAAACAATGTCTTTTATCATGGGGGCTTTCACTTAGGATTCAAGGCCGAGACTATTTTTTTAAGCCCTTTAGACTCTAAAATTATGCTGTAGTACAAGCCAGTATGAGCTCTGCTAGCACTCGCACCAGTGAATACTTTGTAAATCGCGAATTAACTCAGCTAACGTCTTTACCAACACGCCTTATCGTAATTAGCTCGAATTTTTTCATCTTTTGTTACCAGCGCAACATTATCGGCTTCAGCCTCAGCAGTTATCAGGCGATCAAAAACATCTCTTGTCCATTCACAAGCAATAGCCAGATCAAAAACCTGCTCCACCTTCATTGGCGAAACCTTTAAACCTATAGACTGTTTGAGGTTTTTTAACAAGATATCAGGCTCAACCGTAATCCTTCCAATTTCAAAAAGATACTGCAATTCAAGTCTAACCAACTGTGAAACAAACAACTCATTATTTTCTATTTTTTCAATCGCGGCCTCAGATAGTTTTGCAACATTCCCCGCATAAAGCCAAACCACAACATGAGTATCTAAAAAAATCATAAAGCCTTTTCTTCATCCCATTCATGTAAAGATAAATCAATCAACGCTTCAGGATCCCCAACAATACAATCATGCTCAACCAAATTATCTAATTTACTTTTTTCATCTGCCAATACAATTTTAACAATATGGCCATTACGACTAATTTCAGCTGGAATACCTGTAGCGATAACTTGATCCACTACATTAAAAAGTTGCTGCCTCAAAGATGTTAATGACATAGACATATAAAAACCTCACAATTTTACAGTACATATATAATACAAGTGTACGGTACATGTTACAACAACCAAAGAGCGCTATAATCAGTCTTGTAATCCACTGCTTTATGCTGTACTGGCACTGGTAGTGATGCAATAGCACGTAAACTAGTTGGACTTGATAAATTACCGCATTTAGGACGCAAAGTAGCAGAACCAAACGAAGAACATATCCGAAAAATTGCCCTATATTCTTATTGGACTATTTATGAACTTAAAACAGAATGTATTGAGGTTTTAGCTGTGATTCATAAACGTCAGGTTTTCTGGTTATGCTACTTTTTTACCTAGCTGTAGTAACTTCGCTTGGGTTGTTTCTAATATTGAATCTCTCAAAAAAGAACTTGCCTGAATTATTTCAATACCGATAAGCTCACCTTCACCATTCAAATCTGCCGTAATATTTGGACTAATTTCAACACTATCACTCGATGTTCCAGTTTTTAATTATTGCTTTTGTGAAACACTAGTTCCCACGCGCTGCGTCACTGCCATTAAGTTAAGGAAAAACTCTTAAAAATCAAGGATAATAGCCGTATTTTATGGTAGTGATGTCTAGAAAGAGCAAAGCAATAAATGAAAGCAGGAAGCAAATTAC
>CAJVYL010000090.1 GCA_913009265.1 uncultured Methylococcales bacterium
GCTAATTTTGCAACGACAGATCGACCTAAAGTCGCCATTTTAAGAGAGCAGGGCGTTAATGGTCATGTAGAAATGGCCGCAGCATTTGATCGTGCTGGTTTTACAGCGATTGATGTACATATGAGTGACATTATTCACAGCAGAGTCACATTAAAAGACTTTGTTGGTTTAGTGGCTTGTGGTGGTTTCTCTTATGGTGATGTATTAGGTGCTGGCGGCGGCTGGGCTAAATCTATCTTATTTAATGCCACAGCTAGAGATGAATTTTCAGCCTTCTTTAAACGTGAAGATACATTTGGCCTTGGTGTTTGTAATGGCTGTCAGATGATGTCTGGGTTAAAAGAAATTATCCCTGGTGCAGAGCATTGGCCAGAGTTTAAACGTAATGATTCTGAACAATTTGAAGCTAGAGTGTCAATGGTTAAAGTACAGCCATCTCCCTCTATTTTAATGACTGGAATGGAAGGGTCGACTTTACCTGTTGTTATCGCGCATGGTGAAGGTAGAGCAGAGTTTAATAATACAAATGCTAAAGATGCTTTAGTTGCATTAAGTTATGTTGATAATTATGGTGATATAAGCACTGATTTTCCTGCGAATCCAAATGGATCACCTGAAGGTATAACAGGGTTAACAACAACAGATGGGCGTTTTACTATTATGATGCCGCATCCAGAACGTTGCTTTAGAACTATTCAAAATTCATGGTATCCAGAACAATGGAATGAAGATGGCGCTTGGATGAGAATGTTTAGAAATGCTCGTGTTTGGGTTGGGTAACCATCTTAATAAATTAAAGGTAGGCGTTTGTAGAGCGGACTGAAGTCCGCTCTACATTTTTATAAGTTAACTGTCTGCATCAGTATTGTCTTAATATTTTCCAATGTATAATAGAAAGGTTTTAAGCAATGATAATGCTTAGAATGAAACTAACTTAAAACAATGTTTTAAGTTAGTTAAGAGGGGCAGAGGTAGTGTTCATAAATAATTATAAGAATTTATACGTAAGAGTGATTAATGAATCAATTACAAAAAATATACGATAACAATATAGCTTGGGCTGAAAAGATAAAGAAAGATAAACCCAATTTTTTCTCTGACTTATCCAAACAGCAATCACCTGAATATTTGTGGATTGGCTGTTCAGACAGTCGGGTTGTAGCTGAACAATTGGTAGGATTACAGCCTGGTGAATTGTTTGTACACCGTAATATTGCCAATGTTGTTGTACCTACAGATTTAAACTGCTTATCTGTTATTCAATTTGCAGTTGAGGTTTTAAAAGTTAAACATATTATTGTTTGTGGCCACTATGGTTGTGGTGGTGTGAAAGCATCAATGCAACGAATAGAGCATGGTTTGATTGATAATTGGTTATGTCATATTAAAAGTGTACATCAGAAAAATGAAGAAGAATTGTTAGGAATAGCTGATGAAACTGAACGTTTAGATAGATTATGTGAACTTAATGTTATTGAACAAGTTAAAAATATCTGTCATACAACTGTTGTGCAAAGAGCATGGCGTAACAATAAAGAATTGACTGTTCATGGTTGTATTTACACTTTAGAAACAGGAATTTTAAAAGATTTAGATATGCGATTTAGTGCAATGGGAGATATGAACGATATTTTCCAATTAAGACAGCCAAAACGTGATGTTTATAAGCCAAGTTTAAATATTATGAAAAATAATCTAAGGGATGGTAAGTAAAATTAATATTCAACAATTAAATGCTGCTTTTGGAATTGCTGATCAGGTAAAGTTTATTGAAGTAAAGGGTGGTTTACATTTTATTCAAGTAAATAATAAAAAAGCATCTGCTTTAATTTCTGTCTATGCAGGACAGGTTTTATCTTTTAAACCTGTAACTGAGACTGAAGATATTTTATTTTTTAGTGATAATGCTTTTTTTATAGAAGGCAAGGCAATGAGAGGCGGCATCCCAATTTGTTGGCCTTGGTTTGGTGATGCTCCAGAAGGTGCTGATTTACCAGCGCATGGATTTGTGAGAAATAATATTTGGAATGTTTCTGAAGTTGATGCTTTGCAAAATGGCGATACTAAAATATCGCTTGAATTTATTGACAGTGAAATGACCCGAGAGCTTTGGCCGCATAATTTTAAGCTTGTATTGGAAATAATAGTTGGAGAGTCACTAAGCTTGAATTTGCGAACTAAAAATACGGGAAAACAAACCTTATCTATCACAGAAGCATTGCATACTTATTTTAATGTAGGTGATTCCAGCCAAGTTAAAATTCTGGGTTTAGAAAAAACAGAATATTTAGATAAAGCAGAAGAATTTGTAAAAGTGTGTCAGGTTGGTGCTATTACTGTTGAACAAGCGATGGATCATATTCATACCGGGGATGGTCGTAATTTAACCATTTCTGACTCTGTTTTAAACCGGAATATTAAAATTACCTCTTCTGGAAATGCAAATGTAGTGGTATGGAACCCAGGCCCAGAAGGTGCTGAGAAAATGCAGGATTTAAATTCTGAAGATTACAAAAACTTTGTGTGTGTTGAAATTGCTAATACGGCTTCTAATAGTGTAAAAATTCAACCCGGACAAGAATATAACATGGTCACTAATTACAGTATTGAAAGTATTGTGTAATACCACTATATACTCTTTAAATAAGGCTATGTCACCGTTAAAGTGTTGAAAAGTTGAAGAGGCTCTTAAAAGCCCTCTCCTGCTGGAGAGGGAGGGGTGAGGAGAAAATAAAATAATTCTCTTCTTCTTTAATATCTTCTTATAAATCAAGAGATAAAAGGAAATCTGAATTACATACTGTTTGTTTTCTCCTCACCCAAACCCTCTCCAGCAGGAGAGGGCTTAAGAGTTAACAAAATCAACACTTAACGGTGACATAGCTTTAAATAAGCTGTAGCAGAAGATACTAACTACCACACCTTTAATATAATTTACTGTTTAGTGTTTTCTGCATCAGAAATTATTTTTAAAGACCTTTCTACTGCAGCATTGGCATCATCAGCTTTTTCTTGTAATACATCCATATTTGCTTTTTCAAAGGCAATTTTTTCTTCTAATTCCTGTTCAGGGCTAAAGTTTAGAAAGAAGGTTAAGAACGAAGCGACAACGACGACACAGCCGATAACAAAGAATACCTCATTCCATTCCATTGCACCTTTAAATAAAAATCCTGCAGCAACAGCACCCGCATTACCACCCGCTCCAACAATACCTGAAACGGCACCTAATGCTTTTTTATTGATAAAAGGAACTACAGAGTAAGTAGCACCTTCAGACATTTGAGTGAATAATGAGAAGATAATTAAAGATGGAATGGCTAAGAATAATACGCTCATTTGTGAAAATAGCATCAGTGCTAAACCTTCACCTAACAATACAATAAACAGCCAATACGAACGTCCTTTTAGTCCCCATAAAGACGCACAGTTATCCGCAAATATTCCACCTAAAGTCCTGGCAAAAATATTCATCAAACCAAAACAGGCAGCAATCATACCTGCCGTTACCATATCAACTTTAAAATAATCAAAGAAGTATAGTGCGGCAACATTATTTACCGTTAATTCAATACCAAAACAAGCGCCGTAGATAATGAAAAGTATCCATATTCGATAGTCTTTCATCGCATTAAAGTACGCGCCTGTTACTTCTTTCTTTGCAGGTAACAGACCTTTTTCACGTAAGTCTTTATAATTTCCATCAGGTGCATCTTGTGTCAGGAAAAAATAGGCAATACCGGTAAAGAAAATAACGGTACCAACAACGATCATTGATGCACGCCAAGCTTCGGCATCTGTAAAGCCAAAGCCAATAACAAACGCTGAAAACATCAGTGGCATAACCATTTGAGTCACACCACCACCTAAATTACCCCAGCCAGCACTAGTTGCATTCGCTTGGCCGACAACATTGGGAGCAAACATCACCGAAGTATGATATTGGGTAATTACAAATGAAGCACCAATAACCCCGATTAATAGTCTAAAAACTATAAAACTTTCAAAACTATCGGCTAAACCAATACCGGCGACTGGTATTGCACCAAATAGTAGTAAGTAGGTATAGGCAAGTCTAGGTCCGATACGATCACATAACCAACCTATAAAAAAACGAGCAAATACGGTTACGGCGACTGAAGCAATGATTGACCAACCGACTTGTTCTTTAGTTAGGTGTAATTCCTCACGAATGACAACCATCATGGGGGCAATACCAAACCATGCGAAAAAAGCAGAAAAGAATGCAAACCATGTCATATGGAAAGTTCTTATTTGCACCATGCTTACTTTGAAGAAGTTTCCCCAAAGGTTTGTTGCTTTATTTTGTAGTTCCAATTTTATTTTCTCTCTTTATATTTAAAATTCTTTTTAATCTAGGGATTAATGGTTCATTTTATGGTGCTTTTTTGATCCAGAGTTGCTGGATGAATCACCAGAATACAATGCATCATTTTTTTCACCTGTTACGTTTAAAATCCCCCACGCACCTCTATCAACCCGAGCTAATGCATGATCTACCAGAACATAGTTACCAGGATAATCTACTTCAAATTCAACCATGGTCGCACCACCAGCAGGAACTAATGTAGTTTGTACATTTTTCAATGGATTGCCTAAAGCGGCTTCTGGGTACACTTTGTCAAAAATTTCACCGATAATATGGAAGGAACTTATTTTAGTTACACCTGCATTACCAAAAAATATTCTTACCTTATCGCCTACTTTTGCTTGTAGTTGATTCTCTCCAGTTAAAGCACCTGTACGACCATTAAAAATAATGTATTCAGGACGCTCATCAATCATTTTTCGGCTGTTAAATTTTTGAAAGCCTTTTTTCCCTAATCGTTGCTTAGTATATAGTTCACCTTGCATTACGTAGAATTCATGGTCTACTTTAGACAACCCTTGCTTAGGCTCAACTAAAATCATGCCGTACATACCATTAGCTATATGAGTTGCAGGGTTTCCTGCAGCACAATGATAAATATATAAACCAGGCGTTGTTGCTTTAAATGTTAGTGTTTTTGATTCACCAGGTTCAACTTCAGTTACCGCTTTACCGCCACCAGGACCAGTAACTGCATGTAAGTCAATAGCATGGCTATGACTACTTGATTCATTGTTGTACAAGGTTAATTCAACGGTATCATCTTCACTGACTCTTAAAAAAGGGCCAGGAACCGTATTGTTAAACGTCCAATAGTGATAAAGAATATTTGGAGCAATTTTAGAAATTACCTCAACTGCTTCAAGCATTATAGTTACTTTTTTTGACTGTTTTCTAGCAAGTGGTTCTGGTAAATCATCTGCTCGTTTACTAATATCTCGTACTTTTTTATATTCAGAAATATTTATATCCATATCATGCTGATAATGTTCACCAGGGCCAAAATTCATCATTTTCTTGGGTTGATATTTACCTGAATATTGATGATTTTCGTTAGCATTAGCTAGTGAAGGTATAACAGTTATGATAAGTAGCGTTATTAATAGTTGTAAAGGGTTTTTGCTTAGGGAATTATTCAATAGACTATTTTTTGTTGTTATATTTGTCTTCATAATGAATCTCCATTTGAAACATAATCGATTATTTGTCCTCTACTATTTTTAATAGTAAGAGCGAAATTAAGCAGTTAAATGTCTTAAATTAGCCATCTTTTCACCTGCTTGCTTCATTTGATCTGCAGTTAATATTTTTTTGATTTGTGGGGAAAAGTCCTCATCTTCACGGGTTAAATGGTCTCTCAGTATTTTTTCAAACTCTACTGTTAGATGTAGAAAATGGTCGAAATTTGTAATTTGTTCAGGATGACTTAAGCGTTTAGCAACTGCAGCCCAAGACTCTTCAATTTCTTCATGATCCATAATTAATCGTTCAATCATGCCAATAATTAAGCTAGATTGGTTAACCAATAGAGGGAATAAGGCTTCTTCTTCGTCTTTATGGTGCAGAATTGTGGCATGTGAATAATGACAATACATATCCATGCATTCGAGTGCTAATACTTCTGTCATGCCTTGCTTTTGAATTTGTTTTGCTAATTCGACTAATTTTTTGCCTCGAGCAAGAAAATCTTGGTGATAGTCAGTTATAACTTGTAAGCCATTTGAAAAGTCCGTGGCTGGATCAGTAAATTTAAATTTCATAGGATGTTATTTGATATTCTCTTTATATTCTAAATTTTTCTACCAGATTTTTTAATTCAACGGATAACTGGGTTAAACTCTGGGCTGCTTCAGTTGTTTGTTGTGCTCCTGATGTGGTTTGGTGTCCTAATTCGGAAATGTTTATTATATTTCTACTGATTTCTTCAGTTGTTGTATTTTGCTGATCTGCTGCCGATGCAATTTGACTGCTCATTTCGTTAATACGCTCTACGGATGTTGAGATAGCAGATAAGGATGTTCCTGCTTGCGTTGCACGATCTACAACAGTTTGAGCTTCTTTACGGCTCTTATTCATAACATCTACTGCCTTTTGTGAACCGAGTTGTAACTTTTCAATCACTTGATTAATTTCTGCTGTAGATTCCTGTGTACGGCCTGCTAAAGTTCGAACTTCATCAGCAACAACGGCAAAGCCTCGGCCTTGTTCACCAGCACGAGCTGCTTCAATAGCTGCATTTAAGGCCAGTAAATTGGTTTGTTCAGCAATGCCTTTAATGACATCCAGTACTTTACCTATATTGTCACTATCCTCTTCTAATTGATGAATTACATCGGCAGTATTTTCAATTTGACCCGCTAAATGTTGTATTGCATCAATAGAGCTGTCAACAATATTACGACCTTCACTGGTTTCTGTATTTGCTTCCTGTGCAGCCTGAGAAGTGTTTGTAATATGGCCTGTTACTTCTTGAGCTGAAGCACTCATTTCAGTCATTGCCGAGGCAACCATATCAGTTTGAGATTGTTGATTAAATATAGTCTGATTGGTTTGTTGAGTTGTAGCCAAAAGTTGTTCAGAGGAACTGCTTATTTGTAATGCAGAGTCATAAACGCTTGTAACCGTTGATAACAGACTTTGGTTCATGTCATTAATAGCCTTAGCTAAATCTGTTAGTTCATCATTACCCGTTAATTTAAGAGAGGGTCTACTTAAGTCACCATGAGAAATGGTATTGGCATGGTCAACAACTAGTTTTAAAGGGTTAACAATTAAATTAGCAATAAAAATAGAGATAAATAGTCCTATTGCAATGGCTATTAATAAGCCGATGATTAAGGCTAATTGAATCTCCGATATACCAGATCTTAGTCGTGTTTGCTCAGCAGTTGACAGTTGTTGTTGTGATGTGTGCATTTGCTCTAGAATATGCATGATGGCTTGTGCTTTTGGAGCCGCTTTAGTTCCTAACCAATAATTTGCTTGATTCCAGTTTTTAGCTGAGCGTAATGCAAACATTTTTTCTGGAAGCGGAGCAAATGTTGCTCGATGATTTTTATAACTATTCCAAGCCTTTAATTGTTTACTGTTGAATAGTCCTGTTAGTTTAGAAATTTGTTGATAGCGAGCCTCATTTATCGCCCATTTTGCATGAAATTTATTTGCAAATTGAATGTCGCCAGAAAGCAAATAAGCACGGATATTCGCTAGCCCCAGAGCAAAAGAACCCCGACTATCAGCCAGAAGTTTTAATAAGTTTAAATGCCCTTGTGTAGCAACCTGATGTGATTCTTCATCAATAATAGTGGTGATTGTATCGACAATTATTGATGCACGAGGAGCGGCTTCAGTTAAAAGAACTTTTACGGCGGGGTTGTTTTCAGGGCTGTGAGCGATATCTTCTATTTCTTGCTGAGCACTGCGAAACTCACTGATCAAACCTTTCATTTTTTGCAAGGATTGAATGTTTTCTGAGACAGTCCAGTTATTAGAAAAATCATTCATCTTCAACAGTGAACTATCAATTAGTTTCCAGCCTTGTTGTCTTTCGGCTTTAAATTTTTCTGCACCTGCTGGGCTACCACCTAATATCATGTACCCTCTCAAGCCTGCCAAAGAAAGGTGGATGCCATCAGTTAATTGCATCCCAGCGATTTCAGTTGGTAAACGAACCTCGATAAGCTGTGTTGAGGTTTTATCTACATCGTTCAGTATTATGTAATTAAAAGCAGAGACCATCGCCACAGTTATAAGTACAGCGCCAAACCCTGCAAATAATTTATTTTTGACTGTAAAACTCATGTTAATTCCCTGTTATTGATATAAATTATTGAATACAACTTTGTTATGGGTTATGCGACTGTTATCTTTAATAAGACTATTAGGAAAAAGGTAAACTTAAATCATAAATACGAGGAACTGGACTTTATTTTAAAAATAATTAAAGGCCTGTTGCTCGTATTTATGAATAGTTATGATGCTGAATGGTGAGTGTATTAATTTTTATTTTTAACAAATTTAGTCCGTACAATTTGATAAGGTCTAAACATATAACCCAAAGGCATACTCCAGACATGAACCAAACGGCTAAAAGGGAATAAAAAGAAAACACTCATGCCTAAAAATAAATGAAGTTTGTAGATAAATCCAACTTCAGTCAGTATTGCGGCATCTGCATTAAGCGATAGGGTAGCCTGTGCCCATTCTGCTAAAGCAATCATTGACGATGTATCGCCACTAAATGCGTGATAGATTGAGACTGGAATAGTTAATAAGCCAACGCCTAAAGTGACTAATATCCAATTAAGAATAAATAGATCCATAAAACGGCTGTTTGCTCTAACACGAGGGTGAAACATACGGCGTTTCCATAAAATAACACCACCCATCATACATAGTGAACCAAAAGCTGCGCCTGCAGAAATAGCAACTACTTGATGCATCATGTCCGAAACACCCATATCAAGGAACCATGAATGAGGAGTAACAAGTCCCGCAAAATGTCCCATAAATAAAGCTAATACGCCAATATGAAATAGAATACTGCCTTTTTGCAGTTGTTCTTTTTCAAAAATTTGACTGGAATCAGCTTTCCAAGTGTATTGTTCTCTATCAAAACGAATTAAACTGCCTACAAAAAACGTAGTCAGGGCAATGTAGGGGTAAATCCCAAAGAGTAAATTACTTAAGTTCATAATAAGTCCTATGCTGCAATATCTTCAACATGTCCGTGACGTGCCACCATTCTAACTAGTGGAGCGTATGGACTTTCATTTTTTTCAAGATTACTGGC
>CAJVYL010000091.1 GCA_913009265.1 uncultured Methylococcales bacterium
CGCGTGGGAGCCAGATGCTACCCCTCCAGTTTTCAGTGTTTTCTAAATTCAAGTAAAAAAACTGGAACATCGAGTATAAGAAGTAAGAGTATTCAGGTCCTTCTGAAGCCAGTATTGATATTCATTACTGCTGGGTTAAATATAACATCGCGGCTCTCCGCAGACTTCAGCCTAAACATGGTGGTTATTGCGATAATTACTATATATAGAGTTAAAAATCAAAACTCAGTTTATACTCCCTACATTAAAAAGAGAATCCGACTTTACTAAAGATCAACAAGATTTCTCTGGAGAAGACTTCAGAAAGGCTTAAACTAACTTATGAATATAGAAACCAACAACCATTCAAATTCAGACTGGCTAAATTTACCTAGCCTAAATTCAGCGGTAAAAAGCTTATTTACCAGTTACCTCCTTGTTATTGGTCTCGGCGTATTATTAGCAACAGCCCAGATTTTAATGACCCATGGGATGGCTGATGGGAAAATAGGCTTATCTATAGATGATATTGTTTACAGTTATCATGGTGATCCCGCCCACAGCAAAATTGAAATAAAACTTAATGGCTCTATGAGAGATAAAGCCTCTGTTGCCGACAAGCTAGAAATCATTAAATGGGTTAGAAATGGCTCACCAGAAGAGCAATGGGAACCCCAAATAAAAGAAATTTTTTATACTAACTGTATTTCATGCCACAGCGTTATTCCAGGCTTACCCGATTTTACTGAATACCAAGAAGTTAAACGAGTAGCAAAGTCTGAGAGCGGCGCAACTGCCGCATCATTAACCCGAGTATCTCACATCCATATTTTTGCTATTTCCTTTATCTTTTTCTTTAATGGGATAATTTTTAGCTTCTCCATTGGTATAAAACAGTGGCTAAAAATATTTATTATTAGCGCGCCGTTCTTTTTTCTCGCTATAGATGTTTTCTCATGGTGGCTAACAAAAATATCACCTGAGTTTGCTTGGCTAACAATCATTTCAGGTGTTGGATATAGTTTGTGCGCTGCTATTACTTGGTTTGTATCACTGTATCAAATGTGGATTTTACCTAGAAATGGCCAAGTATATAAAATTAACACCTGGAGAAGCTAAAACCCAAACCTCTGATTTTTTTGCTAGCCCAACATAGTAAAAACCATGAAATTAATATCACTTAAAGAGGCTATCTACGGTGGCTTAATATATTGTGCTGGAGATACTGCTGCAACAGTTATTTCCAACACCTTGAGCTATCCGCGTATGCTGGGGATTTTTCTCTTAGGTGCAACTTTATATTCTATAGAAATACCTGCTTATTTCCGCTGGTTAAACCGCACTTTTGCGCAAACAGGTTTATTTAATAGCTTTAAGCGCATGTTTATGGCTACTGCCTTTTTCAACCCATTATGGATCGCCAGGCATTTAGTATTTATCAGTCTTTTCTCAGGACAGTGGCATAGCATTTCTACTGATGCCTTAAGCATAGCAACATTATCTTTTGTATATTGCTTGCCAGTTGCTTTACCCGTTAATTTCTTGATTCAAAATACCATCCCCTTATCCTCTCGCTTTATAGCCAGCGCTCTATTTTCTGCTGTTATGGCTATTTATTTTGCCATGAGCGAAACTTTGTTTGGATAATCGCCATATAAAACTAGCTTAATGCAGCAAAATTAAACAGTCGCTTTAAGTATTTGCTCGACAATATAATCAGCATTATTGTAATCAATCATTATGGGTAAAATATTCTGCTCTATTTCTAAACACAATGATGGGTATGTAGATACAGCTATAGACCTTGAAAATTGTATTTGTTGTAGCAACAGCTCATTAATTAACTCACTACCATAATCAGATTCAAATACCTGAACATTCAAACCTATTTGTTTTGCACACTTGATCAAGACACTATCAAGTGAAGGGTTTTCTGCATTTTGATAATATGCTGATTGAATCTGTGCAATCATTTTATCTTCAAAATGGGCAGCTTGCTTTTTTGCTGCCAAAACAGCTCTACATGAGGGATAGGTTGACCTCATTGCTTGATTTACTTTCCAAAAATCAAAATTAAACCGAACACCAACGACTGTTTGTTCTATTTTCCGCCAATTACTTTCTATCATAGCGGCCATAGATGTTGACATAACTTCCATTGAATCAGGTGCCAAGCCACCTAATATTTTCTCTACCTTAATAGATTCAGGAATGTCTGCTACGACTTGCGTTAAAACCGCATCAAATGCATAACACCAGCTACACATAGGGTCATGAATATAATATAGCTTTACCAAACCTTACTTTCCATTGATATCCAACGCTGCTTGATACAATACTTTTTTTCTAGCACCTGTTATTTCTACCGCCATCGCCACTGCTGTTTTAATTGAGCATTCTTTTAACAACACCTTTAAAACACGACTTTGCTCTTCAGTTATTTCAGAGATATTCTTCTCAACAACAGCACCTTCCACCAGCACTACAAACTCGCCTTTTTGCATATTGTTATCACTTCTAACCTGCTCCAGCACATTGTCTAATGTGTCATTCACAACAGTTTCAAACAACTTAGTTAACTCTCTAGCCACTACAATGCGACGACCTCCAGATATAACCTCTAACAAATCTTCCAGTGAAGCTAAAATTCTGTGGCTGGACTCATAAAAAACCCATGTTGCAGTATCGCTTTTCTTGTTACTAAAAAAGGTTTTTCTAGCAGATGAAGTTCTAGGCAAGAAGCCTTCAAAAGTAAACCGTGTAACAGGTAGGCCAGAAACTGATAATGCGGCAATAACAGCACAAGCGCCAGGTATTGGTGATACATCTATCCCCTGTTGCTTTGCTAGCCGAACCAAAGGCATTCCGGGATCACTCAAAAGAGGTGTTCCTGCATCAGAAACTAAGGCTATATTTAACCCACTTTTTAGCTTTTCAACTAAGCCGGGTGAGGCATGCTCTTCATTATGCTGATGCAAAGAAATTAGATTATTATTAATCGAGTAATGCTGTAATAACATTTTGACATGCCGCGTATCTTCCGCTGCAATCAAATCAACTGTTTTTAAAATTTCTACAGCTCTATAGCTAAAATCTGCTAAATTGCCTATAGGTGTTGCAACAACGTATAATTTACCGCTCATTTGATAATTTATTCTCTATTTAGTACTACACTTTGAGGATAACTATATCCTCATTCCCAATCAATAGGCTAGTCTGTTCATGAACCGCCATTATGTAACTTTATCTTCTTTTTGCTTATTTATTGCCTCTGGTTGCGCGACAGAATCAACGCAACGCTATCAGTTTATGAATGAGAGTGTTAGGGCAGAATCATTCACACAAAACGGCCAGCATAAACAAGCTGCCAGTTTATATCAAACACTGGCAACATCAAACCCAGAACAGCGCAATGAATATAATATATTGGCTAGCGAATCATTTATTCAATCAGGTGATATTTCTTCAGCTGAATCAGTCATTGCATCAATAAACACTCAAACATTAAATGCTGAGCAAGGAAATAGATTAAATTTAATTCTTATACAAATTGATCTAAGTCAGGGGGAAACTGAAAAAGCATTTAACAGACTCAATATTACTCAGCCTTATCAGCTTAGCCCAGAAAATCAGATAATATTCTACCAATCACTCGCTTTTGCTCATTCACTTTCAGGCCAACTATTACAAAGCGCTGATGCTCGTATTAAATTAACACCCCTTCTTCAATTTAAGGAACAGCAGTACGAAAACAATCGCGTTATATTAGATACCTTAAACTTAATTCCTCCCCAGCAACTTAATCTTCAGCAAACCACAGCGAATGATACGCTTAGTGGCTGGATTGTTTTAGCAAAACTGTTAAAGCATAACAATCGTCAGCAAAACTCGATGGAGTTTCAAGTCAATTTAAGTGAATGGCAACGCTTATACCCTAATCACCCTGCTGATGTTGATTTCATTGATGCGTATTCAAAGGGCTTGACCAACACCTTTAATACTCCGACCTCACTTGCAATATTACTTCCTGAGTCAGGCCGCTTTAAAAAAGCTGCTGAAGCAATAAAAATAGGGATAATGGAAGCTTACCATCAAACACCTATGGATAAGCAACCGTCCATCCGTTTTTATGATTCTTCAATTGAGAATATAGTCAATTTATATCATTTAGCAATTTCTGAAGGCGCACAGTTAGTTATAGGCCCTCTTAATAAAGACAATATTCAAGAGCTTGCTTTAAGCACCAACTTGACTACTCCAGTGCTTGCTTTGAACCATGTCGTCAATCTAGCTAAAAGCAATTTATTTCAATTTGGACTAAGCCCTATTGATGAAGTAAAACAAATAGTTAATAAAGCTCAATCAGATGGCATTGAAAAAGCACTTATTTTAGCTCCAGAAACAAACCATGGCCATCGTATGGCTGATTATTTATCAGAATATTGGCAACAATCATACAATACAGTTCTTGAAATCCAGCATTACAACAATAAAGCCAATGACTTTTCAGCATCAATAAAAAGCCTCTTAAACCTTGATGAAAGCCAATATCGCCATAGAAAAATTCAAAACACACTAGGTCGCAATATTGAGTTTACTGAACGTCGCCGTACAGATGTTGATGCTATTTTTCTATCTGCTAGCGCTCAAAAAGCACGCTCTATTTACCCTCAATTACAGTTTCACCGGGCAACTCAAGTACCTGTTTATGCATTACCCCAAGTATATTCTGGTGACACCAACCCATCAATGGATATAGACCTTAACAGCATTGCTTTTTGTGATATTCCCTGGGTCTTTTCAGACAGTTACCCAGGTGAACTTAGCAAAGAATCACTACGAGATAGTTGGCAACATTTACCTAACAAATACTTAAGACTTATTGCACTAGGCATAGACTCTTTTCAGGTAAGTTCAAAATTGGAGCAACTTTCTACCACTCCTTTTTCAGGAGCGACAGGTTCTTTATCTATTGATACAGAAAACAGAATAACCCGCAAATTAGTTTGTGCAAAATTCATTAAGGGTCTAGCTGTCATTCAAGCCCCCACAATAGAAGACGAAAATCAGCAGTTTGATATGCAAGACCTCGCTCTCTAAATGTTTAACATAACTCGCCCAAAACACTTACTTCAGGGAGAAAGGGCTGAGCAGCAAGCTTGTAAATTTTTATTACAACAAGGCTTACAACTGCTTGAAAAAAATTTCAGCTGTAAATATGGCGAAATTGATTTAATAATGAGAGACTCTGAAACTCTGGTTATTATTGAAGTCAGGTTTAGAAAATCAAACAAATATGGCGGAGCCTTAGAAAGTATTTCTCAAAAAAAACAATCCCGTATAATAGCCACAACGCAATATTACTTATCAAACAATAAAGTAAATAGCAAAATTCGGTTTGATGTTATTACTATGTCCAATGAAACTGATATTAATTGGATAAAAAATGCATTTCAAACATAGAACCACATAAAACACCTTATTACCCATCATTACCTCTATGAGCCTACAAGATAGAATTATTAATCACTTCTCAGATAGCATCCAAACTAAGCAAGAGTCCATGGCTAGCTTATGTGAGCTAATAGAGTTTGCCTCACAAAAAATGGTTGAATCACTCGTTAGTGACAAAAAAATTCTCACTTGCGGCAATGGTGGATCAGCAGGTGACGCACAACATTTCTCATCTGAAATGCTTAATCGTTTTGAACGTGAACGCCCTGCACTACCAGCCATAGCGCTTACTGCTGATACCTTAACAATTACATCAATAGCTAACGATTATCATTTTGATGATGTATTCAGCAAACAATTGCGCGCTCTAGGCCAAGAGGGTGACATTCTTCTTGTTTATACTAGCAGCGGTAATTCTGGCAACATTATCAGTGTTGTCAAAGCTGCACACGATAAAGGTCTTAGTGTTATTGCATTATCAGGTAAAGATGGTGGCGCATTAAGCCCTTTACTGAATGAAACTGATATTGAGATACGCGTACCTTCAGATTCAACAGCCCGCATTCAAGAAGTGCATTTGCTTATTACTCACTGTCTATGTGACTTAATAGACCAACAACTTTTTGGTGGTTAATCATGAAACAATTGATTCTCGCACTACTATTCAGCACACTTCTTTCTGGCTGTTCAACAATGTTAACGGGGGTTGCCGAAATAACAGGCTTATCTTTATTGCATGATCGTAGAACTAGCGCAATGATATTAAAAGATGAACGTATAGAAATTAATGCAGGAATCGAATTAAACTCTCATGATGACACCCGTAGCCAATGTCATTTCAATGTTACCTCTTACAATGGAACGGTATTAGTCACAGGTGAGGCACCTACAGAAGCTTTACGAAATAGAGTAATCTCTATTGTAAGAACGATTAAAGGCGTAAAACTCATTCATAATGAAATGAAAGTAGCACCGCTTTCATCTTTTGCTACCCGCTCTAACGATACGCTTATTACCACAAAAATAAAATCTTCTTTAAGTAACATCAAAAACCTTCCAGGTTTTGACTCCACCCGAATAAAAGTAATTACAGAAAGTGGGGTTGTTTATCTTCTTGGACTTGTCCATAAACAAGAAGCTAATGTATCAACAGAAATTGCACGTCGAGAATCTGGAGTAAAACAGGTTGTCAAAATTTTTGAGTTTATTGAATATCAGTAATAATTAGCTCACTGCTTTACTCACCATGAACGCTTACTCGTTAAATACTTCATAAAAATAGCCCATCATTGACACGCAGGCTTGAGCCCACTCTTACATTCAAGAATGCAGCTTAAAACCTGCACCCCAACTCATTCACCCCGGCATCTCTTGCCATAAAACCCCCTATTAATAAAAATATTTACACATAACATTCAACACCTTATACAACCTTTATAGAAATAAAACAAAAAACACCACAAAATAATTGTTCTCTCTTTGTTCTTGGTTTAATATTACCAAAAACGAACAGAGAACAAATATGCAAACTAACCTAACAAGAAAACAACAAGAAGTTTTAGACTTTCTTATTAGCAATAAAGACACCTTCCCTCACCCACCAACCCTAGATGAGTTATGTCTTGCTATGGGGTTAAAATCACGAGGCTCTTTGCATAAACATATTCAAGGATTAATTAATGCAGGTTTTGTTGAAGCGCCCAATCGCAAACAACGAGGCGTGCGCTTAATTGAACAAACTGCAGCAGATTACACAGAATCACCAGAACTACCATCTAAAGATCAAGGAACACCTTTTATAGGTTCAATTGCTGCAGGATCGCCGATTGAAGCTATTCCTAATATTAGCTATATGAAGATTCCCGATGAAATAAAAACAGATAACCCCTGCTATATATTGCAAATAAAAGGAGAGTCTATGATTGATATTGGCATTTTTGATGGTGACTGGGTCATTATTGAACAACAAAGCCACGCAAGAAATGGACAGGTTGTCGTTGCTTTAGTTGATAAAACCGAAGCCACTTTAAAATATATTGAACAATACCCACACGAAACAGTTTTGATTCCTGCTAATAAAAATATGCAAGCCATGCACTTTGCCCCCACCCAGGTTGAAATACAAGGTGTTTTAGTCGGGCAAATGAGAAGTTATAAATAAAATAATAAAAAACAAAATGAGGAAAGACCATGCAATCACGCACACCTATGCAAGACCAAATTAACAATAGAATCGAAGATTTAATGAATGAACACTCTACAACTGATTGGGATGAAATTTTTCAAAATGCCACCACTCTTTCACTTGTACTCATTTTTATGACCTTAGGGTTAAATTGGTAACAATGATTAACATCTACTCTTGCGTCTTTCTTACAGATGAAGGACGCGAGAAAAGGTATAAAGTATTTAGCATAAAACTGCGTTAATTTAACCAGATCTAATTCACTTTATACTCATCTAAAATTTGATTTTACCTATTAGAATATCTTTAAACATAATCCAATCCCCCAGTAAGCTATAAACAGGATAAATAAAGGTAGCCGGTTTATTTTTTTCAAATTGAAAATGCCCTGCCCAAGCAAAGCCATAACCAATCACGGGCAGAAGAAAAAGCAATACCAAGTCACCAGTAATAGCCACATAAATGCTCATCAGGATTACAAGACTAGAGCCAATAAAGTGTAACCGTCGACAAACTTTATTCTGGTGCTGGCTCAAGTAAAATGGATAAAACTCAGTAAAGTTTTTATATTCTTTTATCATCTCGTAGCACTCATCCTTTTGTATTTATACTTTTGCGTAACGCATATTATTCCTGAATAAGGTAGAGGTATTCTAGCAACTGCAATTAATCACACAATATTTTTCAGATTTATTTTCTATCAAGTGTATTGTTATAATCTATAGATAGTATTTTATGACTTACTCCAATTATTATTTCCATAGCTTAGGAACAGTTATTTTTTAACCAACCTTCAACAATACATATGATCAAATTAATCCATCTTATATTTATCTTTTCATCCTTTATTAGTTTTACTGGCCGAATTATTCTTTCTGTAGTTAAACCTGCGCTATTACAGAATAAGATTATGAAAATTGCACCTCATATTATTGATACCCTATTACTACTTAGTGGTTTCACCTTGGTTATTCAAGGAAACTGGTTAGATGGTGAGTTTGGCTGGATTATTTCAAAATTTATTCTATTACTTGGCTACATTATTTTTGGCGTGATGGCTATGCGCCTCAAGGGTATCAATCGCTGGGTTGCTTTTGTTGCTGCAATTGTTTGTTTTATTGCAATCTTTATTACAGGTATTACTAAGAATGGTTTTATTTAACATGACTCTATACAAACCACAGGTTTATAAAAAACCAGTCCATTACTAAGCTATTTTTATCGGTAAGAGGCAATGCTATTAGGTTTAGCTTTTGTAGTCTTGATGAAACAACGTGGAA
>CAJVYL010000092.1 GCA_913009265.1 uncultured Methylococcales bacterium
TGAAGGTCTTGCCTAGATTGAAATAAGTCATCTTAGATAATTAAGATGACTTATGTTCTAGATAAACAGTTTAAACTAGCTATCCTGCTTGTTTAGTTAATAAGGTAAGGTTAAAGGTTAAACTTTACGACGATTACTTATTAATAAACCCATTAGGCCTAGGCTTAAAATGATAATGCTTGATGGTTCTGGGATAGACTGTGAAATGATGACAGTATTGTTAGCACCTAATGCAATAAAGTTACTAGCAGGGGAGCCACCACGGGAAAAATTGTAGGCAGTATCACCAGATGCAATTGAATAACTCTCTTGCCCTTGGTTGATGTACAAGTATGCATAAGTGTCGGTGCCGAATAATGCATCCCATGTCAAGCCAGATAAAACATTATCTAATGAAGAGTATTGGGTTCTTATTGCTGCAATTCCATCAGAAAGGTTAAATGTCTGAGCGCTCCAGTTTGTTCGGTAGGTTTGTGCAGTAGTATTGTCGTTTCCTGATACGATGAATGCCGATATATCTAATGACGAATTGTTGTGTACAGCATATTCTACGTACGGTATAGAGTCACCAAAGACATAATGTTGCTCTGTAATAGTGACACCATTGCTACCCGTAATCGTATTTGAAGTGGTAGGGGGGGCGGATGCATGTGCAGTTGATATTGTTAATGTGGAAAAAATAAGAATAAGTGTTAATGCAAAAGCTTTTGTTAATAGCATAGAATTCCTTAAGTGAAAGTATTGTGAAATATTAAAAATGCACTAATTGTGCCAAAACTTTCTGTTTGGTCGATTTTGTTAGTACAGTAGACCCGACTAGTGAGGCGTAATAGGGCAAATACTGATCAAATTAATATTCACGCTTTTAATACAAATCCACAGGATCAACATCTAAAGACCAGCGGACTTTTTTAGCCTCTTTGAGGCGATATATTTCAGGGATAAGCTGGTCTAGCAATAGCTGTAGATATTTGCGCTGATTATTCTGTAATAACAACTGGAAATGATAATTTCCTGCGCGTTTTGCCATAGGGGCTGAAACAGGTCCTAATACCAAGGTATTATGAGTTTCCATATTTTGAATAATCTCACATACTCTTTTTAATAAATTTTGTGGGTCTATAGGGTTGGTTGCATAAACTCTTAATAAAGCTTGGGAGCTATAAGGTGGCAACATCGCTTGTTGACGTTCAACAAGTGCCGACTGAGCAAAACTGTTATAGCCATCTTTGAGTAAAACCGTTAATAATGGATGCGCTGGTTGTCGGGTTTGTAAAATAACTTTTCCAGGCTTTTCTGCGCGTCCTGCGCGTCCTGCGACTTGAATAATTAACTGGGCTAACTTTTCCGTGGCATGAAAATCAATACTAAATAATCCACTGTCCACATCCAAAATAGCCACTAAGGTGACATTAGGGAAATGATGACCTTTAGCTAACATTTGCGTGCCTAAAATAATATCAACTTTGCCTTGGTTTATTTGCTCTAAATGCTCTTCAAGTGCGCCTTTACGTTGAGTTGAATCTCTATCTAAACGAACGACTTTTTGTGTTGGAAACAGGGCGTGTAAACTTTTTTCTACCCTTTCTGTTCCCAAGCCTAAAGGCTTAAGTTCTCCCGTTTTGCAGGAGGGGCATTGATTAGATAAATGTTGTTGATAACCACAGTGATGGCAACGCAAACGTCTTTCATCAAAATGAATGACTAAGCTAGTATCACAATGATGGCAACGTGCAACCCAGGCACAAGAATGGCAGATTTGCACAGGGGCAAAGCCGCGTCGATTTAAAAATAATAAAACCTGTTCTTTTTTAGCTAAAGTCTTTTTGATTTGAGCTATTAAAGGAGGGGAAAGCCCATCTTGTAATTGTTGATTACGAATATCAAATAATAAAAACTGAGGCTTTATGGCAACGCCTGCTCGCTCTGATAAATGTAATAACTGATATCGTTTATTTTGCGCGTTATACAAACTTTCTAGTGAAGGTGTTGCTGTGCCTAATATCACAGGTATATTAAGTATTTTCCCTCTTACAATGGCTAAATCACGAGCAGAAAATCGAAAGCCTTCTTGCTGCTTAAAAGATGAATCATGTTCCTCATCTAAAATAATCAGACCCGGTTTTTTTAATGGGGTAAATAGGGCGGAGCGAGTGCCTAATAAAATTGAACTATGCCCTTGTTGCATTTCTAGCCAAGCACTAAGACGCTGAGGATCTGTTAGTTTTGAATGTGAGCGAGAAATACCGACAGAAAATCGACGTTTAAACCTGTCTTCTAATTGAGGTGTTAAGGTTATTTCGGGTAGTAAAACCAATACTTGTTGACCTAAATCCAGTACTTGCTGAATAACTTGCATATAAACTTCAGTTTTACCACTACCTGTAATACCTTCTAATAAGGTAACGGAAAACTGACCCAGTTGTGCTGATAGCTGATTAATCGCTTGAGTTTGTTGCTCATTGGCTTGCAAAGCTTTTTCAGGAATACTTGCTGAGTGGCTTAATGCTTTAGCTTGTAGCTCAATAGTGAGTAAATCTTTTTCGAGCAAGGATTTTACAGCCGGTCGCCAGTTTTTATCTTGTTGGCTCAGTTGCTTGCTTGATAAGCTAGTTACAGGGGGGAGAAATAGCTCAAATATTTGTTTTTGTTTGGGAGTACGTTTTAATTGATCAGGGTTTAAACATTCGCCTTTAGCAGAGATTTTGTAATGTTTTTCTTGGCTAAGCTGGGCTTTTTTACCTTTTCTGAGGGAAACAGGAAAGGCTGCACTAAAGACTTCACCTAAAGGGTAATGATAATAACGACTTGCCCAGCTTAATAGTTGAATATCTTTTTCACTTATTAAAGGTGAGGTATCAAGAATTTCAATAATAGGTTTTAAGCGATCAGTGTTTACATCACTATTTTCACTTGTAGATATTACAAAGCCGACTTTTTTGTGTTTCCCAAAAGGAACTAAAACACGACATCCCGGAGAAATAGCATCAATGCCATCAGGCGCTAAGTAGTCAAATAAGCTATTGACTGGAATAGCGATAGCAACTTGGATAATCAATGTTCTTTCTCGGATAGTTTAGCCACTAATTATAATGCTTTTTATATAAAAATGGGCTAAGTGCTTAGTGTTGTTGAATAAATAGAGTTACCCACAGAAGCTGTGGATAACTCTGTGGATTAGTAGTTGCTAACAGGCTTAAATGCTTGTAGTTATTCGATTTTATTTAAATTGTGTGAAATTGATACTGTTGGCTAATTTGTTTGTTATCAATAGCTTATGTGAGACTTTAACAATGAGTGAGGTTTTGTTACAGAAATAAGTCAAAAATAAAGCTTTTGTGTATAAAGTCTATTGAATACATCATATCTTTCAAAAAATAGGATGAGTTAAGTAGGTAACTATATTTATTTTAACAGTTGGAAGTGAGGCTTTAGCCTCGCCTGAACCTTGCGAGGCTAAAGCCTCACTTCCAAAATACTTTAAATTGTTAAGATGATTTTAAACACTTACTTATAGTGTTGATGTTATTAACCTTGGGCATGACTAAAGCCCATCCTAACAATATCTTATTTTACAAATTTAAGAGTCATTCGGTCGCTTTCCCCAATAGCTAAATATTTTTCTCTATCTTGGTCTTTTAGACGTAATGAAGGGGGGAGTGTCCAAACACCTTTTGGATGGATTGAACTGTCTTTTGGATTAGCATTAATTTCAGATTTAGCCAGTAGTTTAAAGCCCGCCTTTTCTGCTAAGTCAATAACATGCTTTTCAGCGACGTAACCTGATAGTGCTTTAGGGTCTTGTTTACTGCCTTCAATGGCGCGATGTTCAACAATCCCAAGTATGCCGCCTGTTTTTAATGCTTGGTACATTGCTTTAAAGATAGTGTCGGCTTGATCTTTTTTCATCCAGTTATGCACATTGCGAAAAGTCAGTATTCTATCAACAGAACCTTTAGGAGCAATATCAATTACTTTGGGTGGATGTAGGGTTGTGACTACAGTGTTACCATAAATCTCAGGTTGGGCCGTGATTTTGTCAGTAAACTTGTTTAAGTTTTTTGTAAAATAAGGTACACCTGAATCAGCGGAATAATGAGCGGCGTATAAAGTACCGTTATCTTTAAGGTAAGGAGCAAGAATTTCTGTATACCAGCCCTTGCCCCCAGGCCAAATTTCTACCACAGCCATATCAGCTTGTACTTCAAAGAATGCTAGAGTTTGTTGAGGATGGCGATATTGGTCACGGCTTTTATGCTGTTCTGAACGGTGCTCACCATTGATAGCTTGTTGTAGCGCTGTGGAATCAATAGTTGTTATCGTTGAGCAAGATGTTAGTAATAGGCTTGCTGCTATAGCTAGTTTCATTTTTGATGATCCAAAATAAGATAGATTGAGGAAATACTGAAAATATAAAATTATTGGGTCTTGTTATTTTTTAACCCAGCATGTCGACTATAAGTTATTGGGTTTGTTCCATTGTTGCAATAAACTTAAAGCCGCCAAACCTAAAAAGGCCACTAGCGTCCAACCTGGAATACTAATACCCAAAAATGTCCATAAAATATCTGCACATTCGCCAGAACCATTAAACATCAATTTAATAGTGTCCATTAAGGGAAAGTTTTCAAAAACATATTCTAAACCTGGGCCACATTCAGGAACTTCGTCAGCAGGAAGGTTTTGTATCCAAACATGGCGGATTGAAATACAAGCGCCTAGTAATGCCGTGATAGTCCCTATAATGGAATAGGCTTTTATGCCACATTGTTTAGGATTGTGTATTGCGGCAATTAAAAAAACAATACCCGTTAGCAGAATCGCAATACGTTGAGAAATACACAGAGGGCAGGGTTCCATTTCTTCAACAAACTGGAAATAAGCACCTACTGATAACATTAAAAAACAACTGATAAAGCCTAAGAAAAACCAAATTCTTGGATTAAATCTAATTAGATCAAACATTTGCAACATCCTTCTTGAATGCGTTAATTTCCCTAGACGGGCCTAAAACAACTATTATATCGCCTGCATCTAATTTGTGGTCTTTCTCTCCAATAGCAAAGTGTAAATTATCCCCCAGTTCTTTATCGACAATACCGATTAAGACTAAATTAAATTGTTCATTAAGCGATAATGTACTACTGTAAGTATTTTCTAAATAACTACCTATTGGAATAATAACTTCAGCGATATGTAAATCGTCACGGCCAAATACGGTGTGATCAATAATATTGGTAATATCAGGTTTTTTAATCAATTCATGGATTTTTTGTCCACAAATTTGATAAGGGTCGATAATTTTATTGGCACCCGCAGCAATTAATTTTTCAGCAGATTGAGCTGATCCAGCAATAGCAATAATATCTAAATCCTGAGCAATAGCGCGAGCCGAAAGGGTTAAGAATACATTGCTAGAATCCTCTAAAAGAAAGCAAAAGATAACATCTATAGAGTGACCAATGCCAATAGACTTAAGGTCATCATCACTTCGAAAGTCTAAACTTTGGGTTTTAAAGCCCTTGTCTTCAGCTGACTTTTTTAAAGCTGGGTCAGTTTCAATAATAAGTACATCATGTGACTTTTGGTCAAGTCTTGATACAGCTTCGTAAGATAAAGTGTTGTAGCCGAAAACAACTATTTTTTTCATTGAAGAAGTCGCCTTAATTTAATAGTCATGTTAATAATATCCTATAAAAATCTGAAGGGTAAGGCTAAATATTTGTGATCATTTTGAACGTAATTTACTTTTTTCGATTTGGTCTTGAAAATGTTCAATAGAATATTTCCTACCTAAAACAATAACCATATCTTGGGCTTGTAATTCAAAATGGTTTTCAGGGTTAAAATAAAAATGTTGGTTATTGACTTTATAGCGGTTCCGGCGTTTTAGGTGGGTTTTATTAGAACTAATAACGCCAACTAAGGTTAGTTTTCTGCTTTTAAAATCAATATCGCCTATTATTTTGTATTCTAATAAGCAATTAGGGTAAACCACTAATGTTTCCATTAGAATTTGTTTTTGTTCTTGTAGGATTCCTAGAATAGCTTCAAAAGCAACAGGTTGTCCTACATATTCTGCAGCGAGTAAACCTGATATTTCAAATGGTTGAATAACGTTGTTGGCGCCTGCTTGATAGAGTTTGTGAACATTGTCATCTCTGTTGGAGCGCGCAATAATGTTAATGTTGGGGTTTAGAAAACGGCTGGTTAAAGTGATGTACACATTGATTACATCATTTCCTGTCGCACAGATAATGGATGATGCCCCCGTGTTAATGCCTGCATTAGTTAAGACTGTATTTTTACTGGCATCATCTTGTACGTATAAATAGTTTTTTTCTTTGGCTAATAAAATATGAGATTCATTTATATCAATGACGATAAATGCTTGTTGATCTTTTTCGAATTTAGTCGCAATTTCTTGACCGACTCGCCCAAACCCACAAATGATAATAAAGTTATCTAACCTGCTTAACTCTGCGTAAGTTCTATTTTCACGCAAGGTGTACATCTTTTCATTAAAGGCTGAAACAATAATTGATGTAAAAAATGATAAGACTCCAAGTCCCGTAAGAATTAAGGCAACCGTAACAAGTCTACCGCCAAAAGTAATAGGGGTTATATCCCCATAACCTACCGTAGAAATAGTTACAATTGACCAATAAAAAGCATCATATAAATGACGTACACTACCTCCACTGGAGTTGTTCTCAAATAAATAAATGGCAATGGTAGAGATAAAAACTAGGAACCCCATAAAAATAGCCAGGGTAATCAGTTCAAAGCGTTTGCTGGATAAAACATCAGCAAAGACTTTAATGCTATTGGAATAACGGAATAATTTAAATAGACGGAAAATTAGTAAGATCCGCAGAATTCTTAGAGGGCGGTAACTTGGTAAAATAGCCAGTAAATCAATAATGGCAAAAAGGGAAAGCATGTATTCCAGTTTTTTACCGAGTACTTTTTTTAGTGTTTTTAAGGGACTGAATGAGGTGTTTAAGTATTCGGCTCTTTCATACTCTTTAATGATAATGCGATGAGAGTCAGAATATAGCCAGGCTCTTAATAAATATTCAGAAATGAACACGGTTACTACGCATTGCTCAAAAAATTCACCCGTATTACTTAGCTCATGCTCAACGCTATAAACTAAAAAGAAAACACTTAACATCACTAAACAAATCATAAAAATATCAAAATATGATTTCATTTTACTTTGTGGGTTTTCTAATAAATCATAAAAAAATCGCTTACTTTTTTGATAATAAGCTGAAGTTTTTAATAAATAAGCAAAATAGACGAGAGGTTTAGTAAGCATTATTTTTTAAACTGAATGACTTTATTGGCAGGGTTTAAGTTGATTTCATCAATTACCATGTTGTTATTTGAGTTTAGTATAAATTTTACAGTTTCGGCAATATCTTCTGCTAATAGAGCATGAGAATCTGCATCACCAGGTTGAAATGATAAATTATCAAAGAAACTGGTTTTTACCATGCCGGGATTAATGAGTGAAACTCTAACGCTACTGGTGCCACATTCATCCCTTAATGCTTGAGTAAAACCGCGTAAAGCAAATTTACTTGCACAATAAATAGAGCCTTTTCTACTGCCTTTTAATGCCGCCTCAGAACCTATATAAATTAAATTACTTTGAGATTTTCTTTTTAATTTAGGGATAAGGGCCTTAGTGATAAAAGCTTGGGCTGTAAAGTTGACCGTCATCAGTTGTTCCATTTGAGCAAAAGAAAACTGCTCTATTGCACCAAACTGCCCATAGCCTGCTGAAAAAATCACTCCATCTAAATCAGGAAAGTTTTTCTCTAAGGATTTTAATTTAGCAGGTATTTGATCTAGTTTAGATAAATCTAACTCAATGGTGCTGAAATTAGGGTGGCTAACTTTAAATTGGCTGCAATCTCGAGATGACCCAATAACTGTATGGCCTGATTGCAATAATAATCGTGCAATAGCTCTGCCAATTCCAGAACTTGCACCTGTCACCAGTAATGTTCTTTTTATAGTGTGCATGGAAAAAATTTTGATTCTGGAATGTAAGTTAATAGTAGCTCGGTACAATATTGCAGCATTTCTTGTTCTAACTCAGCCTTATAAGAAGTGGTTTTTTGTTTAGTTTCTAATGGGCTGGCAAATAAGGCCTCTTCTGGGTAAAGGTTATGAATCTTTTTAAAGTATTTTTCCGGTAATCGAAATACACCCAAACTAACTGAATGCAAAGAGTTTAAGTCGACTCTAGAAAAAACTTGTTCGAACAGTTGTTTGTACTGTTGTTGGTAGCCTGTTTGATAAATTAAAGGATCAAATCGCAAACCTATTTGCCAGCCTTGATCTTGTAATTTACACAGAGCATCCAGTCTTCTCTCTAAGTTAGGCGCTTTATCTTCAACTTTTTTAGCGATTTCATCTGGCGATAAACTAAAAGCAACAATGGTGCGAGGGTCAGCCGTTCTTTTTAATAGATTTCTAATCTGAGTGCTTTTTGTTCGTAACTCTAACCAAGCATTAGGAATATCAGCGAAAAAAGGTAAAAAATGTTCTGCAAAACCAGTAACTGGCTCTAGAGCCAAACTATCACAATCATAACCTGAGAAAAAATGAATAGCTTCGTCTGGGCTGTCTTGGCAGATTTGTTTTATTTCTTGTTGATAATCCTCAAAATTAACAAAAAGAACATAATTGGCGGATTGAAACATACCTTGTAAAAAACAATAACGACAATCATATAAACAATTCAGCATATGTGAAAAGTAATAGTTTTGTTTGGCGCCAATGTTATAACCTTGTGGTGCAGCTAGCGCAAAATTCTT
>CAJVYL010000093.1 GCA_913009265.1 uncultured Methylococcales bacterium
TATATTCATCATTTAATCGATAAAGTGATGCAAACGAAACGAAATGATCATGATCGTTTATGTACTATTAAAGTGAGCGTTGATTGTATTGATGATGCTGATTTTGTCACTCATTTGATTCATGCTAGTGAACAAGGGGTGTGGGTGCAGTGTATTGTTGATTGGCGCAAAATGACGCTGACTAATAGTCATAGCTATGCGCGATTAAAACGTGCGGGTATTGAGCTAATTGGAGTGGTTTGTAGTCCTGATCATCACTTGATTGAAGTTGAACCTGATATGCATACTAAATTCATTATTTTTAATGATGAAGACTGTATTATGGGATCCTTCAATATTACTTTCGATCGCTGGTGGGCAAATTGGGAATCAGGTATGACCTTTCACTCAAAAGGTATGTGCCGCTTATTAGATAATATCTTTCAAAGTCAACGTGGTGGAGTTATTCAATCCTATGGAATTGATCCTCATAGCCAATTTAATATGCTATATACCTATGGCCATCACACCATGGAAAATGGCGAAAACTATCTGCCACACCATGCTATTTTAGGTGAAATTAATCGAGCACAACATTCAATTAAAGTGACCTTATTTATGATTGGTGACTTATTGGGCGGTCATAATGATAGCGTAATAGAAGCTTTGATTAATGCTAAAAACAGGGGTGTTTACGTCCATGTTTTATTAAATGGTCATATTGCCAGATTAGGTAAAGTCGGTGTGGAGCGCTCAATGGAAGAAGAATTGAGTCAGCCTTTATTGCCAGCAGTTGATCAGTTACGCTTTGCAGGCGTTGCAGTAGGCTTAGTTTATGGTCAAGATGATCATGATGTACCGTATTCACCTATCCACTCAAAATATTGCATTATTGATGACCATATCGTGATTGATGGCAGTTTTAATTGGTATAACACCTCGGTGTTTTCGCATGACTTAATAGTAGTTGCTGCTAACCATGAAGTGGCTAAACCCTATTTACATGAATTTGATGAAATACAATGTGCTTTTAGGGTTTTCTATTAATCTTTTCGCTCAAAGTGTACCACCACCCTCGTTCCCATGGGCTCCGTGGGAACGCACTCAATAACGCGCTGCGTTACAAAACGCGGCGCGTTTCTCATCAGTTCCCACGCAGCGCGTGGGAACCAGAGATGACATAAAGTTTCTTAACTCTTTAGTCAGTTAAACAAAGCATTTAACTGATTACTCAGCTTTTAAATATCAGTATTCTCAAAAACAACAATAGATTTTTCTTTAACTAGAAAGCTTGTTTCTAATATAGGTTTTTGATGGGGTCTGTCGATAATATCTTGTGGTGAAACCTGAGATGTATTAACCGATAAACACCATGTTTTCCCTTCAATTTCAGGTAACTCACAGTTTGTATCGCCATGAGACATGTTAATAATGATATGTAAATCAGGTTCATCAATACCAGCTAGGGTTAGTGCTAATAATTGACCGTTTGGGTCATCCCATAACGGTGTATTTAATTTGGCACCATGCCATGTAATATCTTTTATTCCTCTGCTTTCAATAACTTTACCCGTTAAAAAACGTCTACGCATAATAGAGTTGTGGCGTTTACGGAGAGCAATCATATTTTGAACAAAACGGAGCATATCAGAATTTTCGTTCACCATCTCCCAGTCTATCCAGGTTATTTCATTATCTTGACAATAGCCATTATTGTTGCCATTTTGCGAGTTAAGTATTTCATCTCCCGCTAACAGCATAGGAACACCTTCACTAAGAAGTAAAAGGGCAAAAGCATTTTTTGCTTGTTGTTTTCTAAAGCCATTTACTGCTAGGTCATCTGTAGGACCTTCAATACCTGAGTTAGAACTTATATTGTTATTGCAACCATCTCTACTATCTTCACCATTGGCATGATTGTGTTTTTCGTTATAACTAAATAAATCATTTAAGGTGAAACCATCATGGCAGGTGATAAAATTTACACTATTAATAGGTAAACCATCTTGATGTTGGTATAGGTCACTACTACCGGAAATACGAGTTGCTAATTCCTTTATTTTTCCTTTATCACCACGTAAACATTCACGTAATACATCTCTGTATTTACCATTCCATTCAGCCCAACGATTACCAGGAAAGCTACCTACTTGATAGAGTCCAGCAGCATCCCATGCTTCGGCAATAAGTTTGGTTTGTGATAATTGTTGAGAAAGCTCAATACTCCATAGTACAGGTGGATCTTCAAGTACTTGGCCGCCTTCTCCACGTGCTAAAGCACTGGCTAAATCAAACCGGAAACCATCGATATGCATTTCTCTTACCCAATACTCAAGACTACTGGTAATAAAAGAAGAAACCAAAGGATGGTTTGCATTGACGGTATTTCCACAGCCTGTGTAGTCGTGTAGTACGCTTTTATCATCAGAAGCATGATGATAAAAAATATTTTCACCGATGCCTCTAAAATTAATAATAGGGCCGCCAACACCTGCTTCAGATGTATGGTTATAGACAACATCTAAAATAACGCCTAAACCAGCTTTATGTAATGCTTTAACTAAATCTCGAAACTCTGTGACATGAGTGCCTTGTTCTGGTGTTACACAGTATCCTGGGTGTGGACTGTAAAAACTGTGAGTGCTGTAGCCCCAGTAATTTTTAAGACCTCGATCAATAGTGCCTTGTGGAGCATCTTGCTCATCAAAAGCCATGATGGGTAAGAGTTCTACATGAGTAATACCTAATTTTTTTAGATAAGGTATTTTTTCAATTAAAGCAGCAAAAGTACCTGGGTTTTTAACTTTTGAAGATTTATGGCGAGTAAAACCTCCAACATGTAGTTCATAAATAATTGATTGTTCACTACTAATGCGTAAAGGTGTATCACCCTCCCAGTCATAGGCAGCATCATCTACAACCATGCAACGCATAGAGGTCAGCATATTATCACCAGGCTTACATGCTGCTTGGCGATCCCAGTTTATATCTGAGACAACACGTGCCCAAGGGTCTATTAAGTGTTTTTCTTTATCAAAATGTAAACCGGCTTCTTTAGGCTCATTTGAGCCATCAATACGCCATGTGAACCAAGTTCCTGTCGGCAGAGCTTCTACGTAAACATGCCATGAATAAAAAGTTCTATTAACATCCTTTTCTAATTTGATGATTTGAAAAGGTTTTTTGCTCTTGGCCGTTTCAAATAGAAATAGCTCAACACTAGTCGCATGACGTGTAAAAATAGCGAAATTAACACCATCAGCATCAGGTTTTGCACCTGATCGATAAGAGTGACCGGGTTTGAACGTGTATTCTTTATTAGACATAAGTTGTAGAAAAAATATAAAAACACTGAGTATGCTTTTCAATTGAAATCATTCAATTGAAAAAAGTGGGCTGCAAACTATAGTCCTGTAGTTGCAGAATTCTAGTATTATCTTAAGTTTTGAATAACAAAGCAAAAGATTTAATTACAATAAGATAAAACAGTGTGTTTTTAGTGATGTTGATTGCATTCTTTTTAGAAAAAGACAGAGATAGGTTAGAGGTATGAGTATAAAGCAGCTACAAAGTAAATCACAAAGTGACGAGATTATGAGTCCATGGCGTGAATCAATAAATGAAATTATCTTTGGTTCTGAAACAAAGATGGGAAAAGCTTTCGATATTGTTTTAATTCTAAGTATTATCTGTAGTGTCTTGGTGGTAATGCTGGGAAGTGTTGAAGAGCTTCAAATACAGCACCATGAACTTTTCTTTTATTTAGAATGGTTTTTCACCTTACTGTTTACTTTAGAATATGTTTTACGATTAATTTCAATACAGCGCCCATTACTTTATGCGCGTAGTTTTTATGGTATTGTCGATTTTTTATCAATTATTCCTACCTATCTGAGCCTTTTTATTCCAACCGTTAAATACATGTTGGTTATTCGGATTTTACGATTATTAAGAATTTTTAGAGTCTTAAAATTAACGGCTTATATGGGGGAGGCGCAAGTCTTAATGGGAGCTTTAAGAAAAAGCTCGCGTAAAATTATTGTATTTCTTTACACCATCTTGACTTTGGTTGTCGTTTTTGGCTCTTTTATGTATGTCGTTGAAGGTGGGGCGGCTGGTTTTACCAGTATTCCTAAATCTATGTATTGGGCCATGGTGACTTTAACGACAGTTGGTTATGGGGATATTGCTCCTCAAACAGCTTTGGGGCAGTCAATAGCGTCTTTTATTATGATAATGGGCTACGGTATTATTGCTGTGCCAACAGGTATTTATAGTGCTGAACTGATTAAAACTTATCATCCAGGAAAAATCACAAATAAGGCCTGTGGTGATTGTGGAAAAATAGGGCATGATACCGATGCTGAATATTGCAAATATTGTGGTCATTTTTTAGAAGAATAAAACTATTATTTCTCTTGACTTTCTGTTTTTACGAACAATCAATAAGCTACGAACCTTATCCACAAAAGCTGTGGATAACTCTGTGAGTAACTGTTTGATAACTCCATGAAATGTCGATATATTAAGGCTTTAACTTAGATTGTATTGTTTTTAGTCATAACTGTGTCTTTATGTAAAAACAATGAGTTACATGTTTTTTATTTGAGCTTATCCAATAATCAATAGCTTAACTAACGGAAGTTGTGAGCATAAAATATAGTTGTGTATAAAGAGCTTTGTTTAAGTTTATGATTGCTGGTGTTTTTTTATTTTTTGAGATTCAAGAATGTATCTATTTATTCTTCTAAATTTGTCTATGGCGTTTTTTTTAAAAGATGACACTATATTTAGAACTGTTTTTTTATCGGATTATGCACTTTATCTAGGCGTTGGTTTATTAGCTATTACCTTTGTGGCCTCGTGGATAAAATTTAACAAGATTAGTTATTTAATACGCTATGATTTATTTGCAGTAGGGGCGTTACTGGTTTGGTTTTCTTATTGGCCACCTTTTTTTAGAGTGGGTTCTCCTTTATTTTATCTATACCCCTCATATTTTGCTTTAATAACCGCATTATTTTCTTTAGCGTTTATTAGAAAACGGGAACATATTGATACTGATGCTTTAGATTGGTTGCAGTGGCTTTCTGATTCGGGTCGATTTAATCCTCTTATTATTAAGGTTTGTGTGGGGGTAAGTTTGTTTTTGCCTCAGCAATTTATGTTATTTCCTTTAACTATTTCTTTGTTAGTGATGAGGTTTGCTTTGGCATGTTGCTTAGATAATGAGTAAAAACAATTGAAAGTGATCAGTTATAATGCATTACTAAATAATGAAAGTAGGAGAATAAAATGAGAACAGTTCCATTGATCAGTGTTTTATTTTTAACTGCATGTGTCACTATTAATATTTATTTTCCTGCCGCTGCTGCAGAAAAAGTGGCAGATGAAATTATTAAAGGTATTCAATCTGAAAAGAGTATCGATACAGATTCTAAAGACTTGGAACCACAGGTCAATATTAATGGAATGCAACGCATTGTTTATCAATTAATTGATGCAACGATTGAATTTGTGATTCCATCAGCACACGCTGCAAATGTTGATTTGTCAGTTAATACTGCTGAAATTAGAAAATTAAGAGCTAAAATGAAAAGTCGGTTTTCGGCTTTAAAACCATTTTATGCAAGTGGAGTGATTGGTATTAAATCTGATGGATTTGTTACTACCAAAGGAAAAGTTGCTCTTAAAAATAGAAATAAAGTAAAGAAATTAGTGTCAGCTGAAAATGCTGATAGACAAAGACTTTATCAGGCCATTGCTAATGCAAATGGACACCCTGAATGGTCTGCACAAATTAAATCAACCTTTGCTACACGCTGGGTGAGTAATGCTCAATCTGGTTGGTGGTATCAATCTTCAAATGGTAGTTGGAAACAAAAATAAACATGGCACGTAGACGAAGTAGAAAGAAAAAGTTACCTGAAGCTGCAGTTGCAGTTACGATTGAATCCTTGGCGCACGACGGTCGAGGAGTTGCTCATGTAGATGGCAAAGTGATCTTTATTGATGAGGCTTTGCCTGGCGAGCAAGTCGAGTTTATTTATACCGATAGTCGTAGAGATTATGCGGAAGGTAAAGTCGATAAACTATTAACACGGTCAGAGTATCGCACTGAGCCAAAATGTGAACATTTTGGTAGCTGTGGTGGATGTAGTTTTCAGCATGTAAAAGATGAAGAGCAGATAAAAATTAAACAAGGCTTATTGGTTGAGCAGTTTAATAGGATTGGAAAAGTTGAGATTCCTGAAATTTGGGAGCCATTAACAGGGCCGCATTGGGGATATCGAAGAAAAGCCAGAATGGGCGTTAAATATGTCGCTAAGAAAGGGCGTGTTTTAGTCGGTTTTAGAGAGCGTAGAAACCCATTTTTAGCAGAAATTGAAAGCTGTAAAGTGATGCATCCAATAGTGGGTGAGAAGCTAATGGATTTATCTGAAATGATTGGTGGATTAACGATTAAGGATAAAATCCCTCAAATTGAAGTTGCGATAGGTGATGAGGATTGTGTTTTAGCATTCCGTGTTTTAGAGCCGCCAACAGATGAAGATAAAGAACGTATGCGCGAATTTGGGCACAAGCATAATATAAGCATGTGTTTGCAATCAAAAGGACCGGATACTATTGTGCCAATAGAGGGTGAGCCAGAAGTTATTCCGTCTTATGCTTTACCTGATCAAGATATAAAATTTAATTTTAAGCCAGCAATGTTTACTCAAGTCAATTATGAGATAAACAAGAAAATGATAACGCGTGTGATTGAAACATTAGAATTAAACGAAAATGATAATGTGTTGGATTTATTCTGTGGTTTAGGTAACTTTACTTTGTCCATGGCAACAAAAGCAGGGCATGTTGTCGGAGTTGAAGGCGATCTACCTTTAGTTAATCATGCTAGAGAAAATGCGAAATTAAACAATTTAGATAATGTTGAATTTCATGTGGCAGATTTAAGTAAAGATGTTAGCGGGCAAGCGTGGTCAAAACAAAAGTTTAATAAAGTCATGTTAGATCCGTCTCGTGCTGGCGCATCAGAAGTTTTACATAACTTAAAACATTGGAATCCAGATTTAATCATGTATGTATCATGTAATCCATCAACATTAGCAAGAGATGCAGGTATTTTGGTTAATGAAATGGGCTATAAATTAGTTAAAGCAGGTGTAATGGATATGTTCCCACAAACAGGACATGTAGAGTCAATTGCACTTTTTAAGAAAGGGTAAAATAAAGTCAGTGGTATTTTAAATTGTAATAGCTCTTGCTCTAAAGCCCTCTCCTGCTGGAGAGGGTTGGGTGAGGAGATATTAAAATATTTCTTTTTCTCTTGGTTTTTATTACTCTAAGAAAACAATAAATTGCAAAAGAGATTTATTTGTAGACTCCTCACCCAAACCCTCTCCAACAGGAGAGGACTTAAGTGCTAAGACTTGTTTTTAATTATGCTAATTGCCTCTATTGACTATATCAATTATGACTATCCCTGAATCATATTTACATATTTCCATCGATAATCAGCAACTTTCTTTGCTTAAAGATGGAAAGATAGAGAAAAAATATTCTGTTTCCACTGCTAAAAATGGAGCTGGGGAAAAAATGGGGAGCGAGTGTACACCAACTGGCTGGCATAAAATCAGGGCGAAAATTGGTGATAAACAAGCTTTAAATGCTGTGTTTATAGGACGTAGGCCGACAGGTGAAGTTTATAATGTTGAATTAAGTCATAAATACCCTAAACGAGATTGGATACTTTCTCGTATTTTATGGTTGGGTGGATTGGAAGCAGGAAAAAACCGGTATGGAAAGGTTGATTCAACTTGGCGATATATCTATATCCACGGTTGCCCTGATGAGTTAATGCAAGGTAAACCGGAGTCTCATGGGTGTATTCGAATGAAAAATTTAGATGTTATTGATTTATTTAATAATGTAAATAGTGGCTTAAAAGTATTAATAGAATAATGAAAAGTATTTATCAGCATGTCTAGGATTGTATTAGGCATAGAATATGACGGCAGCCTCTTTTCTGGATGGCAACGTCAAAAGCAAAGACGAACAGTTCAACTTGAAGTTGAAAAGGCTTTATCAAAAGTAGCTGATCAGGAAATATCCGTTCGCTGTACAGGAAGAACTGATTCAGGCGTACATGCATTAGAACAAGTTATTCATTTTGATACAGAAGTAAACAGAGAGCTAAAAAGCTGGGTTATGGGAAGTAATATTAATCTTCCCGATGATGTACGAGTGATTTGGGCAAAGCCTGCAATTGATGATTTTCATGCGCGGTATAGTGCTATTGCTAGGTTTTATCGTTACATTATTTTAAATAGACAGATGACTTCTGCACTATCAAGAAATCAAGTAACTTGGTGTTTTAAACCTTTAGATGAGGTTAAAATGCATCAAGCTGCACAGAGTTTATTGGGTATGCATGACTTTTCTTCTTATAGGGCAAAAGGTTGTCAATCAGTGAGTCCTAATCGATTAATGCATTTTATAAATGTTTATCGAGAAGGAGAAAATGTAAT
>CAJVYL010000094.1 GCA_913009265.1 uncultured Methylococcales bacterium
ATTGTTACCCCAGCAATGCATAAAAGAGTAATGGATGAAGTTATTAATCCTACACTAAAAGGCATGCGAGATGATGGAATCCCTTACACAGGGTTCTTGTATGCAGGTTTAATGATCAATAAAGATGGCAGCATTAAGGTTTTAGAATACAACTGTCGTTTTGGTGACCCTGAAACGCAACCGATTATGATGCGCTTACAAAGTGATCTAGTTGATTTATGCTTAGCAGCACTAGATAAGACCTTATCTAACACCACAACAAAATGGGATGACCGTCCTGCTCTTGGTGTTGTGTTAGCCTCTGGTGGATACCCTGATAGCTATAATAAGGGCGATATTATTTCTGGTTTACCTTCTGAAGAACAAGCTGATAGTAAAGTTTTTCATGCAGGAACAACTGAAAAAGGCGGAAATATCGTAAGCTCTGGCGGCCGAGTTTTATGTGCCTGTGCTTTAGGTGATGATCTAGCTGATGCTCAAAGAAAAGCTTATGAATTAACTGATAAAATTCATTGGGATAAAGCTTTTTACCGAACTGATATTGGTTTTAAAGCGTTATAAGCTTTGATAAAATGAAGTGGGATTGAGGTTTATTTGTATTCCTTGATTTCGCTTCGCTACATCAAGGCTACATAATTTGTCTGAATGTTAAATTAATTCTTTCAGCTTTAAGCTTTTTTGTCTTTGGTAATTCATGTCGCCAATAATGCTGAATTTCACCAGCCATCAACAATAAATCACCATGATTTAAAATAACATCAAGCACTTGTTTGCTTTGTTGGTGTCGAAATTTTAACAAGCGCTGCTCACCAAGACTTAAAGACGCAATAATAGGATTCGCCCCTAACTCTTTCTCATCATCAGCATGACAGCCCATAGAATCAGCACCATTACGATATAAATTAGCCATAACACTGTTAAAGACACAAGGATAGAAGTCTTGTATTTTTTGCTTAACTGCCAACAATTCCTCAGTCCAAACAATAGGCTGGTGACTTACCCCTGAATATCGATATTCTGCATTTTTATCACCATACCAACACATTAACCTTGGGACTTTTACCCACCGTCCATATAGAAATATTTTTTCTTGTTGCCAAGCTAAATTTTCCAGCAATAAATCAAATAACTGATTAGCTTCATTCTGAAGATAAAACCTTTCTACTAAATACAACTCCCCATCAATAGGCAGTATATTTTTCAAAAGTGAATGCTTGTTTCTAAATAAAAACTACGACTGGCAATAGGTAGATTATCTTGATAAGAGTTAACTGCTACCTCTTTACCATTAGAGTTAAAAATATTTCGTACAGAAGCAGAAAAATCAATATGCCCAAAAAACCGTTTACTATTCAAGGTAGCATCGACAGTCTGATAATCTTTTAATTTATTAGTAGTACTAGTAACGGGGTTAAGCCTGTGTCCTATCCAGTTTAATTGTGTTTGTATTTGCCATTGAGGCAAAAACTTCCAACTTGTTGCAACATAAACTTGATGCTCCGGCACCCCAGCAACCCGCCTTTTAGTGTCTTTATTTCTAGAATACTGCCAAGCATAATTACCTTTTAAGTTCCATTTCTCATGGAACTGCCAATCCCATTCCAATTCAGTTCCATATCCAATTTGGCCGTCTGTATTGTCAATAGTGGGTACTGTATTTTCCGGAGTTCTTTCTGCAATAAGGTCTTCTATTTGATAATAATAAAAGTTACTGGCAAGCCTTAAATCACTCATAGGGCGATAATCAAAAGCCAATTCTATACTCTCAATTGTCTCAGGCTCAAGCGCTGGGTTCCCATTAAAAAACGCACTATTTTGCTGCTTTTGCTCTAAAAAGGTAGGGGCTCTATATGCTTGCCCATACAACAACTTGGCAGTTAATTTTTGATTAATTTCCCAAAGTAGAGCTGCTCGTGGGTTAACTGTACTGCCAAAATCAGAATAATCATCAAAACGCACGCCCACTGTTAATTGCCAGTCTTTAGCAATTTGCCACTCATCTTGTAAAGAGACAGACCAAATCGAACGATGAGAATCAGGCATAAATACATACTCAGTTCCTGAAACATTAGTTAAATCCCCATTAATAGTCACTTCGCTACCATTAATAACACTCACACCAAAATTCCGGCTCTCCTTAGTACTTACTTGTTCATACCTGAACCCTGAATTTATTCTAAGCAAATGATCTTGAAATCCCTTGTAAATAGCTCCTGTTTCAAAGGCTACGACTTGGTTCTCAATAGTAATATCAGCAAGCATACCCTCAGTAAAAAGAGGAGTACCTACAATTTGACTCGGAACAAGAGTTATATTTCCATCAGAACCTATCGGTAACTTTGCACCATCAGGAAAAATATGTAATTCAGAATCAACATTAGTATATAAATAATTAGCGTGGGCTAGTAACTCCCAATCATCAATCAAATCTTCTGAAGAAAAATGTAAATCAGCTAAATAATTCTCACCATCAACACTACCTTCTTCATCTAGCGCCCCACCGGTCCCTGCCCGAATACCGCCATCTACTTCATTAAAAGCCCAAAAATCAATATCCCAATATTTACGCTGCAAATTTAAATGGGCATTCCATCTTTCTCCTTGGTTTTGAACCTCTCCTGGCGCTAAAGATACATCTGTACCAAATGTTCTATCCATTCCTGATTGTGCATCAGAGTCAATAACTCGGTCATCATCATTTCCATTATGAGCATACTGTAAAGTAGTGGCAATATCCCAGCCTAACCATTCATTACTGTGCATCCCCCAAATACTTTGGGTATCCCATGATCCACCTCGTATGCCAATTTCTGTCCCTGCAATATCTTTAGCTTTTTTAGTAATGATATTGATTACCCCTGCAAATGCATCGGCTCCATATAATGCAGAACCAGGCCCTCTAATCACCTCAATCTGCTGAATTGCCTCCACTGGCAATTCCATTCCTTGCATGCCACTGCCTTTGTATGGCACAGAATAACGTGTACCATTAAGCATAACCAACACCTGATTATTAACACTATTACGCATTCCACGCATTGAATAAACTGCATCATTAGTTACCGCTTGGATACTTACATGCAAGCCAGGCACTGTTTCAAGCACTTGACTTAATTCTGTAGCCCCCATATTTTTAATTTGCTCTGCAGTAACAACGGTTGTTACTGCTGCTGACTTATACGCAGGCTTTTCTGTACCTGATGCAATGGTGACTGATATATTTGCTAATTGCTCAGGGGACATAGCAAAAAAATCATCTACATCAATATCTTCAGCTATTGCACACTGACTTACCTCTACAAGCGCCAGAAAAGCTACTATTGTTAATTGGAATAGTGATAACGGTCTGTAGCTTAGCCACCTCCCTGTTATTTTATTTTTAAGCATATAATTCACAATAAATCATCCAACGGTACTGGTTTTGCTATTCCATAGCCTTGAGCATAATCAACACCCAACTCATTTAACAAGTCGAAAATCTGTTTATTTTCAACAAACTCAGCAATAGTTTTCTTCCCCATCACGTGCCCAACCTCATTGATTGACTTGACCATAGCTAAGTCAACTTGATCTTCCAAAATATCTTTAACAAACAAACCATCGATTTTTAAATAATCAACAGGTAAGTTTTTTAAGTAGGCAAAAGAAGAAAGCCCACTCCCAAAATCATCCAATGAAAATGAACAGCCTTTATCTCTTAGGTGTTGAATAAATTTTGTAGCACTATTTAGACTAGAAATGGCTGCTGTTTCTGTAATCTCAAAACAAATTTTTTCAGTTGGAATTGCATAGAGCTCAAACATTTCATTAATAAAGCCCAACATACTTTCATCAGATAATGACAGTCCTGATAAATTGACTGAACACACAGCCAATTTATCTAAACAGGCTCTATGGTTGGCTAACCATTCAAATAAATGAGCAATAACCCATTTATCCAAGTGAGTCGCTAAATTATAGCGTTCAGCTGCAGGCAAAAAAGCACCTGGGGGTATCACATTTCCTTGCTCATCTAAAAAACGAACCAATGTTTCAAAATGCAACCCTTCTTGATTTTCTTCTGTAATAGGAACAATCAACTGGCCATATAAAACAAAGCGATTTTCATCAAGACCATGTTGGATTTTTTCTACCCATTGCATTTCGCCTTGGCGCATGGCCAGTTCTTCATCATCAGGTCTAAAAACATGAACTCGATTTCTCCCGTTCTCTTTTGCCGCATAACAAGCTGCATCAGCTTCTTTTAAAGCATCTACAGCATTTCCGGTACTAAAATAAATAGCTGAGATTCCAATACTAACACCAATAGAAAAACTTCTACCTTCCCAAGCAAATTGAAAATCTCTGATAACATTCCTGAGCTTTTCACAAGCATGATAAGCCTCATCCAATGAACAACTATTCATTAAAATACCAAATTCATCCCCCCCTAAACGGGCTAAAGTATCGTTTTTTCGAATGAGCTTCTTTAAAACATTCCCCAACTGTCTTAATAGCTCATCACCAGCCATATGACCACTAGTATCATTAACAACTTTAAACTGATCCAAGTCTAAGTAACAAAGAGCATGCTGTACACCACTATCCTTTGCTTCCTTCACTGATTGCTGAATAACACCATCAAATTCAATTCTATTTACCAAACCAGTTAAGGCATCATGACTTGCTTGATACTCAATTTTTTCTGCTAGCAATCTTGTTTCTGTAACATCTTCACAAACCAATAAAAAATTATATTGCTGATTTTCATTATTAATAATGCGTGCTGTTTCTCTTACCCAAATAACCCTTCCATCACGACAAATTTTCCTAAGTTCTTGTTTATGAACTTTATGTGGTGAGGCAACACATAAATCAAACAACATCTTTGCGACTAATTGATCTTCTGGATGAACAAAGTCAAAAATTGAACACCCTTGTAAAAGTTCACAACTTAAATCGAGCTGTTTAGCACCAAAGCTATTAACTGAGACAATCATACCGTTAGCACTTAAGTGAAATACCATAGTTGGGTTATCATCATAAAGAGCACGATAATGATTTTTAGCAACGGTTAAGGCAGTATTTTGATGCTCTACTGTTTCTATCATGTCATTAAAAGCATCAACTAACTCCCCAACTTCATCACTTCCCTGCTTTGTTGCCCGTTGTGAAAAGTCCTTTTCATTAGTAATTCTATGTACAGTCGTTAATAGTTTATTTAAGGGGCGTGTAATTACACGTAACAAAGGTGTTGTAAACAAAAAGGTAACAACAGTTGCCATAAATAAGGCAAGAAAAAGTAAAGTTATAGACTGAAGCTTATCTAGAAAAGGAGTTTCTAGGTCTGCTTGAATATAAACAACACCTAACATTTCATTATCTAATTCAACTAAGTTATAGATATGAAGTAATGTATGATCAAAATGAGTCGATTGACCTAAGTAGTGTTTAGGACAGGGAATACCTTGAAATTCACTTACTTTAAAAAAAGTGAATATATGTCCCTGTGCATCATAGAGACAAGCTGACTGAACCGTTACTAATTGCTCTAAAGAAGATAAATTTTCTTTAGCTAAATCGGTATCATGAAATGATAAAGCGGCCGTACTTCTATTAGCAATTAACTGAGCCATCGTAGACAACTCATTCTGTGCATTTTTCTTAAAATCAGAGACTTCTAAAACCAGTAATAAGAAAGCAGCAATAACTAAACCTGAGATACTAGAAAAAAGTAAAACTGAAAGCAGTTTCTTTTTAATGGAAAGGTTTTTAAGAGGCTTAATCATTTTGCTCTCCTTCATAGATCTCAGCAACTTCCAATAATTTTGCACTAATTTCTAACCCACTTTTTCTTAGGCTTAGTAAATTAACACCTAATTTAACTTTACCCTCTCGCTGGAAAAATGAAATCATCCCTCCTTGATGTGTAAACGGTTTGGACTCCCCTACTGTTAATTTAGCTACTACAGATTTAATAGTTAAAACCCCAAGTGTCGATATATGAGCTTTTGAAAGGGATGATATATAGACAATGTGACAATGCTTTGCTTCATCGGCATGCTGTATTCGGCTTAATCGAATAGGCTTCCCTTTTACTGACCTTTTTTCAATGGGGTTTAAAATAGGGCCAAAAGGATCTTTACCTAGAATACATAAATTAAATGTCTCTAACTCATTTTCTGGCCAAGTAATAAATTTAGTAAAGTTATAGAGATAGCCTGCTTTAATTTTATATTCAATACTATTCTCTTCAGCATTTAACTGACTAAAAAATAATAGACTTAATATAAAAAAGAACCTTTTCACTGGAAAAAGCTCTTTTTCTTATATAAAACGATAATCATACATATTCAAAGTAAATCGCAATAAACACCAAGGGCGACAGCCTTTACATAGCTATTACCCAAAAATTGCAATAAACTTTGTCTCACCTAATACTAAATTTGAAATAAAGAATTATTAAGTATAGGTCAAAGTATGAATAATTCTATTCCGCAGTAAAAAAAGTATTGATTACTTTAATCATGTAGTGATGATCTTCAACACCAGCACTTTCTCTTATGCTGTGCATCGCCCACATAGGGTTTCCTACATCAATCGACCTAACACCTAGCTTTGCTGACGTTATGGGGCCAATAGTGCTTCCACAAGGAATATCGGTTCTATGCGAATAGGTTTGATAAGGTACATCACTCATTTCACACCATTGGATAAACATTGCTTCAGAAATACTTTCAGAGCTATATCTATGATTTGCATTCACCTTAATAACCGGTCCTTTATTAACCGTTACTTTATGTTCAGGCTCATAAGCTGATGGAAAATTAGGTTGATAGGCATGAGCCATATCAGCACTAATCATAAAACTTTTGGCTAACGCCCTTTGATAGTCTTCTTCATTAACATTTGATGCAAACGCAATACGTTGTAGAGTATCAGGTAAAAAACAACCATTAGCACCTTTGGTACTCTCACTACCAATTTCTTCATGATCAAATAAAGCACAAACAAGCGTAGTATCTGAGTCCAAAGTACTTTCATTTAACATTGCGTGTATCCCAGCATGACAAGATGCCAAGTTATCCAACTGGCTATCTGCATAGAATTGTTGTTGATCCCCCCAAAAACTTCCTTTTTGAGTATCGTATACATTTAATTCCCAAGATAAAATCTTATCCGCATCAATACCTGATGCATTTGCTAGTAATTCATGTAAATACTTTGCTGATAACTGCTCTTCAACGGCTGCAGATAGAATCAAAGCCAATTCATTTTGTTTATGTAATTTTAAGCCCTCTTCATTTACCTTTCTATTCATATGAATGGCGAGATTAGGTAAGCGCAACAAAGCTTGATCAAACTTAACCAATTTACTGGCGATATGACCTTCTTCTGTTTTATAGCTAATTCGACCCGCGATACTTAAGTCCCTATCTGTAAAGGTCGCTAAAATTGGTCCGCCATAAATTTCCACACCTAGCCTAAGTAAGCCATCAGAATTTTTAACCGCATTAGGCTTTATTTTCAACCCTGGAGAATCTGTATGAGCCCCTAAAATCCTATAACCAGTTTCTGTTAATAATTTTTTTCCTAATACAAAACAAATAATTGATGAATCATCCCTAATAATATAGTATCGCCCTCCTGGTTTTATATTCCATATATCAGTTTCCTTAAGTGCTTTAAAATCAAAAGAGATTAATTTATTTTCGATACTCTTTACTGCATGAAAAGCACTTGGACTCTCATCAATGAAATCTAGCAATGCTTCTACCTGTTCCTTTGCTATACTCATTTTTCTTTTAACTCCATCGATACTGAATTAATACAATAACGTAAGCCAGTTGGTTGAGGCCCATCTTCGAACACATGCCCCAAATGAGCTCCACAAGATTTACAAGTCACTTCGACCCGTTTCATTCCATGGCTTTCATCCGTTATTTCCTTAATATTATTAGCATCAATAGTATTCCAGAAACTGGGCCAACCTGATCCAGAATCATATTTAGTCTCAGAATCAAACAAGCTTTCCCCACAACAAGCACAGATATAAGTTCCTAAAGTTTTACAGTCAGTATATTTCCCCGTAAAAGGTCGTTCTGTCCCTTTGTTTCTGCAAACATCAAACTGTTCTGCTGATAATGTTTCACGCCATTGTTGCTCTGTCTTTTGTTTACCCATTATTTAGACCTTAATACTTTTAAAATACATATAAATCTCATTTTACACTTAGAGTTAATGATAACAACACTTAATTTATGTTGCCAAACCAGTAGTATAGCCACTTTCAGCCTCAACCATGGTCATAAAAAAAATATGTTATAATGCACGGATAATTGTTTCTAATAGAGAATAATCATGACCGAAATGATAAATGCAGGCATTGAGTTAATGCTAATTGGGATGGG
>CAJVYL010000095.1 GCA_913009265.1 uncultured Methylococcales bacterium
ATACCCAGCTTCTGAGCTGATAAAGCGACACCTTGCGCATGATTCCCCGCAGAAGCCGCAATCACACCGTTTTGCTTGTCTTTATCACTTAAAAAAGCAATTTTGTTATACGCACCCCGAATTTTAAAGGAAAAGACAGGTTGTAAATCTTCTCTTTTTAAAAAAATTTGATTCGCAATTCGTTTAGATAAACTAGGCGCAAAGTCTAGCGGCGTTTCTTCTGCGACATCATAAACTTTAGCTCGGAGAATTTTTTTTATGTAATCTTGTGACATAACACCAAAACACGCAATAATAAGAATAGTTCGCTATTATAGCGCGTCACTCATTAATCTAACCTAGAAACATCTCATGCCTCTAAATTCAGATAACTTAAAACTAACATTCAAGTAATCGCAATGCTTTTTCGTAATCTTCCTGAGTATCTATCCCTATCGAGTTATAGCTCGTTTCTATCATTTGTATCGCAAATCCATTTTCTAAAACACGTAATTGCTCTAATTTTTCTAGGCGCTCTATATAGCTAGGCTACATTTCTGGATCTTCCCGATTTCGCGGGGTGATCCCTATATCTAGGATTAGCAGGGGGGGGTTATCCATAAAATTCATTATCAAATCAACAGGTTAAATAAATATTCATGATTTTAATATTACATGAAAAACTACATATTGATTTTACCCTGCGAAATCGGGAAGAGCCAAAATATATGCTACAATAATATTTTTACTAAAATTAAATACTAGGGTAAAGCCCATTAAGCTAAAACTACTTGGATCTTAATTTCACTCTCTCTCCCTAATTATTATAATCGCACATTCCTATTTATGGTAGATATTAAATATATAGGTAAATCTAGATGACAAAAAAAGTACTTTCTATTTATATTTTTTCTTATAATCGAGTAAAATTTTTAGCTAATGCAATTGAATCTTGCCTTAATTATTCTTTACCTTTTGATTTGACAATTATTGATGATAATAGCTCTGACCCTGAAACTAAAAATCTTCTTCGTAACTTACCGGATAAGGTAGCGCTTATACAGCCATTGCAAGAAAAAAATATGCGTCATGGAGGATTATATAATAACATGCAGATGGCACTGGAAAGCTCAAAGAGTGATTGGGTACTTTTCATTCAAGATGATATGCAATTAGTTCGCCCCTTAGAGGAAGATGACTACCAGTATATTGAAGGTTTTTTTCAACAGTTCCCTAAAAAAGCTTTCTTAAACCCTGTTTTTTTAAAGGGCCAGCGCCATAAACGAAATCAACGCATTACATATCTCAACAATGATTTCCCTTGTTATTTTCGTAATTCATCAGGAAAAAAACATCAGACAGGGTTTAGTTACACGGATGTATTTCTTGCTCACCGAACTAGGTTATTAGATAAACATTGGGTATTTTCATTAAGTGAGAATGAAAATTCGTTACAGGCAAAAGAAAAATTTGGGCTGATGGGATTTATGGCTAGTCCTTTTGTTATGTATTTACCTCAAGTTCCTGTTTATAGAGGTAAGTATAAGACATTAGCTGTGAAGTTAGCGGAAAAATGGTCCGGTAGCGATCCAAAGTCATTTATTGAAAAAAATAAAAATTTTTGGAATCAATTTAAATCTAGAGATTTAAATAACTTACCCACAGCAGAAAACTATTTAGAATGTATTGATAAAGAAATTAAAAAACCTTACCAGTATAGCACTGTTAATAATTATATATTTTTAAGAGTTATTCATAAATTTGAATTATTATGGAATTCAATTAAATAACCATAAATAAGACAACTAAAAATAATAATTTAAATAGGAAAAAACACAACACCAGCCCCAATAAATATATTAATTATAATACAGAATTAGTATATAAAATCGATTAATTTTAATAATAAATAACCCACCCAATGTGAGTTAATATTAGTAAATTAGTCTTTAATTTCAAAAATTCATTATAGATCATATGGAAACACTTATTAAACACATTAAAACTCATTGGACTGATAAAATTTTAGGGCTTTTTTTTCGCTTTGCTGCGAGTGGAAAAATACCTGCTAAATGGTTTTTAGCGACCATTCCTTCTAAAGCTGAAAGGGCAATCAATTCAGAGCGATTAACATTAGAAATTGTGAGTCATTGCTGGAAATATGCACATTTGCTAGATTATCAATTAAGTTCTTTAGTGAATTACCCGCCTACTCAATTAAATGTGATTGTGACTGTTTTCTATTCTTCAGAAGATGCTGATACCGTTGCTATGTTAGATTTCTTTGCTGAACAAACGGTTAATAATATTACTTGGAATTGGCAAGAATTACCTAAAGAAAAACTCTTTAGACGCAGTATTGGTCGTAATCAAGCCGCACTTAACACGCAAGCTGATTGGGTTTGGTTTACAGATTGTGACCTTGTCTTTCATCATTACTGTTTAGATGGATTAGCTGAATCCTTAAAAGGGAAAAGTGAAGTTTTATTCTTTCCTTTACAAGAACGTATTACAACCTTATTAACTGAAACAGATCCTATTTTAGTTAAAGGAGCAAAGCCTCAGGTACTTGATATTGATACTAGTAATTTTCATACCGTTAATATTACTAGAGCAACGGGCCCCCTGCAAATTACTAATGGTACTGTCGCTCGTTCTTGTGGCTATTGTAAGACTATTGGTATTTATCAAAAACCAGAAAATCATTGGTGTAAAGCTTATGAGGATAGGGCTTTTAGGTGGTTGTTACGTAGTCAGGGGGTTGGTATTGATATTCCAGGAATCTACCGTATTCAACATATTACTAAGGGGCGTTATAAAAAAGGTACGATAAAGACACGGCTTCGTCAAAATATTAGACGTATGAGAGAAAAAAATTCTAATTGACCTTAGTTTCTTAACCATCACCTAAATTCAGGTTATGCCTTTTAATAGATCGTTACTTATAATTACATGCATCTACAGCTTTAACAAACCCGATGCAGAGTGACTTTAAAATTGAAAAAGTGTCTTCTTTATAAAATAAATTAGCAATATAATATTCCCTGAATTCAAGACATACAATTACTCAGTCACTATTTTGAATATTTTGACGCTCTATCAACCCTAGGATTTAATTTCAAAATTAAACCCGTCCTTCTATGAAACATAGATGAAATATATTTATACTATTATCTTTACCTTATTAACCCCGTTTATTTTATTACGTCTTTACTGGAAAGGTATTAAAGCCCCAACTTACCGCCAGCGCTGGCAAGAACGTTTAGCTATTTATAGTCACCAGCACCCTCAAAATAGCATCTGGTTTCATGCTGTTTCCGTAGGGGAAGCTGAAGCCCTCTTTCCATTGATCAAACGACTGCAGGCTGATAATTCAAAAATACCCATATTAATCACGACTACCACACCCACTGGTTCATCCCGAGTCAAAATGGTATTAGGTGACACCGTAAGCCACGTTTACTTACCCTATGATATTCCTTACGTCTTACATAACTTCTTTCATCATTTTAATCCTAAAATTGCAGTGATTATGGAAAAAGAAATTTGGCCTAACCTATTTTCTGAATGTGGAAAACGAAAGGTTCCTCTGTTTATTATTAATGCTCGCCTCTCTAAAAATTCCGCTCATAATTACAAAAAAATATCTCGCTTAGCTATCCCTGCGCTCAATAATGTAACTCATATACTGACCCAGACAGAAGAGGATCGACAACATTTTATAAGTATTGGAGTCGCGCAAAATAAATTAAGCGTTTCAGGGAATTTAAAATTTGATGTGATCGTTTCAAAAGAGTTGATTGCTCAAGGAAAATTACTGAAGAATACCCTTTTTAGCAACAGATTTGTTTGGGTTGCGGCAAGTACGCATAAAGGAGAAGAGGCTATCATCATTAGTTGCTATCAAGCCCTTAAAAAAGAGATTCCTGAATTGCTCCTCCTCCTTGTTCCTCGCCACCCTGAGCGATTTATAGAGGTAAAATCTTTAGCTAATGAAGCAAAAATGAATGTTATTATGCGCAGTGCAGATAAACACTGCAACACAGAAACAGATATTTATATAGCAGACACTTTAGGTGAATTAAAAATGCTTTATGCCGCCGCAGATATTTGTTTTGTTGGCGGTAGCCTTGTTCCTGTTGGCGGGCATAATATTTTAGAGCCTCTTGCCGTAGGTACTCCTACGCTCTTCGGGCCATATATGCTAAATTTCAAAGAAATTTCGGCTCATGTCATTAGCCAGCAAGCCTGCATTCAATGCCAAACTGAAAAGGATATTGTGCTCACCATAAAAAATTTATATCAGAATAGTGAAAATAGACGATTATTAATCAAAAATGGGCATATATTTTTAAATAAAAATGTCGGTGCAACTCAGAATACTATGCAAACCTTAAACTCTTATTTATAAAATTAGACCAGAATGACAAATCAAAATAAAACATACTTTAACTACCTATTTGGAATTATCCCAGCTTTTATCCTTATTATTCCCGCTGCTGGTGTAGTTGCATTTATTCTTATTTCAGCTTATAGCTTAATTTATTGCTACCAGCAGAAAATCAACCCATTCACTAATGCCCAAACCAAAGCAATCTCCTTTATTTGTATCCTTTATTTTTCTGTCGCATTACTATCTATTTTAGCCTCAGATGTATCCCTCTATGCTTTCAAACGTTTAGGAACTAATTATCATTTTCTAGTCGCGCCTTGGCTTGCAGTACTTTTATCACAAAAACTAAATGCACAGGCCCTTAGCACTGCTATCAAAATAGGCGCTATATTAGCTGGTATTATTGCACTTATTCAGTATTTCTATTTAGGGCAACGCGCTAATGGCACCGTTAATGCTATTCCCTTTGGTGATATTGCTTTATTACTGAGTTTTTTCTCAATCATCAATATCCACCACGAAACAAACATACAAAAATACATGAGTCTTTTTAGTTTTATTTTAGGCTGTAGTGCCGTTGTATTCTCTTTATCAAGAGGCGCTTGGATTACATTCCCCTTTTTATTCATACTAGTGCTATTTATATGGTACAAACAAAAGTCTATCACACTGAAACCTTTAATCCTTTTAGCTATCACGGGTATTCTCCTTATAACAGCCGCTGAATTATCCCCTCAAGTGCAATCTCGCTTTAATACCATGCAGCAGGAGATAGAATCGCATGAAAAAAACAGCTTATCTTCTGTAGGAGCGCGTATAGCCTTATGGAAAATAGCCGTCGAAACCATCCCTACACACCCTGTATTAGGATTTGGCTTACATAACACACGACAAATCTCAGTAATTAGTGTTGCGGAGGATAAAACTTTAAAAAACACATCACATCAATTCGGTCATTTTCATAATGAGTACTTAACTACTCTAGTTGGTAAAGGAGGCTTAGGGCTTATTAGCTTATTCATACTACTTATTGCCCCCTGTATTGTATTTTACAAAAATCTATCCCAGCCCAAAAATCACTACCTACCTAGCCTTATTTTATTATTATCGTTAGGGTATGCTTTTTTTGGCTTAACTAACCTCGCCTTTGGGCATGGCATTATGAATACCTTTTTTGTCTTTATCTTAGTCGCATCTACTGCCTCCATTCCTTCTAACAAGCTCTCAATGCATTCATAAATCAATGTCAAAAAAACCAATACCACCTATTTCTGGAATTTCGATCTACAAGCGACTTTTAAAATACCTACTACCTTCCCTTAAATTTTTTATTGTTAGTATTATTGGTTTTGCAATGATTGCTCTCGCTCAGCCAATGCTAGCTGAAATGATAAAAGTAATTATCGAGACCTTAGAAACAGGAAATAAATCTGATACACAATATTTACCTTTATATATTATTGCCTTAGTTAGCTTTAGAAGTGTAGGTAGTTTTTTAGGTAATTACTTCTTAATCAAAGTTTCAGTGAATGTGGTACATAAGTTACGGAGTGAGTTATTTAACCATTACACTCAATTATCCACAGAATATTTTGATGCACATAATAGCGGCAACTTAATTTCTTTAATTACTTATAACGTTGCAGAAGTCGCCCGTGCCGTTACAGACTCAGTTCGAATTTTCATTCGTGAGGGTCTTACTACAATCGGCTTGCTGGCTTATTTAACCTGGGTTAACTGGCAGTTAACTCTGGTTTTTCTTGCGATTGCCCCGATCATTGCTATTCTCGTTACCTTTGTTAGCAAACGCCTTAGAGCATTAAGTAAACATATCCAAAATTCCATGGGCGATATGACCCATATTACTTCTGAACTTGTCCTTGGAAACCGCGTGGTTAAATGTTTTGGTGGCGCCCCGCATGAAATTCAGCGCTTTAAAGAAAATAGCTTATTTAATAAGCAACAATCACAAAGGGTCGGATTATTTACCTCAATTCAAAACCCTATCATGCAATTACTTGTTGCTTTTGCCTTAGCGACACTACTTTTTCTTGCTTTGCAGCTAATGGAGTCAGCAAGTACAGGGACTTTTGTCTCTTACTTACTTGCAGCCTTTATGATGCCTAAATCTATTCAACAACTCACCAAAGCCAATAACGATATTCAAAAAGGTATCGCTGCCGCCAGTGATATTTTTGAGGTATTAGATGTTGAAGTAGAAAAAGATTTAGGGACACGAACAAAAATAATAGGCAAAGGAGAGCTTGAATTTAAGAATCTTTCTTTTTACTACCCTAAGGCTGAAAAAGCCGCGCTCAAAAATATTAATCTTAAAATAAAATCAGGGCAGACCATTGCCATTGTTGGTGCATCGGGTAGTGGCAAGACCACTATTACCAACCTTATTCCGCGCTTTTATGATTATAGCCAAGGAAAGATTTTATTAGATGGTATTGAAATCACGAAATACACACTAGAGGCATTAAGAGAGCAAATTGCTTTAGTGACGCAAAATATTACTTTGTTTAATGATACGGTATTTAATAATATCGCTTATGGTTCTTTAGAAGGTATTTCTGAAGCAGATGTATTAAAAGCGGCTGATGATGCTTATGCAACGGAGTTTATTGATAGTTTAGCGCATGGTATGCAAACTGAAATTGGCGAACATGGTATTCAATTATCAGGCGGACAGCGTCAGCGATTAGCAATTGCACGTGCTTTATTAAAAAACTCACCGTTATTAATTTTAGATGAGGCAACTTCAGCTTTAGATACGCAGTCAGAGCGTTATATTCAAAAAGCCTTAGAGCATGTGATGGCAAATAGAACCACTATCGTAATTGCACATCGCTTATCAACTATCGAAAATGCGGATGTTATTTTAGTAATGGAACACGGTAAGATTATTGAGCGGGGTTCACATACAGAGCTGTTATCTAAACAGGGGGCTTATGCCGCTTTACATGCCTTACAGTTTAACCAATCCCCCTCATAAAATAATAAAAATTAATTTGACCTTGCCTATCGCAAGGTCAACCCTACAGTAATAATACAATACCATGCTTAGCCCTCAGGCAGACTACAACCAATGCTTGCCCTTCATCCCTTTAATAATTTCCTTGGATACTAATTCACCCCCAAAATAATTCACATGATCATCATCGTAATATAATGGCTTCTTATTAATCTCTAAAATACAGCGACCACTTACCGTACTATTACAAAAAACCTTTTCTGGGTATATTTTTAATAAATTAGGATGGCTTGGTAGCTTATCTAGTTGCGCATAGACATTCTTTGTTCGTGACTGAAACACCTCAAACGAGGTCGATACTATCGAATGCTTTAATGGTTCATAATCATGTAAATAGATTTTTGTAAATAAATTAGGGACATTCCAGCCAGCCCCAGGGATTGGGTATACCAAAATAACTTGTTTACCAGCATTTAATAATGCCTCAGTCGTACCTCTATACATCGCCCCCATTGCAGATAAATAGCCTCTATCATGAATAAAAGAGATATCTTTTGAAATAGGACCATAGCTATGGCCTGACCCTGCTTCTATTCCTCCCTCACCATTATTAAACGTACCTTCAATATAATAATCCCACCGCGCCACCAAAATAACTGTTTGAATACGACTGCTCTTTAAGTACGCCAATGACTCAATATTAAACTGGTTACACTTTCCCTCTTTATCATATTGCTTAAGCCCAATAACAGGCGGGCAGCTAGAATATACCATTTCTATAATCCCTTGCTGCTGTATGCTCATTTCTTTTGCCAAAGGGTCCATAATGGCACCAGCATGACTATCCCCCCAAAGAGCCACATTTAGAGAAAATTCCGGATTATAAATACAGTTTTCTTGGGGGGGCAACAATAACCCCTTTTTATTTGATGAATAACATACATCCTCCCTAACCGGTTTATGCTTATTAGCAAAATCTGCATAATAACGCGCATCACCTGAAATTCTATTAGGTAGCCCTTT
>CAJVYL010000096.1 GCA_913009265.1 uncultured Methylococcales bacterium
CCTGGTACTGGTATTGCTCCTTTTAGAGCATTTTTGCAAGAACGTGAGTTCAGAAAAGCAAGCGGTCAAAACTGGTTGTTATTTGGTGACCGTAATGCAGCGACAGATTATATCTATCAAGATGAAATCGAAGCCATGCAGGAAAAAGGGGTTCTTACTCGCTTAGACCTTGCCTTTTCTAGAGATCAAGAAGAAAAAATTTACGTTCAAGATCGTATGATTGAAAACGGTGCTGAAATGTTTTCTTGGCTAGATCAAGGCGGATCTTTCTTCGTTTGTGGTGATGCAACTTATATGGCTAAAGATGTTGATAAAGCCCTGCATTCACTCATTGAAACGCATGGCAATAAATCATCAGAACAAGCGATTGATTATGTTAATCAACTGAAGAAAGAAAAGCGTTATGTTCGAGATGTGTATTAATAAATAAAGTATTTTGTAGAGCGGACTTCAGTCCGCTGTCATCAAGCCACTCTATATTGCGGACTGAAGTCCGCTCTACAATATCTGTCTACACAATATTATGAGCCTAAGATTTGTCATTATCCCTGTTACTTCTTATCAACAAAACTGCTCTCTATTAATTTGTGAGAAAACCAATAAAGCAGCAATTGTAGACCCTGGTGGTGATATTGATACTATTTTAGCTGTTATAAAAGAAGAAAACGTAATACCAGAAATTATTCTTGTGACTCATGGCCACCTTGATCATGTAGGTGGTGTTGCAGAATTGGCTAAAAAACTATCGCTACCTATTGAAGGGCCTCAGCAAGAAGATATATTCTGGCTGGATGCTTTTCCCTCTCAAATACAAACCTTTGGTTTTCCTCCCTGTGATGCTTTTACCCCAACCCGATGGTTAAATCATGAAGATACCGTTACAGTTGGAGAACAAACCCTAAAAGCAATCCATTGCCCTGGTCATACACCGGGCCATATTGTTTTTTATCACGAACAATCGAAACTAGCCGTTGTTGGTGATGTTCTTTTTAATGGCTCAATTGGTCGTACCGATTTCCCTAAAGGTAATTTTGACACTCTAGTCAGCTCAATTAAAAATAACTTATGGCCTTTAGGGAAAGATGTAAAGTTTATTCCAGGGCATGGACCCATGTCTACGTTTGGCAATGAAATGCAGAACAATCCTTTTGTATCTATTTAATTATCCTTATAAAAATATAAAGTTAATTTTAAAAACCAAACTCAAGATTAAAGATTTTAATTGATAAGCTAACAAATAATATTTTCTTGGTGTTAGTCTTGTTCTTTGTTAAAATCATAATATGCTCTATTTCTTGAGGGGTTAAGGGATAGTTCTTAATTTGAAATTTAATTATGGAACTTACGAATGTTATTGCTTAAAAAGTTTTTTTTGGCTATTACTTTATTAACTATATCGGCTAGCGCTAGCGCTGTTACTGAACACGACACGTCACTGTTACTTGGATCAGACAGCCCCGATAACCTTACCTTTTCTTATATTTTTGCTGCAGATACGACAATAGATGATATTTATTTATTTAAGATTGTCACAGGCACCCCCTCTTCATCATTAGCAGCTAGTGCAACATCACTAGAGCTCAATAATAGTTTTAATATTATTGATTTTCAATTTGCACTTACTAGTTCCGATGGAGCAACTCTTTCAACTTGGGCTACTACTGGTGACTCTATTGAATTAAGTTCTATAACAGGCGGCTCAACTTATGGCATTCACTTTAAAGGATACACCGAAAGTGATTCGAGTGGTTTTATTGCTGGGGCTTTAGCAATCGCCCCTGTACCAGTACCAACTGCAGCATGGTTATTTGGTAGTGCTTTATTTGGCTTACTAGGCATTAGTCGTTCACGTAAAAAAACTATATAATTTGTTATTTAGTATTAGACTCTCCATTAAGGCGGTCTAATACTAATATTTCATTATTTTTTTCTTCTATAAAACCTGGGCTGATACTTAACTCTTTTAATATTTAGCTTTCGTTGTTTAATTTCTACCTCAGCTAATAACTGAAATATATCCGCTGGCATTCCATCGGGTAAATCAACCAAACTATAATAGTTCCTAATATCCAGCCTTCCAATACGATTTTTATCTACACCAGAAACTTCAATTAAAACTGCTCTTATTTCTTCTATTGACGCCAAGTGCTTTCGCCCTACGTCTAAGCGGTATCTTACAACTTTTTGTTTAGCGGTAGTTACTGCGGCGGTTTTTTTATCAGGTGTAGATATATTATCTTGCTCAGTTGATATTAAATTTGAGTAGTTTAATAAAGACAGTGCTGCCGCACAATCTAAAGTACTTACTTGAAGCTCATCCGATAAACCCTTTATAAACTCTTTATGTAGAGCAATCTCATCTTTATTCAAAAGAGATTTTAAACTATTTCTTAACTCTTCTTTGCTGTTAATTTTCTGGTCCTTCATCTACTCTACAAACGATCTAAATTAATATCTACGTACGCTTCATCCCGTAACCGGCGTAACCACAATTCAGTTTCTTCTTCAATTTTACGGTTTCGGATTTGTTCTTTTATCTTATTTTTTTTATGCTCTACACTATTATCCTTATCTTCTCTTTCTTGTACTTGAATAAGGTGCCAACCAAATTGTGTTTGAACAGGCTCACTAATACCATTAATTGCCAATTTAGTCATAGCTGCCTCAAAAGGTGCTACTAAATCGCCAGGCCCCACCCAGTTTAGTTCACCACCGTTAATTGCAGAACCTTTATCATCTGAATTTGCTCGCGCCAATGTAGCAAAATCATCTCCATCTACAATCCTTTCTTTAAGTGATAATAATCGCTTTCTCGCCTCATTATCATCAATAAGCTCATTAGTTTTTATCAAGATATGTCTTACTCTTGTTTTGGTAACAATGTGCTTATTTACACCTTTTAGCTCCAACATTTTAATAATGTGGAAGCCACTTGGGCTACGAATTAGATCAGAAACATCACCTTTATTCATTTTGACTACAATATCAACAAAAAGCGTAGGTATTTGACCTAAATCCCTCCAGCCTAAATCACCACCTTTTAATGCATTTCCACCTTCAGAAACAGCGACAGCAGTTTGCTTAAAGTCAGCCCCTTTCTGTAAATCATCAATGGTTTTACTGGCCTTTTCCTTTGCTAGCTGAATGACAGATGAAGACGCAGCCTCAGGCACAGAAATCAATATATGCCCTAAATGGTATTGAACCTGCTCTTTATTGACATCACCTTGCGTTTCTAAATAGTGATTCACCTCTCTATCAGTTACTTTAATTCGTGACCCAACTTCTCTAGCCCTTAATTGATTAACAATAATTTCATTTCGGATACTTTCCTCAAAACCCTGAAACCCCATCCCTTGGCTTTGTAGCTCTTTTCTAAATGCTTCTACAGATAAACCATTACGCCTAGCAATATCTGTAACAGAATTACGCAGCATTTCATCACTTACTCTAATACCTGATCTTTCAGCTAGTTGACGTTGTAATTTGTCTACAATCAGTCGTTCCAGCACTTGCTTTCTAAGTATAAAAGCCGGAGGTATCATCACTTTATTAGCTTTTAACTTTTGTACAATGCTATAAGTTTCAAGTGTTAATTCTCGATCTAGAATGATGTCATCTTCAACAATGGCTACAATACGATCTAAGGTTTCTGCATGAACAATAAAATTAGACAATAGTCCACATATTATTAAAATGCTATTTAGGTATATATTATTTTTCATTTATTCTTCTCTACGATATCCCTTTAGATTTTGCTCAAGAAACTCATCAACTTTATCACCAAAACCTGTTAGACCTTTTAGTTCAAACTGGAAGAAAATACCTTCATCCATTTCATCTGTATCATCACCTGAGGTAGTTTCAGTGTAATAACGCCATATAACCCGAAAACGCCAACAACAACTTTCTTTTTCTAAGCCAAGAAAGCTTTCTTTGGTTGAATTATATTTTAAGGAATATTGCCATCGCCCAACACCATGCCAATTATCAAATAAAGGCCATCTAAAAGAGCTGTCCGTTTGTATGATTTCCGCAACAGCATTAGGGTTAAGATCAAGCTCGTCATTTCTGTAACGATAACCAAAATTGATTATTCTATTAGCCTCATCATTATACTTAATATCAAAATTCCCCCTTGTAATATCATTAACATCAGGATTCCACTGTATTCCCGAATTAAAATATACATTATCAGTTAATTGGCCACTTAACTCTGCAACTACATTAGAAAGACTGTTTGTCTCTGGTGCACCTGACAAAGTTACATTTCTATCCTGAAAATAAAAGATTTCACCAACACTTAAATTTAACCGCTCTTGCCCAGTATCTGAATCAACGAGCCTAGTTGTCATTGCTAATGTGATTTGATTTGCATCTTGCACCCTATCAACACTACTAAATCTATTTTCTCTAAATAAACTACTAAATCCAAAATCATACAATGATGAATCAAAAACAGGAATATCACTTTGATCATCTTCTGGAATATATAAATAAAATAACCTAGGTTCTAATGTATGCATATAAGCAGAGTCTGAGAATTTAAAGTTCTTTTCAAAGATCAATCCACTATCTACAGAAGCTATAGGCAAAGTACGACTAAAATGATCTGAAGTATTATCATTTTGCTTAGTTAAATAATATTCAGTGTGTTGCAAAGAAAAACGAGGCTTGATGAAGCTACCAGCTGTCATTATAGGAAAGGTTATTGAAGGTTTGGTATTAAATCGCTGCCCATTCACTAGATCTGCATGATAAAAATTAATGTACTCATTTTCAACTGCAATATCAACTGGCCATTGATCAAACGAATGATTTACATTTAAAGTTACTTGAGGTAATTTTTGGTAAGGTTTATCTGTATCGGCTATATTCTGATCTATCTTTTGATACCCTTCTACATTGGTAGAAAATGAGACCCCTTCCCTATGGTAATTTAAACTTGCTATACTTCTTAAAAACCTGTCATTAGACATACCTAAGGTATCATTTAAATCATCAAAATAAGCATCATCCGATACATAATTCACATCAATATTACTGCTTAAGTTATCAAGGATTTGAGACCTATTCTTAAACGAGCCAGCATATCGTTCTTCTTTACTTAACAAATCATAAGGTAAATATTCTAAGGATAATGTACTAGATGATTTTTTAGATAAATGTCTAAATTCCCCACCTAGCATCCCCCCACGTTTAGACATATACCTTGGCCAAACCGTCAAATCATAATTAGGTGCCATATTCCAATAATAGGGAACAGTCATATCGTAACCATTTTCATCACTTCCACCAAAAGTTGGTGGTAAAAGACCAGATAATCTACGATCATCTAATGGAAATGAAATATAAGGCGTGTATAAAACTGGAATTCCGCTAATAGCTAACCAGGCGTGTTTGGCAGATGCTTGGCCTGTTTGTTTGTTCATTTTTAATCTTTTGGCATGAACAACCCAATCTTCATTGCCTGGTCGGCAACTAGTAAAAGAGGTATTATTATATCGAGAGAGGAATTTACTATCCCTGTACACAACATCGGCACGCCCCCTTATAGGTCCAGAGGGAGATATAAATAAAGCCTCTCGAAGTCTCGCTTCATCCGTAGCTAAATTTAATAAAACGGTATCACTATAAAGTGATATTGCATTTTCGTTATAAAAAACATTGCCCTGAGCATCCATAGTATCAGATTCAGTATTATAACTAGATCTGTTTGATGTAATATGTTGATCAGCCCGAATCATTTCGACATTACCAAAAAAACTGGTGACTTCTTTATCAAAAACCTCTGAATAATCGGCTGTTATATCCATAGGAGCAGTATTTCTTAAATCATTATTTGCTAAATATGGATCCTTGGCTCGAAATTGACTTGAGCAGTTTTCCCAAGGATCAAATTTTAGCTGACTATGTAATTTAGAAAATATTTGTTCTTCTTGACCTGTATAAGCTGATGGAAACAAGCCAGAGGAATCAGAGTCGTACCGCATTTTTCTGGCAGAAACAGTAGAAGTAGTGCAACTCCATGTTTGATCCTCCTCACCTTCATTACAAGTAAAACCAGGTTGATCTATTTTTTTTTGTGGTGCGGTAATAGTATGCGTAAGTTGAGGAATAACAGGTGCAGTTTTTTTAATTTCAGTTTTAGCTTGTACTTTATTTTTATCAACTTCTGTAACTGGCGCTTGAGAAGCACATTTCCATTCTCCCCCTACAACTTTTTCACAATCCCATGCGTTGCTATCTGCAATATTTAATTCTGCGTACAATGAAAGAGAAATAAAAACAAAATATCTGCAATGCATATAGATTAGTATCAGTAAAGGTAGCTTAATAACTTAAAAATCGAATAAAATAGCCGTTTATTTTACCTTAGTTTATAAAGCTGATTTAAAATATATTAGCCTTTATTGTTTTTAATAACTCAAGAACCTCATGTCGACAACAGATACACGTGCGCAAGCAATCATTGATTGGTTAACAAGCACACTTAAGCTTTCAATCATAAACTTTGAAATTGCTTCAAGTGATGCGAGTTTCAGACGCTACTTTAGAGTAACCCATACCCAAGGCCAGCACATCATAATGGATGCGCCTCCGGAAAAAGAAAATACAGAAGCTTTTATTCGAATCGCACAACTATTCAAATCAGCTAATATAAATGTCCCAGCAATTTACCAGCAAGATTTAGCTCAAGGTTTTCTATTATTAGATGATTTTGGTTGTCATTGCTTTTTAGATAAGCTGAATCCAGACAATGCGACAGATCTTTATAGCTCCGCTTTTAAAACGTTACAGCGCCTGCAAACAACACCGTCTTTATCTAAATCACAACTACCTTGTTATGATGAAGCTTTATTAAATAGAGAGCTGGATATATTTTATGATTGGTTCTTAGCTGAATACCTTAATTTATCTATCCCTGAAAATATCAAAAAAACACTTAATCAAATATTAATTACATCAGCATTAGAACAGCCCCAAGTCTGTGTTCATAGAGATTTTCACTCTAGAAACTTAATGTTCTTACCTGATAACTCACCTGGCATAATAGATTTTCAAGATGCTGTTATTGGTCCGATTACTTACGACCTAGTTTCACTGTTACGTGATTGCTATATAAGCTGGCCAGAAGAAAGTGTTATTACTTGGATGACAACATACTTTCAACAAATAAATAAACTAGGTCTAATCAATACTGACCTAGCAACATTCACACATTGGTTTGATTTGATGGGCTTACAGCGTCACTTAAAGGCTATTGGTATTTTTTCTCGTTTATATCTTCGAGATAATAAACCAACTTATTTAGCTGATATTCCTAGAACGCTAGAGTACGTCAGTCATATTTGTAATAAATACCCTGAACTTAGCGAATTTAACCATTTCCTATTACATTCCATTTTACCGGCTTATAACAACAAAAAATGAAAGCAATGATTTTAGCTGCTGGACGCGGCGAAAGAATGCGTCCCCTAACCGACAACACACCAAAACCACTTTTATCCGTTGCTGGTAAACCAATTATTCAATATACCATTGAGCAATTAGTTGAAGCTGGATTTAAAGAAATAGTAATCAATATTGCCTATCTTGGACAACAAATAAAAGATACTTTAGGTACTGGTGCTCAATTTGGTGCGTCAATTAGCTATTCAGATGAAGGTGATACAGCTTTAGAAACTGCAGGCGGTATATCAAATGCAATGCACTTATTGGGAGATGATACATTTTTGGTTGTTAATGGCGATATTGCAAACGATTATGATTTTAGCCAGTTATATAATAAAAATATATCCCTAGCGCATTTAGTTCTAATTAAAAACCCGCCACACCATCTAGATGGTGACTTTTATTTATCTAACACTGAACAGGTTTCAGAACGAGGTCAACAAAGCTTAACTTATAGTGGCATTGGTCTGTTCCACCCTAAACTCTTTGTGGGGTTAGAACCTGGTATTAATAAACTAGGTCCATTATTACGAAAAGTTATGTCTAACAATAAAGTAACTGGTGAAAAATTTAATGGCTACTGGCTAGATATAGGAACACCAGAGAGACTAAATGAAATGGAAAACCACTTTAAAAACTCAGCTGAATTTAATTCATAGCATTATCGTTAGCTCCCATTATAAATCAGCATTAAACTGACTCCTTAGTCACTTTCTATAATTACTGAACCACAAGATGAATAAAAAAATTGAATTATTAGCGCCCGGTGGCGATGTTGAAGCCATTAAAGCAGCCGTTATTGCGGGTGCTAATGCCGTGTATTGTGGTTTAGTTAATTTCAATGCTCGCAACAGAGCCTCTAATTTGTCTTTTGACGATTTACCTGG
>CAJVYL010000097.1 GCA_913009265.1 uncultured Methylococcales bacterium
TACAAAGAGCAAGAGAATTGACGCGTAAAGGAGTAGATCATTCAGAACATATGAATGAGGATGAAAGCCAAAAATTCAGAGGTGTTTATTATGGCTACCTTCCATGCGATCATTGTGCTGGAATTAAAATGACCCTATCTTTAAAAAATAAAAAGAATTATTTACTTGTTACTCAATATGCTCAATCTTCCAATAGAGAATTTTTTGAAAAAGGTAAATATGACTGGAATGATAAATCTAGCACTCTCACTTTAACAGCACGTAAGGGTTCAAAGGTACGGATATTACATATTAAAGACGAGGGAACTCTTATTGTTCTTAGCCCTGAAGGAAAACCAATGATTGGGAACCAGAAAGAATATACATTACTTAGAAATGATAAGAAAAAATCACGCGAACTACATATTCACTAATATTTATACAATACAACTACAATTTATAGAAATATAAGGAAGTCCTTTGTTGACTACGACCTATAGTTGGTTAAGAATCATACGTTTAATATTCTTAACTTAGCGATGGCTTTCCTTATCTCCATATTAAGGAACCTTAAGATCAAGTCTAATTATTTTAGCTTGCTAAGGCTACCATCTGACATACTCAGTTTTTCAAAAAATTATACTAATAATTATAGCCAAAAAAAGGGTCATTGCCTTTCGACAACAACCCTTTTTTATCAGAAATGGTTTTAAAAAACCATTCTGAAAAACGATTAACGTTTTGAGTACTGAGGACGTTTTCTCGCTTTGTGTAGACCGACTTTTTTACGTTCTACAACACGTGCATCACGAGTTACATAACCCGCTGCTCTTAATGCTGGACGTAATTCTTCGTCAAAATCCATTAATGCTCTTGTCACACCGTGACGGATAGCACCAGCTTGACCAGAAGGTCCACCACCTTTAACAACAACATTAACGTCGAAGTCTGCAGTTTTCTCTAGAAGTTCTAATGGTTGTTTTGCAACCATTTGGTCAGTTCTACGACCAAAGTATTCTTCTATTGATTGGCTGTTAATAGTAAATTTTCCTGTACCAGTTACTGCGTAAACACGTGCTACTGCACTTTTACGACGTCCTGTTCCATAATATTGAGCTGCCATAATTTATCCTATAATTCCAATACTTTAGGCTGTTGTGCTTGATGATCGTGAGAAGGTCCTGCGTAAACTTTCAATTTCTTGAACATTGCACGGCCTAATGGGTTTCTAGGTAACATACCTTCAACCGCTTTATTGATAATACGATCTGGGAAAGTCTTTCTTAGCTTACCTAAGGTAACAGACTTTAAACTACCAACATACCCAGTATGGTGGTGATATATTTTATCGTTTTCTTTGTTGCCTGTTACACCAATTTTTTCTGCGTTAACTACTATGATGTAATCACCAGTGTCAACGTGTGGTGTATATTCTGGTTTATGTTTACCGCGAAGACGTCGTGCAATTTCAGTAGCAAGGCGACCCAATGTCTGTCCTTCTGCATCAATTACGTACCAATCGCGCTTAACTTCTGCTGGCTTTGCACTAAATGTTTTCATCATCGTTTACTTAGTAAATGTTAAGGCTTGTATAAAGAGCGAGAATTTTACTGTATATACCTATTCTTTTCAAGCTTATTTATAATTTAATATTCAAAGCGTGTAGCTTTCTATATAAATGAGTTCGCTCCATTCCGATGGCCGCCGCTAATTTAGCCACACTGCCACCATTTTTCTCAAAATGATATTCTAAATAACATTTTTCAAAATGTTCCCTCGCTTCTTTCAACGGCAAACTAAAGAACTCCGGAATACTCGAATTTAACGCAGGTTCGTCTGCAATAGAACCTAATGCAGTTTTAACCTCATCCATTTCAATATCATCACCAGCACCTAAAATCATTAGTCGCTGAACTAAACTTCTTAACTCTCTTACATTGCCAGGCCAACTATAATTACGTAAATAGTTCTGTGATGCCATTGAAAACTTTCTAAAAGGTAGCTTTTCAGTATTTACAAAATAGTCCACATAATAACTTAACAAGCTAGGAACATCCTCTCCATGCTCTCTTAGTGATGTAATATTAAGTGATACTTCATTAAGTAAGAAATATAAATCCTGTCTAAAGCGCCCAGCATTAACCTCTTCATCTAAAGCAACGCGTGTTGACACAACAACTCTTACATCCACTCGAACAGTTTCACTTCCCCCCACTCTTAAGAATGAGCTAGATTCTAGCGCACTTAATAAGCGCGCCTGAGTTTCCATATCCATCCCGGCGATTTCCCCCAGAAATAAGGTTCCACCATGTGCCTGTTCTAATAATCCTTGATAAACTTTCCCCTTCTCTTCTTTACCAAAAAACTCCACAGCTGAGTTTTCAGGAGAAATACTTCCCACAGCCACGTCAACAAAAGGACCTTCACTTCTTGCCGTATGATGATGTAAGTATCGTGCGAACAATTCCTTACCAACTCCAGCCTCACCTACTAACAATAACCTTGCATTATGCTGAGCTAGTCGCCTCAATTGTTCTTTAGTTCGCTCGACTACGATACTTTTACCAACAGGCTCCACATCTAACATTAACTGTTGCTTCAATCCTACGTTTTCTTGCAGCAATTGGCTTGCTTCTAATGCACGCTCAACAGTAAGTAATAATTTAGCAAGTGACAATGGTTTTTCTAAAAAGTCATAAGCACCTAGCCGTGTTGCTTCTACCGCAGATTCAACCGAGCCATGCCCAGACATCATTATCACTGGGCATAACACTTCGTCCTCAGCCGCCCACTCCTTTAATAAGGTAATTCCATCTGTATCTGGCATCCAGATATCCAATAAAATCAGCTGTGGTTGCCGCTGCTTTTTCTTGTTTCTTGCTGAAGCGGCATCTTCAGCCATTTCAACCTGATAACCTTCATCTTCAAGAATTTCTGATACTAACTGTCTAATATCAAGCTCGTCATCAACAACTAATATATAAGGTGATTCTGTCTTCAATGCTTTGTCCTAAATAAGTACTGTTGGCAACTGGACAACAAATCCAGCCCCTTTATTATATGTCGTATCCACCCAGATTACGCCACCATGTTCTTCAATAATTTTCTTAACTATCGCTAACCCTAAACCCGTTCCTTTGGCTTTAGTTGTTACATAAGGTTCAAATATCGTTTCAATTTGTTTTTCATTAAGCCCGCAACCATCATCATAAATAGAAAACTCTGCATATTCTGTATTATTACGGACAACCTTATCTAACTTAATATCAATTTTACCTTTGTCATTCATCGCTTCTTGCGCATTTTTCACTAAATTATGTAACACCTGCCTAATACTCACGGCATCAGCTTCTATTACAATATTTTCGGTACTAAAAGCCGTTACAATTTTTATATCTGTTTGTAATATATATAAAGCTAAAATTTCATTAATTAATAAATTTAAGTTGATATACTCCACTTGTTTTTTACTAGGCCGCGCATACTCTGAAAAATCATCAACCATTGATTTCATGGCTTCCACTTGATTAACAATAGTCTGTGTAGATCGTTGCAATATTTTAGCAGATGGCTCTGAAAGCTCCGATGCTAATTTATGTTGCAGCCTTTCGGCTGAAAGTTGAATCGGCGTTAATGGGTTTTTAATTTCATGAGCCAGACGTTTTGCAACCTCACCCCATGCCGCATTTTTTTGCGCCTGAATTAAATCAGAAACATCATCAAATACAACAATAGACCCTACCCTTTCACCGACAGATGAAAACAAAGGCGTTCCACGACAAAGCAATTCTTGCCGCCCATTTGGGCCCAAAAATGTAAAGCGTTGCTGCCAAATATCTTCAGCCTCTTCCAATAATTCTTGAACCGATTCCCATAACTGAGTTAATTCAGGATGCCTAACAATAACATCTAACAAGGTCTGCCCAACAAAGTGACTGACAGGGATATGCAAGATTCGATACGCTGCTTGATTAGCCGTTATAATTTTATAAGATGCCCCAAAACTTATAACCCCCGCAGTTAAGTTTGCCAGCACTGTTTCTAAATAAGCTCGTTGCTGCTCAACTTCTGTACTGGCTGCTGTAATCTCATCTTGAGAACGTGCAATACGAAGCGTCATATCATTAAAAGACTCTACTAAAAAACCAAGATCATCTTGGGTTACCACAGACAATTGCTGTCGATAGTTACCGTTTGCAACTGCTCGCGTTCCTCTTACCAACTCTTTTACAGGTGCAACAATATGTCGAATACTAACAAAAGCTACCCAAATAGCGGCTAATAAGCTCAACATTAAAACTAAGGACAAAACTAATATAAAGCTGCTTTTTAATGAATTTCTTAGAAATGTCATTTCCTGATAACGGATAAAAGCAAAATCAATTGAATCCGTTAAATCAGCAATCCTCATAGGTACTGGAAACAGCACTTGTAAATACCTTGGCTCATCATCCGCCACAGGTACAATCACTTGAATTAATAACTCATCCCCTGCGGGATTAAAGGCAACATAGTCCTGGTTTTGCCTTACATGCAGCCAAACATGTTCTTTTGGTAATAAAGGCAAAATATCATTAGAATCCATACTTTCTGACGCTATAACATGCCCTTGGCGTGAAAAAAGTGCAATTTCAGCCGCCTCTACACTTTCAAGTAATTCTCCCATCTCAAGTGCAATTAAGGTCTTAGATTTCCCTATAACTTCTTTAACCAGCTTTTGCGTTTGTTTTAAATGCAATCGTTTACGCTGATCTAAAGATTCAGCACTTAATTCCAGTGCATCTTCCATTGCTCGATCTATTTCTACGTTAAACCAACTATCTATCCCTTGATTTAAAAATTGCACAGAAAAGTAAAACACGATGGCTGCTGGCGCTATAGATAGCAGAACAAACAACGAAATCATTCGTGTTGTTAACCTAGACCCAGCTTCTCTCTTCTTTAATTCACGCGCTAGGGAATAAACATTAATCCCTATCAATACAAATAAACCAATTGAACCTAAACTATTACCAATTAACAACCAGGAATAAATATCACTTAATTCTGAAGATTCCTGAGTTGCCGTTGTCATTAATTGCAATGACAGCAATATTAATCCAAATAAAAAAACAATGGAAAGACTAACTGGAAATTTTAATTTTTTATTGGACATAACTTGGCAGAGCTAGAAAGCGCCCATTGCTGGTCAAAATATGAGAATGGGCGGATAGGCACAGGTAAACTTTCATGATCAAACTTCACCTTCACAACCACATAATATAGCTGATCAGGACTGATCAAGGCTTTATTAATTATAGGTAAATCACGAATTATGGACATATAATCCAAAGCACCCGCAAAAGTTGAGAACATATCTTGCCTTCCTGTACTCACACTCTTAATACTATATAAATTTAATAAAGCATGACTTTGCAATTGAAAATTTAATACAAGCTCGTCTAAAGTTCTATCCCACAAAAGACCTTCTTGTTTTACTTTTATAAGCACATCCCAAGTTAAAGGAATGCCCTTTTGCAAAGCTTCTTTGGCGACAGGACTTAAACTATAAACAATATTTGCATCTAAATTATAACTATCAACAGCACTTTCAATTGCAATATTTTTAACTTGCGTTGAATAGTCACTTGCCCAAATAACTTCAGATACAGACAAACAAATAAGATAAACAGCTAATCTCACTTCTTAACCAACTTCGCATAATAAAACCCATCCATGTTTTGATTACCGGTTAACACTTGTCGACCAAAACTCCTTTTTTCTCCCCAGTCGCCATCAAGAATAATTTCTTCGGCATTAGATTGCGTATTTAAAAAGGTTTCGATTTGTTGTTCATTTTCCTGCTTTAAAATAGAACACGTTGCATATAATAAAATACCACCGGGTAACAATAACTCCCATGCAGCTTGTAAAATTTGCTGCTGAATAGTCTGTAACTCTTCAATATCAGATTCACGACGTAATATTTTTATATCAGGATGTCGTCTAATTACCCCTAATGCCGAACAAGGTACATCTAGTAAAATACGATCAAACTTTTGATCTTGCACCCATTCACTTGGCTTAGCTGCATCTCCTGCTATTACATTAGCGGTCAATTTAAGTCGCTGTAGATTTTCTTTAACTCGCTTTAACCTTCCCTCATCAATATCAACAGCCGTCATCGAAATTGACTCAACCTGCCTTTCAAGGATTGCAGCTGTTTTTCCACCAGGAGCGGCACATAAATCCAGTACCGATTGCCCAGCTTTAACATCTAATAATTCAGCGGCTAATTGAGCAGCGGTATCTTGTACAGAAACCATCCCCTCAGTAAACCCAGGAAGTTTTTCAACCGCAACAGGTGATTCCAAAATAATAGCTGATGAGCAAAATGGCACGGCATTGGCTGAAATTGAGTTTTCTTCCAATAATTTAAGATAAGCTTGCTGATTACTCTGGCTTAAATTAACCCGTATCGCCATTGGAGGCTGCTTATTATTTTCTAGCAACAGCTTTTGAACTTGTTCAGGCCAATCTTTTGTTATTTTATTAACCAACCATTCAGGGTGAGAACTAGCGACAAGCTTATTATCATCCGCTTGTTTTTCTAATTGTTCCTGCTCACGCATGTATTGTCGTAATACAGCATTGATTAAAGACTTGGCCCAACTTTTTTTCTTGGCAGCGGAAACTGTTTCTGAAACTGCCGCATGCGTTTTAACACGCATATATTGCAATTGATAAATCCCTATCAACAGCAACATTTTTATATCTGTGTCTTTATTTCTTAATGGTTTGCTTAGAAGTTGTTGTAAGATAAAGTCTAATCGATGATAGTACCTCACCACGCCATAACATAAAGCTTGAATAAACGCCCTATCCTTAGCTTCTGGCACTGATTCCAGTACACTATCTAAAGCAACCGTTAATGATTGCCCATCTTTAACAACTTTAGATAATACAGTTGCAGCCACTTTTCTTAAACTGCTCATCCTAATGTAATACCATCAATATCATGAGAGTTTAAAAAGGCATGTATCTGCATCCGTTTACCCCCTGGCAATTGCACTTCTAATAAATCGATACAACCATTACCTGTACCCACAACCATCCGCTTACCTTGTTTACTTACTTTACCTGCTGACAATTCATTTTCACATTCACTGATAACAGCTTTCCAGACCCGAAGTACTTTGCCATCAAAAACTGTTTGGGCAACAGGCCAGCTATTTAAACCTCTAATTTTTCTATCTAACTCAATCGCAGTTAAACTCCAATCTAATAAAGATTCAGTTTTTTCTAGCTTAGAAGCGTAAGTTACCAAACTTTCATCTTGTACTTCTGCCACCAAAGTACCTTGTTCAATTTGAGCCAATACTTTTTCTAAACCAATCGCACCTAAATCAGATAATTTATCATGTAAATCACTACTGCTATGATGCGGTTCTATCACACACTCTTCCTTGTGTAACATATCTCCTGCATCCAGCTTTTTAATCACCTGCATAATGGTAACGCCAGTCTTCTCATCTCCAGCTATAACCGCACGATGAATAGGCGCTGCACCGCGCCATCGAGGCAACAATGAACCATGGATATTAATACAGCCCTGCTTGGGCGCATCCAATACCGCCTGAGGCAGCATAAGACCATAGGCAACCACTATCATCAGATCAGCATCAAACGATTCCAATTGTTTAATATCGTCTTCGTTCTTTAAGGTTTCAGGTTGAAGCACTGGGATATTTGCTTCTAAAGCCAACTTTTTAACAGGACTAGGTGTTAATTTACGTCCACGCCCAGCAGGTCTGTCTGGCTGAGTATAAACCGCACAAACCTCATGTTTTGAATCAATCAGCATTTGCAAAGCTGGCACTGCAAAATCGGGTGTGCCTGAAAAAATAATTTTCATCGAATTTTAGCCTCTTGCTTATGGATTTTATCCAGTTTGGCTTTAATTCTATTGCGCTTAAATGCCGAAATATAATCAACAAACAACTTACCATCTAAATGGTCAATTTCATGCTGAATACAAACAGATAGCAACTCATCTGCTTCCAACTCAAATGACTCACCTTGCTTATCTAAGGCTTTAATTTTAATTTTTTCAGCACGGGTTACATTTTCAAAGAAACCTGGCACAGATAAACAGCCTTCCTCTGACTCTTCAGTACCTTGCTTTTCAATAATTTCTGGATTGATTAAACATAAAGGTGCGTCCTTTTCCTCACTGACATCAATTACAATTACCCGTTGATGTACGTTAATCTG
>CAJVYL010000098.1 GCA_913009265.1 uncultured Methylococcales bacterium
GTTGCCATTTTTGAAATCCTCAAAATGTAAAAATAAAAATAAAACGCGTGTCGATGACATTATAAGGATTCATAGATCTGCCAATTACAGGATGTTCTTAGAAAACCAGCTTGAGCCAACGCAGGCTCGCTTACTATATCGCATTAACAACAAAATTGCGCGTTTTTTTTAAGGTTTCTTTATTAGAAAGTGCATAAAAAATGTACAAACATAATAAAATTATTTTAATTTCAGTATTTTGCATTATTGTTAATCATTTTTTGCTCTATAAATTAACATCCATTTTATCTACATCAACTGCCAGTTTACGCAGTATATCTTTCCCATTTTCATAACCGACTCCTTCATTTTTTAGCCATTGTTCTGATGATAGAACACTCCATCGCCTCAATAATGCTTTCAATCGCACTTTTCCACTCACGCTAAAATGCCATTGATTAACTATTTTAGTATATTCTTGCAGCTCATCAGGCACTACCGATGTTCTTAATTGCTGTAAATATTCAAATATTTGTTCAATTTTATCTACATGGAGAGCAAGCCATTCAACAACGATTTTTGCATTAATGCCTTCAATTGTAGATTCTTCATTATCAGAAACCACTTTTAAACAATGAATAAGCTCACTACTGCTGAATCTAACGGCTGTTTCATAAAAAGCGGAGGCTTCCATATCATTTAAACAATTTTCGCTATAATACGTGTTTGGTAGCGTAGAGGACTTCACTTCACTGGATTTAGGCCAGTTATTCCCTATTAAATGAGGGTAAAACACCTTGTTCGATTCTACATCAACCACTTTTGATGCTACAAACAAGCTTCCAAGTGTTTCTCTCTTATGTCCAGCAATCCCTATATTTATCATTACAGGCATTTCTATAGCGGAAAAACCTGCCATAACATAAGCAACTCCACTCGCCATAGCTACCTTACCAACCCCTGTAACCGTTAATATAATATTTTCATTACTGTAAACAGAAAAAGGATGACTGGTATTTTCTTTTTTAAGTTTATATTGATTGATTAATGCTTTTGCCTCGCATTCCAGCGCTACAAAAATAAAGACATTAGCTGATTTCTGATTCATTAACATACTCTCTGATACTGTAATTGCATCTTATTCTATTACTGAAATGAATCAATTATCTGTTGATAGTGATTTGCATCATCGACTTTTCCACGCTTTATAGCTCCTTGCTGAAAAATTTTGCTTTTCTTTAATAGCATAGCAATTGCCTGCTGTTTATTTTCAAGACTAAGCATATCTCCTGCAATGATCTTTTGTAAGGCTTTAATTCTATACCGGTCCATTCCCCAATGTTTTTGAGATAACTGATCCTCATGCCCCCCATATTTTTTAATTTGAGGCTCTTCAATATAAAGCACTGGATACTTTGCCGTAATACGTAACCATAAATCATAATCTTCACAAGCAGGAAGAGAGGTATCAAATTCACCCACCTCATCAAACACAGAACGATGAATCACAATTGATGAGGGTGACATGGCACATAAGGGCAAACATTGCGGAAATATCCACCCACCTGTCTTCTTATGTTTTTTCATTTGATTAACTCGAACACCATTTCGTACCCAAATCTCTTCTGTATGACAAATTTTTGCATCAGGCGTTAATTTTAATAGGGCAATTTGTTTTTCTAATTTTGATGCTAACCACTCATCATCAGAATCTAAAAATGCCAACCATTCTCCTTTAGCTATCTTTAAGCCCTTATTTCTTGCACTACTTACACCGTCATTTTCTTGATATACATACTTAACCGATGGAAAGTCTGCCTGTAGCATTTTTGCTGTATCATCTGTCGAGCCATCATCAATAACAATTACTTCATACTCTGAAAATGTCTGCTTATATATTGACTCTAACGCTCTTTTTAATAAGGCAGAGCGATTAAAAGTGGGGATAATGATAGAAAAAAAATACATATAAAACCCTTATGTTTTAAATAATTGTTGAGTTTTCTTAATAAATAACTTAAATTAAACACACTAACAAAATAAAGGAGTCGCTCATGTCGGCTGTTGTACAAGAAACCCCCGATAGACGCCAACACAATAATCACTTAGTTTCTGAATTACAGAAAGAAAGACAGCAAGTTTGGTCTTTATATTGTGAAGTGGCTGATTTAAAACCATTCTCCGACTCAACTGCAACCCAAAGCACTTTAACTAAGTTCTCTCAGATATTAGTTGATTATGTTTCTTTAGGTCACTTTGGTGTTTATGAGTATTTGTTATCAGGCAAAGAGCGTCGAGAAAAAGTTCTAAATGCTGCTAAAAATATTTATCCTGAGTTCTCAAGAACAACTGAAGCCGTTATTTCCTTTAACGATAAGTATGATGTCGATCAAAAAACACTTAAATATGAAGAGTTAGAAAAAGACTTATCTGCTTTAGGTGAAGACTTGGCAAAAAGAATAGAGCTTGAAGATGAGCTTTGTAGCCTAGTTTTAAAATAACAAAAACATTGATCATAAAAACTCTTTTTTATGATCAAACGTTTCATCCTTTTTAGTTTCAAATAACCCTTTAATTCCCCAAATTATTACAGCCTACCCCACCTCATATTGAGAAGGGGTAAAACCAATTTCTTGAAAGATTACTATCTAACTATCTCCAATTGTTGTACCTGTTCCAGTATCATCTGATTCCTTCACAAAACGTTCTTTCAATCGCTTAAATGCCGACCATAAGGTTTTATCCATAACAACCTCATTACCTATAGAAACAATGACTCGCGTCAATTCAGGTATTTTTGTTTTGGTAGAAATCATATAAATAGGTTGCACATACAGAATAGAATGCTCCATAGGCAAAATAATCATGCGCCCTCGTTCAACTCTAGACCCATGCTGATCCCACAAAGTAAATTGCTCTGAAATTTCTGGGCTTTGGTCAATCAAAGCCGCAACCTGAGCAGGTCCATTAACTTGAATATCCTTATTAAACTTATAAATTGTAATACCAGGTTTATAGGCTTTACTACATTCAACATTATCCGCAGTCCCAGCCACACCGACCATACTTAAATTATCACGATGAACAGGTGTCATTGGATTAATCATCACAAACTCTTCCCTATCATTACAATTATTAAAATCCATAGTAATAAAGTAAGGTAAAACAGTTTTTTTATCTACTGTCGCAAATTGCCATGTTTCCGCTTGCTCATAAAATAATGCAGGGGTTTTCTGGTGATACTTTGCATACACCTTCATTTGCATATGATACAAATCTCGAGGATAACGCAGATGCCCCCTTACGTCCTCAGGCATATCATCTAAGGTATCAAAAACACCTGGGTATGCTCGACTGTAGGCATTAATAATTGGGTCAGAGGGGTTGGAAATATAATATTTCACATCACCACCATAAGCATCCACAACAATTTTTACCGAATTACGAATATAGTTAAACTGATGCGTACCATCTAAATAATCATGTGCTGCAGGTTTTGAAACGGGATAGTTATTAGATAAGGTATAAGCATCTTGTACCCAGTAAAACCTATCTTTAGAAATAACAAGATAAGGGTCTCTATCTAAATGTAAAAACGGGGTAATTCGACTTATTCGCTCAATAATATTTCTATGCAACATTATTTTGCTTTGCTGACTTATATTTGTTGAAAAGAAAATTTTCTCATCTTTAAGATAAAAAGCTAACAACGCCTTCCTAAAATAGGACGGAATAGGAATCCCTGCATTTCCATGATAGCCACCATCCAAACTAGGGTCAGACCCTGCAAGCTCCATTACCTCTAGCTTATTAGGCACAATCGCGTATTTATATTGCTCTTGCCCAAAATATATATCAGAATTTTTAACACTAAAGCCTTTGGTTGATGACATGTTCAGGTCACGAAGATACCAAATAATTGGCTTGGCAGCATCCTGAGCCGCAGGGGTAACAACTGCGCCATATCCATGGGTATAACGTAAATGTGTATTTTCCCAATTTTGAGCTTCTCTAGGCAATTTCTTAATATTCATTTCTCTTGCAGCCAAATTGACTTGCTGAAAATGCCCATTAAGAAAATAGCGGTCTTCATCCACTTCTAAAAATCGATAATAAGGTCTGATACCTTGGAGCTGCATGTAACCATCGGTTAAATATTCTCTATCCCAAACAGGAATATTCTCAAAATGTTGCTGTGTGCTCCATTCTTCAATATCTTGACTCGCATCCAGCTTAACTACAAATTCTTCTGTTTTTATATTCTTTAAATCATAAGCATCTAATGTCGCGTCTATATTATTTAACATAAAAGTCTTTTCCGTACTTACAGGACTAGGCTTAACAATAAACTTATCCATAAGATCAGGAATAAACTGAACCTTTTGCAAACCTACAACAGCTGCAAAAGCAACGATGGAGATATAGAAAGGAGCCTTAACTCTATGTTTTTCAGAAAATATATAGATGACAGCTGTGACAGCCGAAGCAATAAATGTGGCTATAGATAACCATATCAAAGGTAATTGATAGCGAATTTCCACAAACCCAGGACCAAAAAACACAGGTTCATGACTATCAACATACAACAATGAAAAACGATCCAGCAAAAACCCCCAAACCACAAACAGAACCACAAAACTTATTAATATGGTGAGGTGTATTTTTGCACCTACTGGAAACTCTTTACTTTGATTAGGTACAAAAATATGCTCCAACCAATACAAACAGCCAACCATAAAAAACAACAAGGTGGCGGTAATCAACAATTCTTTTTGAATCAGAATATAGACAGGGTAGGAAAATAGATAAAAGCTAACATCATTACCATAAACAGGTTCTGTCACTCCTGCTGAACTGCCAAAAAAGAAAAGAATGGCAGATTCCCATTGATCATAGAAAGGAAGCGCTATAACAATGGCAAGAATAAAGGACAAAGGAGTATAGACCTTCGCCGAGCCATCCATAAAAACATCTGCGAAACGTTGAAACCGCTGTCTCTTATCAACATCCAGCAAAACATCATCGGGAGGATTTAAGCCTAAATAGCGTGAGGCTATCCAAAAATGAAAGTAAAAAATAGCAAAGAAAAGAAAGGTCACGCCACCCGATAAAATAAATCTATAAAGTAACCTTAACCAATAATACCCTTCTAGTTCTAGTGACCTAAACCACCATAAATCAACTAATAAATCTAAGAATAGAAAATAGAAAGCAACATATAAAATAATGGCAATAACAAGGGTTGCTCCAGCCAAAGCAGGCAACAGTTTCCAGTTACGCATAAATCCTCTCTCTAAAAATGTATTGTTTTCTGTAGATATCCGTCTATTTTTCAATCAGATCACGCATAATCCACTATTTTCCGTGAGGATATCATTGTCTTCCCCACCCCTAGTACTATATATCTGCTATTTTAACACTCAATTCTTGCTTTTTGTTTTATATCCTTTAGCTCTAATGGCAATACGTGCTGTAATTTTAGTGCACAAACTGCCATCAGCTAAATAATAGGCATATTCAAAGGTCGGTGTACTCCGCCCTTTTTCCTCTAATTCCAAACGAATTGATTTTTCTTGCTCGGGAGACATGGTAAAACGTAGCTCTAAATCGGTTAGCCCTTCATATTTAAAATCAAGGTGTAATGATCGAGTCCATACAGAATATCCAGGAAAAACTTTAATACAAGACATAGCTGCGATAGGATCAGCCAAGCAAGCTTGAAACCCTCCAAACATACTACCGCCAGTATTAGTTGCCACCCAACTATGAGGTAATAAAATTTTTACGGAGCGCCAGCAAGATGATAACTCCAACACTTTTGGTCTTATTAACCAAAAGGCTGGATACCATTCAATTCGCTGCTTATCGGTTAACCAATGCGCATTCCAGATTAACTTTCGTAAATTCAAAGTAGACTTTTACTCGCTATTTCATAAACATCTTTTGAAATACTTTCTGTATTTACAATCCTTTCTAATTCTTTTTTAATTAATGCCTGCCTATCACTATCAAATCGTTTCCATTGCGTTAATGCAGAAACCATTCTTGATGCGACTTGAGGATTAATACTATTTAATGCGAGTACCTGATCAGCTAGCAATTGATATCCCTGTCCATTTTCTGCATTAAAATGTAACTGATTAGCCTGACTAAAAGCACCAATTAATGATCTAACTCGGTTTGGGTTAGTTAATTCAAAAGCCGGATGTTTTAGTAGATTATTAACAATAGAAAAAGTATCTTCAGCGCTACTACAAGCCTGTAAAGTAAACCATTTATCAATTACCAGAGCCTCATCCTTCCATTGCTGATAAAAACTTTCCAAACATTGCGCTTTCGCTGGGTTGTTACTTTCAACAATAACAGACAAAGCAGCCATTTGATCTGTCATATTCTTTGCTGAGGAAAATTGCTCACCAGCCAGTTGATAACTTTCTTCTGACTCCAGTGTAGATAAATAACTTAAACAAATATTTTTAATTCGTCTACGCCCAATTGCTCCTGAATCAAACAGACCCGACTCATCCTTATGATAACGTTGATATAACTCTTTAATTTGCTCTTGTAACTTGTCAGCCAAGGTTTTTTTAACAAACTCTCTCGCTTGATGAATCGCAACCACATCAACGACATCCATTTGCCCTGCTAAATAATTTTCTGCAGGTAAACTCAATAACAATGAAAAGTATGATAAATCGTCCCAAGGTTGTTGAAGAACATTTGCAAAAGCATCAACCAATAAAGGATTAAGCTGTAATGTTTCTCCCTGCTGAATATTATCAATTAAGCCAAAAATTACTTGGCTACACATTTTTTGTCCTGCATCCCAGCGATTAAATGTATCTACATCATGGCTTAATAAAAAGGCTAATTCTTCTAAACTTTGCTGTTTATTTAATACTACAGGTGCTGAAAACCCTCTAAGTAATGAAACCACTGGTTTTTCATCTAACTGTTCAAACACAAACGTTTGTTGTTCCTGTATTAATTCTAAAATCACTTCATTAGCCACAAAGCCATCAATACAAATATTTGCAACAGAGCCATCGCTAGCCAATAAGCCTAATTTAACGGGGATATGAACAGGCTCTTTAGTTGCTTGCCCAGGTGTAGCTGCACAATGTTGCTTTAAGGTTAATGTTAGTGTTTTATCTTGTGCGTTATAACTTTCTGTCGCCTCTAAAACGGGCGTTCCTGCTTGTGAATACCACCGTTTAAATAAACCAAGGTCAATATCCGATGCCGATTCCATTGCATTTACAAAATCTTCACAGGTGACTGCTTGTCCATCATGACGTTGAAAATATAAATCACTGCCTCGTCTAAAGTCTTCTTCGCCTAATAAAGTATGAATCATTCGGACGACTTCCGCGCCCTTCTCATACACGGTTAAAGTATAAAAGTTATTAATTTCTATATAAGCTTCTGGGCGAATAGGATGAGATAAAGGCCCTGCATCTTCAGCAAACTGCCTAACTCGCAATAATTTAACATCTTCAATTCTCTTAACGGCTTGAGAGGTTTGGTCTCCCGTAAACTGTTGATCACGAAAAACAGTAAACCCTTCTTTTAAACTTAGTTGAAACCAATCTCGACAAGTAATTCTATTACCCGTCCAGTTATGAAAATACTCATGGCCAATGACACCTTCAATATGCTCATAATCACTATCTGTTGCAGTATCAGGGCGAGCTAAAACAAACTTTGTATTAAAAACATTTAGCCCCTTATTTTCCATTGCCCCCATATTAAAGTGACCAACTGCAACAATCATGTACAAATCTAAGTCATACTCTCGCCCATAAGTTTGCTCATCCCACTGCATGGAGTTTTTAAGCGACTGCATAGCATGATCACATTTATCAATATCATGAGATTCCACAAAAATCTGTAGACTAATATTACGTCCTGTCATTGTGGTAAATGTATCTTCAATACACTCTAATTGTCCTGCAACCAGAGCAAATAAATAACATGGCTTTTTGAACGGGTCTTCCCAGGTTACCCAGTGACGATTATTTTGCAACTCACCCTCAGCCACTTTATTACCGTTAGATAATAAAACAGGATATTTATCCTTATCCCCAATTAATGTGGTTTTAAACAAGGTCATTACATCAGGGCGATCAAGAAAATAGGTGATTTTTCTAAAACCTTCTGCTTCACATTGCGTACAAAGCATTGTGCTAGAAAGATAAAGCCCTTCTAGCGAAGTATTTGATTTAGGGTT
>CAJVYL010000099.1 GCA_913009265.1 uncultured Methylococcales bacterium
CTATGTCGACAATATCATGTTCCTTTATTAATTAATGATGATGCTTTATTAGCCTCTCAAATAGGAGCAGATGGCGTACATATTGGTAAAGATGATGGAGACCTTGCAGAAGCAAGAAAGATACTAGGGCCAAAAGCAATTATTGGACAATCTTGTTATGATGATATCAATATTGCTCTACAAGCAGAAAAGAACGGAGCTAACTACGTAGCCTTTGGACGTTTTTTTCCTTCTAGCTCCAAACCTTTAGCATTGCCAGCTCATATTGAAACGCTACAATTAGCTAAAGTAAAAATCAAACTGCCTATTGTTGCTATTGGTGGAATTTTACCAGAAAATGGTGGTCAGTTATTAGATGCTGGAGCTGATCTATTAGCGGTGATTGGTGGTGTTTTTGCCGATGACCCTGAATCATCTGTGCATAAATATACAAAACTTTTTGTATCTCTTGAATAATAATCAAAGAATAATTCACACAAAGGCACTAAGACACGAAGAAGAGAGCTGCTTTCCTCTGTGTCTCAGTGTCTTTGTGTGAGAACAAAAAATTAAGGATAATTATACGAGTTTATTTATGATAAAAAGTCGCAGACAGTTTATAACTAAAACCCTTGCTCTTGGTGCATACGGAATAACCATCACTACTGGTATTCTGCATTCCCCTATCGTAGCAGCTAAATGGTTAAAACAGCGGTTTATATTAAGTGACTATGATGAGACTATCGCCCATTTATTTAATGGCGAAACACTTATTGATAATCATAATAAGATTAAAATATCCCGTTTACCCAATGTTGCCGAAAATGGTGCGATTGTCCCTATAAAAATCAGCAGTCAATTTAAAAACATTACTAAAATATATATTTTAGTAAAAAATAACCCTCACCCTTTAAGTGCCGAATTTGAAATATCACCTGCTGTTGAGGCAGAAGTATCTGCTAGACTAAAAATGGCAAAAACCAGTGAAGTCGTAGTTATTGTAGAAGCAGATGGTAAATTTTATCGTCGATTTAAAAAAGTAAAAGTCTCAATTGGCGGATGTGGGGGCTAATATGTCGAGTATAAAGATAAGAACAAAAAGGCTGAATGGAAAAACTCAAATCAGGACTTTAATTACCCACCCCATGGAAAATGGTCGTAACCGAGATGAACAAAATAATTTCATCCCCGCCCATCATATTCAAGAACTCTGGGTTGAGCATAATAAAATCAAAATAATTAGCTGTAATATGGCGGGTAGTATTTCTAAAAACCCTTATTTTGATTTTTTACTTAAAGCTGGTGAAATTGGGGATACTGTAACTATTTCGTGGATAGACAACTTAGGTCAATCTGATACTAAAAACCATATAATAAAATAATGATTTCTACTCAAGCAAATTGTAACGATATTTTTGAACCTGGATTACTCCCTGTAGAACAAGCCACTCACAATATTTTATCTGCCCTCCCCGCTATTGAAGAGTTTGAAATCATCAATATAGAAAAGGCAAAAGCACGCACATTAGCAGAAAATATTACAGCATCATTTAATGTCCCTCAATTTGATAACTCTGCAGTTGATGGCTATGGTCTCAATGCCATAGATCTACCAAAAGAAGGAGTTACAAACCTGAAAATAATTGATTCTGCTTATGCAGGCCAACCTAGCACTAAAAGTATTGCTACAGGTGAATGCATTCGGATAATGACGGGGGCAATTATTCCAGAGGGTGTTGATACCGTTATTATGCAAGAACATATTGAGTTGCAAGACGATATCATTCAATTAGATGACAGACATCAATTAGGACAAAACATTCGCTTAGCTGGCGAAGACCTGCAACAAGGAAGCACTATTTTACAATCAGGCAGATTCCTTACTCCTGCTGATATTGGGCTACTAGCATCCTTAGGAATTGCAACGGTAAAAGTTAAACGAAAAATAAAAATTGCAATTGCCTCAACAGGAAACGAATTAATAAGTATTGGAGATACGCCTAAACAGGATAGTCTTTATGATAGTAATCGCTATAGCTTATATGCAGCTTTAGACCGTCCTGATGTTGAGATTATAAACTTAGGCATTCTTGAAGATACCCCAGAAGCTTTACTTAAAAGTTTTAACGATGCCAGTCAAACAGCTGACATTATTATTTCTACAGGAGGCGTATCCGTAGGTGATGCAGACCACACCAAGACAGCACTAACACAATCAGGAAATGTTGATTTTTGGAAAATCGCCTTAAAACCAGGACGACCACTTGCTTTTGGACATATTAAAAACAGTGTTTTTTTTGGCCTACCGGGAAACCCAGTAGCTGTTATGGTCACCTTTTATCATTTTGTACAGCCGGCAATAGAAGCAATGCTAGGTATAGAGGACAAAGCTGCTGCTCCCAAATTACAAATAAGATCAACTGAAAACATTAGAAAAAAAGCTGGCCGAACAGAAATCATCCGTGGCATTTTACAACAACAGAGCGATGGTGAATGGACAGTTCAAACCACCGGAAAACAAGGTTCTGGAATTCTTCGTTCTATGAGTTTAGCTAATGCCTTTATTATTCTTGAACATGATAGAGAAAGTGTTAAGAAGGGTGAATTAGTAACCGTTCAAACTTTTTCTACTTTGTTTTAATAGCCTACTTTGGTGGTGAGTTAAATTTGTAGTTTTAACAAATATATTGCTATTAATAACTGCCTTTTGGGGCGCAGGTTTTAACCTGCATTTTTTAGCGTCAGAGCAGGCTAAAGCCTGCGCCCCAATACTGGGCTATTTTTATTAAAGTAGCTTTAACAACAGGTTTAACCCACTGTCCCTAATTTTTTATGCCATTAACAAAAGATCATATTACCTGTAATGAATGTAGTTTAGATAACATTTGTTTTCCTCGTGGCTTATCTCAGCAAGAAAAAGAACATATCAGTTTTGTTATTAAATCGAAGAAAACGCTACAGAAAGGTGAATATATTTTTAGAGAAGGCGGAGCATTTAGAGGTGTTCTCGCCATTAAATCGGGTACTGCAAAATTAGTAACAAATGATCATCATGGTAATGAACATATTCTTAATATCCTTTTACCTGGAGAATTATTAGGTTTTGATGGCTTATATAATGATAAGTACCGCAGTTCTGCTATCGCTTTAGAAACACTTAGCTTCTGTGAACTACCCGCAGAAGGAATGGAGATATTGTTTAAAAATGTCCCCAGTTTAACAAAAGAACTTTTTCGCCATAGCAGTGAAAAAATGAATGAGAATAATGATTTTATTATTTTAAATAAACGACCAGCAGATGAAAGGTTAGCTTATTTCTTGATCAATCTTTCAGACCGTTTAAAAAAACGTGGGTTTTCAGCAACTGAATTTACATTATCTCTAACACGGCAAGAAATTGGTAATCACTTAGGTTTAGCATTAGAAACAGTTAGCCGTGTATTAAAAAAGTTTCATCAAGATGGCCTGATTCATATTAAATCTAAACACGTTATCATTCATGATATTCCAAAACTACGTTCAGTATTTGATTGTTCAGAGTGATTTTAGCTCCCCTCTTTGGAAAAGAGGGGTTGGGGGAGATTTTATTATAAAAAAACATGTTTAATATCAATGTGTTGTTTTTTTATAAAATCCCCCTCTATCCCCCTTTTCCAAAGGGGGAGGTCAAAAAAGGAATACTTTCACAATCTCTTTAGTCTGCTCTTACGCATAAAAATGCAGGTTAAAACCTGCGCCCCAAAAGACAGTCCTAATTTTTAATCCCAATACCTTTGTGTAATAACAAAAGACTCAAAAGAGTTAAAAACAGAATAAAGCCAGCTGTAATTATATAGGCGAGCTGAATATTAACATCACTCACCCCAATTAAACCGTATCGGAATGCATTAATCATATATAAAATAGGATTTGCCAACGATATTTGTTGCCAAATTTCAGGCAACATTGATACAGAATAAAAAATCCCGCCCAAATAACTTAATGGAGTTAAAACAAAATTGGGAATAATAGAAATATCATCAAAACTATCTGCAAAAACTGCATTAATAAAGCCAGCTAAAGCGAATAAAGTTGCGGTTAAAAAATAGACAGAAATAGTTATCGCAATATTATTGACATTAATCTCTGCAAAAAATAAAGAAATCCCCGTCACAACCAGACCAACAAGTAATCCCCTTGCAATTCCGCCCCCAACATAGCCAAATAAAATGACCCAATTAGGTATGGGAGCAACTAATAGCTCTTCAATATTGCGTTGAAATTTTGTTGAATAGAAAGATGAAACCACATTAGCATAAGAGTGACTAATAACTGACATTAAGATAATGCCAGGAACGATGTAATCCATATAACTTACACCATTAATATTCCCTATTCGATCACCAATTAATTTCCCAAAAATCAAGAAATACAATGCCGTGGTAATCGCTGGCGGTAATAATGTCTGCGGCCAAATCCGCAGAAATCGGTGAATTTCTTTTTTTATAATAGTATGGAAAGCTATTAAATTATTCATTGACTAAATCCATAAATAACTGTTCAAGACGATTTGTTTTATTTTTTAAACTTAACACATCAATATTTTTTTCTGTTAATTGCTGAAACAATACATTTAGGTTCTGGCCCTTTGGTACAGTGACAAGTAAGGACTTATCATCCGCAATTTCTAGCTCATAGCCTTTAATTTTAGGCAGGGTAGCAATTGGTTTGGTTAAATCGAGTACAAAATGATCTTTATTTACTTTAGCAAGTAACTCACTCATTCCAGACTTCTCAACAATCATTCCATTATTAATAATGGCAATATTTCGACATAAACTTTCAGCCTCTTCTAAATAATGCGTGGTCAAAATTATAGTTGTCCCCTGCTTATTGACTTGCTCCATCATCTCCCACATGGAACGACGAATTTCTATATCAACACCAGCTGTAGGCTCATCTAAAATCAAAAGCTTAGGTGAATGAACTAGCGCTCTTGCTATCATCACCCTCCTCTTCATACCACCCGATAAACGACGCGAAACTGTATCTCGTTTATCCCAAAGAGACATTTGTTTTAAACATTTTTCTGTATTCTTCAAGGCAGTTTTCTTTGAAATACCATAATAACCCGCTTGATTAAGTACTATGTTTTTTACAGTTTCAAATTGATTAAAATTTATTTCTTGTGGTACTAAGCCGATGCATGATTTAGCTTTAGCATTTTCTTTTGCTAAATCGTGACCAAAAATACTCACAGAACCACTGGTTTTATTAACTAAAGAACTAATAATACCTATCGCTGTTGATTTACCCGCGCCATTCGGCCCCAGCAGTGCAAAAAAATCACCACTTTCAACTTCAAGGTCTATTCCCTTCAAAGCTGTAAAACCATTACTATAAGTTTTTTTTAAATTTTTAATTGATAATGCATTCATAGTAACTAATACTTAACGAAAACTGAAAAATGGGTTAAATTACAGGATTAAATAAAATCCAATACAAATTACCAAGTAATTTTATCAGAATTTTCATTTTCGACTCAAAAAACAGGATAAAACCGTGACAAATTCATTTCCCTCAAGTGTCGCAGCGATAGATTTAGGCTCCAATAGTTTTCATATGATTGTATGTAAACTAGAAGATGGCAAGCTACGCACCATAGATCGCCTAAAAGAAATGGTTCGCCTAGCTTCTGGGCTTGATGAGGATAAAAACTTAAATGCCGAAACACAACAAAAAGCATTAGAGTGTTTGCAGCGTTTTGGTCAACGTATTGAAAATTTTCCTCCCGGTAGTGTTCGTATTGTGGGTACAAATACCCTACGTACAGCAAAAAATTCACAAGATTTCCTGTTAAAAGCAGAAAAAGCATTAGGCCACCCTATTGATATAATTGCCGGTATTGAAGAAGCCCGACTAATCTATCAAGGCGTTGCAAACAGTTTAGGGAGTAATGCAGATTCTCGTTTTGTAATGGATATTGGTGGTGGTAGTACTGAATATATTATCGGCATTGATAATATTGCTCACACCAAAGAAAGCTTGCATATGGGCTGTGTTACCGTCAGTAATAAGTTCTTTCCAAAAGGTGTTATAAGCAAAAAAGCTTTTAAAAAATCAGTGCTTTTTTGTCAGCAAAAATTAGACCCCTTTCAAAGAGTTTTCAACAGTCGCCGCTGGGATGAAGCAATAGGAGCATCTGGAAGTATTCGTAGTATTCATAAAGTGCTTATAGCGACTAAATGGAGTAATAATGGCATTACTCAAGAAGGATTAAATAAACTAGTCGAGCATATTACTCAATGTGAGCATATTGATGAGTTAGAGCTACCAGAATTAAATGAGGATCGTTTACCTGTTTTTTTAGGGGGAGTTGCTGTTTTATACGCCACCTTTAAAAAATTAAATATTCAACAGATGACTGTCTCTGATGGTGCCTTACGAGAAGGTTTGGTACATGATTTATTAGGTCGAATTTATAACCATGACATCCGCTCAAACACCGTTGAAACCTTTGCAGAACATTATCATACTGATCTAGAACATTCAGAACGTATTAATCAAACAATTGATATTATTTTAGACCAATTAGACAGCAGTTGTTGTACACCTATTAATAAAAAAACCATCAACCAACTTTTAAGCTGGGCCGTAAGTTTACATGGTATTGGACGAGATATTGCGCATAGCCAGTACCATAAACATAGTGCATATATTATAGAAAATGGCGATTTAGCTGGTTTTTCACGTCAGGATCAACTTTTATTGGCCACATTGGTTCAAACACACCGCAAAAAGTTCTCACGTTCACGGTTTAAAAAACTACCTAAACCTTGGAATAAAGACGCACCCATTTTAACTATTATTCTACGACTTGCTATTTTATTGCATAGAAACAGGCACACTCAAAATACCCCTGAATTTACTATTTCTATTGAAGCAACCACAATTAAACTTGAATTCTTAAATGAATGGCTAGAAAGTGCCCCTTTGACCCAAGCAGACTTAGAGATAGAAGCTAGATATTTAGCGGCTGCTGATTACAGCTTACTTTATTCATAAAGGAAAAAGGGAATGAAGCAATCTATCTATAAACTTCTATTCCCTCTCTTCCCCCCTCTTAGGCTATTTTTCTTTTGTCTTTCAACATTACCTCTATTGGCTGCAATTATTCTATTTTTTGCAGTTGAAAAAACAGCAATAACAAACAGCAACTGGTCTCTTAATCGAGGTGATATACAAAGAGCTAAAAACATAGTTAGCAATTCCAACTCTAAATCACAACAAACTATAAAGCTCACTGAAAAAGACCTTAATATTGCATTAAGCTATTTATTAAATTATTACATACCCAGCACATCACAAATTACTGTTATAGATCATCAGTTAAAATTTGAAATATCTTTATTATTAGACAAAAACTTATTTGGAAACTACCTTAACTTTAGTTTTAACCTTACTAAACATGAAGGTTACCCAATAATTAATTCCTTTCGAATTGGCACCATAAAAATTGCAGATGAATTTGCCGGATTAATCATAGAAAACATCATAAAACACACACCCTTAAAAGAATTTTACATTCTTACCGCACAGCATATTAGAGAGCTACAAATACAAGAAAAAGGATTACTAATCAGTTACATAACATCTGATGATTTAAGTTTAAAAACGGCATTAAACCTAAACAATCAAAATTATAATTCTGTACTATTCTATCAACAAAAAATCACCACTATAATTGCAGAGCATGATCCAAAATGGCGATTGTCTTTAGCTGAACTATTACAGCCTTTATTTTTACACGCCTTTCAACGCTCAACAAACTCAACTGCAATAGCTGAAAACCGTGCCGTTCTGATAGCAATTAGTACCTATGTAAACAAAAGAGAAATTCAAGCCCTTATCCCTTTTGATATTAGCCCTGCTACGCAACGTCAATACTCAGCATCTTTATACAGACGGACAGATATGGCAAAGCACTTTATGGTATCAGCAGTATTAGCAGCAACAGGAGCAGAATCTTTAGCTGATTTTATAGGGCAAGAAAAAGAATTAACCGATTCAAAACAAGGCAGTGGCTTTAGTTTTATTGACTTAGCAGGTGATAGAGCGGGGATTCAGTTTGGAAAAACAGCGGTAGCATCAGCCTCACAGGCCAGACAATTACAAAAAAGAATGGCTTTTATAAAAGACTATACCGCCTTTATGCCAGAAGTAAGAGATTTACCTGAAAAGATGAGT
>CAJVYL010000100.1 GCA_913009265.1 uncultured Methylococcales bacterium
AAAATTCCGCTAAAGACTGCAATAATCCAAGGGTTTTGAAATGCTGTTTGTAGATTGCTACCAAATAAGGCAGCTAAAATACCAAAGGCTGTATAGGTTAATGCTGAGGCTAAAACATAGCTAAGTGAAAGTAAAAACGCTTTACGCGGAGTAACTGAATCTCCTTGCCCCACAATAATGCCAGATAAAATTGGAATCATTGGAAAAATACAGGGTGTAAAAGCAAGCAATAAGCCAAAGCCAAAAAAGCTGAGTAGGGTTAAAGGGAATGATTCACTTTGTAGAGATTGGAATATTTGGTCTTGTTCTGATAGGTTGACTGTCGTTGAGGGAGAAGGTTGAGCGTCAAGTTGGTTTGTTTCTGGTAATAGCAATTCAATTTTGCTTTCCATCGGAGGGTAACAAACACCTCGATCAGCGCATCCTTGGAATTTTGCTATTAAATTGATAGTTTGAGCAGTCTTGCTGCTGCGGATGATAGGAAGATCAACACTGAGGTCATTGTGAAAAATTTGAACTTGACCAAAAGCTTCGTCATGATAAGGTTGGCCTTGAGGTAACTTTATTTCACCTAGTTGAACTGATGGAGAGTTGCTTAAAGCTAGTTTGATTTTGTCTCTATATAAGTAATAACCGTCTGCAATAACCCAGTTCAGTCGTAAAGTATTGGCATCTTTTACGGTTGCAAAAAATTGAAAGGCTTGTTCGGCAGGTAATAACTCATCTTCAAATAAATTAAGCTTTAAACCTTTAAAGTTATCTACAAATTGTGAAATAGAATTAACTTGGGTTGTACTGCTAGCTTGAGGTAAATCGATTGTTAATGTTTTTTTCTGTGGTGGGTAGCAGACCCCGACATCTGCACAACCTTGGTACTTAACCAGTATCTTTATAGAAGATAAGCCTTGTTTATTTATAACAGGAACTGATATTTTTAAATGGTTTCGATAAGTAACCACATCACCAAAAAAATCATCATGTTTGGTTTTACCAACGGGCATATCAGGAACGCCCAATTCAATATCTGTTGATTGAGAGGCTATGCTGGTTTTGTTGCGATATAAATAATAGCCCTCGGTTATATCCCAGGAAACTTCTATTAAATCGCTGGAAATAGCTTTGGCTGAAAGTACAAAAGCTTGATCAACGGCTAATAAATCTTTGCTGCCCAATGCATAAATTGATTGGCTGAAAAAGCTAAAGAAAACAAGAAAAATTATTTTGTAGACAGGCATGTATTTATCCATTGCAGGTAGTCAGGGTGGCCGCGCTCAATAGGGACAGCAATTATTTCAGGAAGTTCATAAGGGTGTAAAGATTTGATTTTATCTTCTATAGCCGAATACTTGTCAGTATGTGACTTAATCAAAAGCAGTTGTTCTTGAGACTTTTCAATTTGGCCTTGCCACTCATATATAGAGGTAACGCCGGCAATGATATTAACGCAAGCTGCTAATTTATGACTGACTAGGTAGCTAGAAATATCTTCGGCAGTTTTTTGATCAGGGCAGGTACAGAGAATGATCTGATGCATTGTGTCGGACAATTAGAAAAGAAAGTGTGTATTATCCTAGAAAAGATATAAAGATGCCCTTATTATTAAGGTAATGAAGTATATAAAGAGGAAGTTTGAATGAGAGTTATGCAAATTGTTTTTTTGTTTTTCCTAATAGTGCCTTTTGTAGAAATATATCTATTATTGCAAATAGGAGGCATTGTAGGTGTGTTACCAACAGTTTTTTTGGTCGTTTTTACGGCTGTATTAGGTGCATGGTTGCTGAGACAGCAAGGCTTTGCAACTTGGCAGAGATTTCAGGCTAGTTTGGCGCAAGGTGCTATTCCCGCTTATGAAATGATCGAAGGGCCTATTTTGTTAGTGGGTGGGGCATTACTATTAACACCAGGTTTTTTTACGGATGCAATGGGTTTTGCTTGTTTGATTCCCTTTACACGCAGAAAATTTGCAAAGTATGTAATTGAAAACCAGTTAATTAATGCACAGCAGGCAGGATCACCGTTTCAAAAGCCTCAGGCAAAAAAAGAGAATGTGATTGAGGGTGAGTTTAAAAAAGAAGAATAAGAATTATAAAGTGTAGACCGGGGTGAGGGGAGTCCCTGTCTACACTTATGCTTTTAGTAACTTATCTGATAGCTTTACAGTTTGCGCTAACTGTTCCATCTTCAGAGTCAACAGTAAAACCACCTGTTCCTTGAAAGGTGCCTTTAACACCCTTAACTTTAATTCTGCAAGTAGGTACTGCTTGAGTTCTGCCATTAGGAACTATCATTTCAGCATCTTGAATATATTCGCCTTTACATGTAGCTAAAACAAAATTGTTGTTCATTGTTAATTTAGTTTTAGATGGACCTCTATATTCAAAATCATCGTCTTCTGAAATCATGTGACACATGTCCATCATGGTATTAATACCTAAAAATGGTCCTTCATGCTCCATTGCACTAGCGTTAATTGAAGTTACTGTTAAAGCGATAGCTAAAAGATGTATTTTTTTCATGATTTTATTTTTGTAAGATTAAAAAATCCAAGGTAAATCTATACCTTGATAGAGTTTTTGCTAAATTAAACACTTAAAATTAAGTTAGCTAGATATTTCTAGCACCCAAAACACTAGGGAGAACTCCCTCCTGAAAGGTAGCGTGGGAATAAGTTTATATAAAAGTAATGTTTAAAATGTTTCAGAAAACAATAAAGATGTAACAAGATGTAACAATATCTGTAATTGCTTACTTACTAATGTAAAACGGGGGTAAAATCAATTTATTAGGACTAAAATTAAACTGGGTAGTTAGTTGAATAACGAAAATAAAATAAAAATTTTAGTGGTTGATGATGATTTGGAGATATGTAAATTACTTTGCCAATATCTTGATCAGCAGGGGTTTGCTGTTGCTTCGGTAAATAGTGGTGTGGCTTTAGATGAATACCTTGCTCAATCATCAGCAGATTTGATTATTCTTGATTTGATGCTGCCTGGTGAGGATGGCTTAAGCATTGTTAAACGTTTGAATAGTACGGTTCATATACCTATTATTATGCTTTCTGCGTGTGGGGAAGATGTTGATCGTATTATTGGTTTGGAGATAGGGGCAGATGACTATTTGGCAAAGCCATTCAATCCTAGGGAATTATTAGCTCGCATTCGATCGGTATTACGCAGGCGAGGTGTAAAAGAAATAAATAAAGAAGACGATAACAAAGAACTTTATTCGTTTGGGGACTACCAATTTAATATAAGTAATCAGACACTTCATAGAAATGATGAAAAAGTTATTCTTACGAGTGGTGAATACTCTTTACTGAAAATTTTTGTAGAAAACCCTAAGCGAGTTTTAAGTAGAGATGACCTTTTAGAAAAACTTAAGGGCTATGACTGTGCACCGTTTGACCGTAGTGTGGACGTTAGAATCATGCGTTTACGTCAAAAGATTGAAGCAGATACCAATACCCCTCTTTATATTCAGACAGTTTGGGGAAAAGGCTATCAATTTATACCTCACCACCTAGTAACATGAGTTTTTTTCGCCGAAGAAATACAATTTCTATCAATACCAGCCTAACACTGGCTTTTGGGTTGTTGAGTTTTACGGTTATATCTTTGTTTTTAGTTTTTCATTTTATATTAAGCCCCATGGTTAATAGAGCTGCAGATGATTTAGGTGGCTTGATGCATATCCTAACTAAATCATGGGTTTCTTTGCCTAATGATAAAAAAACTGCATTTCAATCACATTTACGTGATCAGCATGAATTGTTTATTACTGATGGTGATGTTCCTGTTTCGGATGTAACGATTACTTATCCATTTATCCCTCGATTGGAAAGGGCTTTACATCATCACACAGGACAAGCACTTACTATTAAACAAGGTGTTGATGAAGATCGTCGTTTTTGGATTTTTATTCCTCACGCTAGTCAAATGGTAAAAATAGGTTTTTTACATGAACGATTAGGGCCGCATCCCTCAAAGGCAGTGGTTGGTATTTTAATTGCTGGCTGTCTACTTATTTTTATAACGACTATTTTCTTAGTACATCGAATAACTCAACCTATAACTGCATTATCGAAAGCTGTTAACTTAGTTGGTTCGGGTAACCTGGCAACAAAAATCCCAGAAACAGGGGCTAAAGAGCTCGTCACCGTGGCGCGTAATTTTAATAAAATGACGCGAGAAATAACATTGTTGATTTCTAATAGGAATATATTGTTTGGAGGGATTTCTCATGATTTACGAACGCCAATTACACGTATGCAAATAGCTCTAGAGTTAATTGAGGGTACGGAAAATTCATCTTTAATAGAGGGTATGCAGAATGACTTGGCAGAGATGGAAAATCTTATCAAGCAAGCGCTAGAATTAATCAAAGGAATGAGCAAGCAGCATGCTAAAGAGGTTGGTCTTAATGATGTAATTGCAGATATAGTGACTAATTATCAGCGAGAAAATAACAAAATAGAATGGAAAGCGAGTCAATGCGGTCGATGTATGATTGAAGTAAATGCATTGCGCCGAGTGTTGTGTAATTTACTTGGAAATGCATTTCGTTATGGAGGAGATAAAGCGGTTAAATTAGAATGTAAAAAATCTAAAGATAAACTGATTATTAGAGTGTTAGATCAAGGCCCGGGAATACCAGAAGATGAGTTGGAAGCAGTTTTTCAGCCTTTCTATCGTTTAGATGTTTCGCGAAATAAACAGACGGGGGGAAGTGGTCTAGGATTGGCTATTGTTCGGCAGTTATGTGACATTCATCATTGGAATGTTAGTTTGTTAGGGCGTGGAATGGGGGGCTTGGAAGCAAGGTTAGAAATTCCAATAATAAAAGCAGTAAAAAAGTAGAGTATTCTTATTGTTGAGAATGATTATTATTTAAAATATGGTACTCTAGCCCTTAAATTTTTAATTATTGTATTTATTCATTAACTTAAATATGCGTAAAAATGTAGCTCTGTATAACGGTGAAGAGCATCGCTTTATACTTTTAAATGAAAGTGAGCCGGGTGAAGAAGATGGTATTCCTTCCAACCAATTTCTGATTATTCATAAAGGTAAAGGAACTCTATTAGATCCTGGTGGTTTTGGGGTCATGCCACAAGTATTGAATGAGCTCTTGCAATACCTTCAGCCTGTAGATATTGAAGCCATTGTATTGTCTCACCAAGACCCTGATATTGTGGGTGGATTAACAACATGGTTACGACTGACTTCAGCTAAGGTATATGTTTCCCGTATTTGGCAGCGTTTTTTACCGCATTACGGTATTACAGGGATGAAGCGGTTTATTGGTATTCAAGATGAAGGTGAAAAAAAGGTCTTTGATTCAGGTCTTGAGTTACAATTTGTCCCCGCACATTTTTTACATTCTCCCGGTCAAATCAATGTTTACGACCCTATTTCAAAGATTTTGTTTAGTGGTGATGTAGGGGCTTCGGAAGTGCCTTCAGAAGATTGTGAGGTCTTTGTTAAAGATTTTGCTGAGCATTTACCTAATACAGCAGGGTTCCATAAACGTTATATGGCGTCTAATCGTGCGTTACGTTATTGGGTTCAGCAAGTCCGAAAATTAGATATAGATATTATTGCACCTCAGCATGGCCCTCTTTTTAAAGGTCAGGCAAAAGAAGACTTTCTCGATTGGTTATATGATTTGCAATGCGGTTCAGATCTATTGGATGTCGAATAGATATGGGAACCTTTCATAACCAGCCTTCGCAACTTAAGTCTTTTTACACTCATATTATAGGTAATTTAACACAGCTATTAGAAGGGCAGGTGCGTGGTCAGATGTTTAATCATGGTGTGATTGAGCAATCTGTATCTGAAATAACAAAACTGCAAAATGAATTACAAGGACTTTCAGAGCTTACTGAGGGTGAAGATCTAGAAATAAGAGCTAAACGTTGTGAAATTATTGCTACGACTTTGACGTTACTAGAAAGTAATCATCATATAGATAGCGAACTTAATTGTCAGAATATTGAAGCGTTAATTGTTGATGTACATGAGTTGGTTGAGCGATTATCGCTAACGTTGATTGATAAAAGTTTATTTGAACGGCAGTCCAGTGTTTTAGAAAGCATTATTTTATCGCATGAAAAAGTGACTCAATGGAAAGAGTTTGTACAAGATATTTTGCGTGAATTTCATGGCTTCTTTCCGTTTAATTTTTTTACCATTGCATTTTCTGGTGAGAATGGAATTAATGTTTACTTATATTATTTAGGTGAATATTCCGACGAAACAAAAAAATATGCGAGAAAAAAGCTGGCTGAGAATTTAAAGGCTGACTTAGGAAAAGAACAAAGCACCTCGATAGATATTGAAGAATTTCAAATTGTTGGTGTGGATATGCAACGGAAAGTTGATGAGTTGGAAATATTAACGGTTTCTGTGCCAGGTGATACTCCAGGGTTAGGGGGTATTTTAGCTGTTGGTTATGCATCAGGTTATCCTTTAAGTATTCAGGAACAAAGTATTATTCGGTCTTTGCTTTCGGTCATGGTGATGGTTGTAGGGTCAAGTAAATCATTGAACCGATCCTTGTCTGAGTTAGAGTTTTATGCAGAACATGATCCCTTAACAGGACTGCACAATAGGCGGTATTACAACGATATTTTAGAGTATGAGGTTGACCGCTCTACCCGACATCGACATGACTTTAGTGTACTGGCTATTGATCTGGATAATTTTAAATTGGTTAATGATGGCCATGGGCATATGGCGGGCGATCAGGTTTTAGTTCATGTCGCGCAAATCTTGAGAAAGGGATTAAGAAAAGGTGATGTGTTGGCGCGTATTGGCGGTGATGAGTTTTCTATCATCTTGCCTGAAACACCCGCAAATCAAGCTTCGATTGTTGCAGAGTCATTACGTGAAGCTGTTACCTCTTATGACTTTTCATCTATTTCTGAGAAAAACCTGGTTATTCATGTCAGTATTTCTATTGGAATTGCCACTTTTCCAAAGGATGCCTCTAGTATTAGTGATTTAACATCAGGTGCTGATATTGCTTTGTATCAGGCTAAAGATTCAGGTAGGGATTTTGTTTGTGCAATATCTGCTGTGGATAGTGGGGTTGAAGAATCGAAAAAGATGGCTGGCTTATCCCATGTGTTAAAAAAAGCATTGGAAAGTCAGAGGATTATTCCTTATTTTCAGCCTATTTTTGATTGTAAAACAGGCGAGGTTTATTCATACGAAGCATTAGCGCGACTTGAAACGGAAGACGGCGAAATCATTTCTGCAGGTATGTTTATTGATGTTGCTGATAAATATGGCATTAGTTTGGCCTTAGATCATATTATGTTACGAAAAGTCGCTGAGTTTATGGCACAGAAGTTTTCTGAAACAGGTGATATTCCGTTAGTTTTTGTAAATTTAACACCAAAAGAAATACAGCACAGAGATATATTGCAATATGCTACTGATTTATGTGAGAAGCATAATATTCCACCTCATAAAATTGTTTTTGAAGTGACAGAACGCGAAGCTATTGGTGACTTGGCTAATATGCGTAAATTTTTAACTCAGTTGAGAGAGAAAGGTTTTGCCTTTGCATTAGATGATTTTGGTAGTGGGTATAATTCATTTCATTATTTAAGAGAATTACATTTTGAATATGTAAAAATTGATGGTGCATTTATTACTAATATCCTAAATTCAAAAGTGGATAATGCACTGGTTAATACCTTGAATCAATTATGCCAAGAATTGGGGATGAAAACGCTAGCTGAATTTGTTGAATCTGAGTCAATTATGAAGCGCTTGAAAGAAATTGGGATTGATTATGCCCAAGGATTTCATCTTGGTTTACCGCAAAGTGATTTTATTGATGAATAGAAAAATCAACGGCTAACTATAATGCCTGTTTAGATTTTACTCACAATCAGCTAAAATCCCTTTCATTATATATTTTAAAAGTGGAGTGTTAGTTGAGTATTCTAACCGTTCTTGAATTTCCAGATAAACGTTTACGTACCAAAGCAAAAGAAGTCGCTGTTTTTGACAAAAAAATCACGACGTTAGTCGATGACATGTTTGAAACTATGTATGACTTTAAAGGCGTAGGTTTAGCTGCGACGCAGATTAACGTACATCAACGGGTAATTGTAATTGATGTCAGTGAGGAAAAGGACGCACCTTTATGTTTAATCAATCC
>CAJVYL010000101.1 GCA_913009265.1 uncultured Methylococcales bacterium
GCTTTTGTTAATGCATCTAATTGAAGTCCTAAATTCTGCTCTTTAGTGCTTACTCGCGCATAACCAATTTTCATAAATATCATAGCCTCTTCAAAAGAGTATGATTATTCCATCAATTCAACGAAAAGTGAACTTTGTTTTATAAAACCACAAAATCGAACTGAATTTAAAGGGCTACGTACGATGTCAGAACAAAAAATCATCGTTCGATAAAACGAACGTTTTTTCGAACTACTGAAAGAGCAAAAATAAGCCAATTTAATCGCTATTAATGGCCATTCGAGCAACCAGGTCGTTCAATTAATTCAACCTACTCTTGCATTGATTTAGTTAGCGTGGCTTAACTCTCAAGTATATTCTTCAAATCAAACCAATGCGTAGCTACGAAACGTAAACTATAACTTTGTCCACCAAGCGTTATAGGGATTTCAACAAATGACTCATCTTCTCCCTCAGCATTAATGATTAGATCTCTTAGCTGCTCATCTTTTGTTTCACGAATATATTGATATTTAGCTGAACAGTTAGGGCATAATGCCAATCTATTTTGAAAATATAACTTATCAACTTTTTTTATACATTGAACAGCCTCAAAATAATAATCAGTACCTATTTTAAAAGGCATTATATTTTGACAACACTGACAAATAGTTTCCTTGCTTTCATTAGTATATTTTGCTCTGAGATACGCTTTTGCTTCAGTAATAGAATCATTTAAACCTGGCTGTATTTTTCTCTCACGAATTATACTTTGCTTTAAATGTGCATTTTCTTTACGCTCCAACACACCTTTTCGCCTTCTTTCTGGGTTTGGTACAGCTGCCTCTGGTTGTATGACTGGTTGTGCCGAAGCTAAAATATCATCCACACTAATACCTAAATCCTTGATTTTTCTAAATTTCTCTATTTCTTCAATACTATCAAATCCTAAATCCTGTGCTTTTTGAGTACGATCTTTATACTCTTTACTACGTATTACCTCACCTTCGCCAAAACCAATAGCTGATAGCCAACCATTTCGATTATCATATTGGAACTTTAAATGTAAATCTTCAACCGTTATATCTTGAGGGCTGTGAAATAAACTGTTTTTATCTGGTATCCATTTGCAAGATCTAAGCTGAGTAACTAAAAATGAACTAGCTCGTTTATCTAAATGACTATTAGAGTCATTTGGGTGATAAAAAGCTATGAGATGTTTTTCGTCTACTTGGCACATTGTTTGCCATAATACTAAGCTCAAGTGAATTTGTTCAGTAGCTATATTAAGCTCACCCAAAGAATAAACAGAACTATCTCTGTGATAGTATGTACCAATAGCAATATTAAGCCCACTAATGTAATAGTCTCTATCAATAGTTGTATGGGTTTCAATACTATTTACGTGGAATATATTGCTTTGAAGGTTAGTTGCATTAGACTTAAGGACTTCTAACTTTGTCATGACTCCAATAGCACTTGCAAAACTACTAAAGCCTTCTATCTCAATATATTCATTTAAAATTGGATGCTTATATTTTTCTAACTTAATGTTTTTACTATTAAATAAAGCGCCTAAACCTGTTGTACCAAATGGAGCATCGAAATAGCAATCCGATGGCAGAAAAAACTTTTGCCCCAACTCTTTATTCTCAGACATCAACAAAAACTTATTCTTACAGATTTGAATTTTATGAGGGTAATTTGAACAATACGACACGATACGCGTCATATCTTCTAAATGCTTTTTTTGCCCTAACCGCCCCCGTTCTTCTGAATACTTTTCAATCAATAGCTTTATTTCTTGGTGTTCATCAAACACTGCTACACCCACGTACTCCAAAAAAGAACGTGCATTCAACTTCTGTTGTTTCAACTTTCCAGGATTAAATACTGCCTGCTTTACAAAATCAACGCCTTTTGGAAGGTTAGCATCATTATCTATTGGAGGTAAAAATGCCTTATGTGGCTTAACCATGCTATCGCCAGAACCCGTTTCAATTCTTATTATTTTTAAATCATCAACATTAATATTCATTCGCTGCAAAGAGCAAGCGTCACCGAGCAGAGTATAGAACCTTTGAACCCAACTATCACTTTGCTTATATAACCAATCTTCAACAACTGATTTTTCACTACCTTCTAGATCATTAAAATCACAGACAGCCTCTGCTAATTCACTCCAGCCCCATAGCTGAATACCAAGGCTTTTAATAAACCTATCGTCTCTCTGATGCTCTTGTGGAGCATTAGCTACCCAAATTGGTGGATGAACCTCTTTACCAAGAAAAAAAATCATATCACTATCAGATAATGTTTTTAATATTGCTGCTGGCCCACGGTACAGCTTCTGTGCAGGAGAATATTTCAACCCTTGCTTTGTATTTGTAGGTGTTAAATTCTGAGTCTGAAAAGCATGAACCAGCTTCTCACGAATAGGTTCATAAAATTCAGGTAAGTTATCGGTAGGGTTAGGCAGTACCGATAAAAAATTAACTGCCAATAACCCTTGGTCACGAATACTTTCTAAAGCCTCAACAAGTAATTCAGCTATATGATCCCTTAACTGATAATTCCCGTCACAATCGCGAACACTGTCTCTAGCTACAGTAGATGCAAACGGCGCATGAATATGGAACTTCAAATTAGAAGTTTCTTTTTCGGCAGGAAAGAAAATTGAGACCTCTCCAGGCTCAACTGGAATTAATTTCCATTTTGGAGCGGGTGATTTTTTGTCACTTATTTCTGTTAACTTAAAAGCGATAGCTATAGTACATAAATGATTCTCACCATTCTCCTCCCTTACTTCAACTTCCTTCTGGAAATGCAACCAACGAGAAAATTCATGTGAGCCATCAATATTATTTCTTTGTATTTCTATATGCCCCTTACCAAGATCAATCCGCTCTAATGACCCAAACCCTCCGTTAGGACACATATATTCAATTTTCTTTATATGATTTAAAAATAGTAACGTGTTATCACCCAAGCCTAATAAACTACGCTCAATTTCTTTTACTGCTTTTTCAGGCACCTTCCTTGCATTATCAAATGGAAAAACAAAACGAGTTTTATTAGCATCCATCTTCGGCCTGACAACCCCTTCTTGGGATGGTACAACAAGATCATGAATCCGAAAATTAAAATCACCTGAATAAATTTCTGGTGAATTTGTATAAGCAAATACCGCCTTGAACCCTACCCCAAACTTACCAATACTAGTATCATCATCACGTTTTGTACTTGTACCGATACTGGTTATAGACTCCACATCCTTTAAAGTGAATAATCGCTTTCCATTATGCTCAAACTCAATATCGGAATCAGTTAATGTAAAAACAACCTCTGTAGCCTCAGGGTCTTCTGCATTTTGTAGTAGTTCATATATAAAGTGTGCATTGTCTGGATAAAGGTCAGTTAATAAATGTTTAATACCCTCATCAAAACCATTCTCTCTATTAATATCAACCCATTTAAGCCTGGTGTTTTTTAACTCTTCCAACTTAGTTTTCATAGACCCATCTCTACCAGTAACACGCCATGAACCACACACTCCGAGACAATATCCGCTTTATTCGATGCCAATTCGAGCCTATTCTTTCGGCGTTCAAAATCATTCAAAGCTGAGGTCATTTGACCTTCGCGCATACGCTTAATTCGTATATCCGTTGCCTCATTCAATTGATCTTCTAATAATGCATTTCTTGCTAAATATGAAGTTTGCAAAGAAGCCAACCTAATAGATGATTCCTGTTTTACTTTCTCAATATGTGTCGCTCTAGAGTCTAACCAGCGTTGATAATGTTTATCTTCAAGTTTCTCTTCTTCTGCAACAGTAACTAACTCTATGGCAGCGGCTGAATTCTGAGCTGTTTCTAATAATTCTAATACTCTTGGATTTAACTTTTCATTCAAAAGAACAGGCTGAAAACTAAAATCCTCTCTTTCCCCCAAAATACGCCAGCGATATATTGCAAAGGGGTAACGTCCAACAGGGATATCATCTGCTTTCACACATAAGCAACACTGCAATGGAACCTTTGAATCACAAGCTAAAGAGGCTTGTTTAACAAATGGATGTGTAGGCGTGATGAAAACCAAGTCACGACGCTCTGATGCTGTATTTGGATCAAAAGTTAATGATAAATAGGGTTCATTCCCCTTAAGCCAACGAGACCAAGATTGCTCCATAGCTCCTTTATTTTTAAGCGGCTTAAAATCTATCAATAACTTTTCTCGAATATCTTTATTGAGCTGTAAAGTTACAATTGGTTTACTACCAAACGACTCAGGGATATTCACCGCACCTAAGTTTTTAAGATAAAAATCAATCAAATTAGCTAATAATGCAGGGGCCACCCAAAAACTTGCCGCATCTTTTACCATTTGATCATCATATTTCGGCATAGATAAGCCAAAAAGTTTTGCCTGATCTTCTTCTAACTTAGCTTGCTCTTGAATAATTCGAATTTCATTATCTGATAGTTGCTGTAACTTTCTTGCTTGCTCCTCAGAAGTTAATGTTTGATTTTCAGCTATTTTTCTAATTTCACGAGTTAGCTTGCCTAATATCTCCTCACTTCCTCCTAAAGCCTGATTAAAAACACCTATCCGCAATAAACAGCGTTCATATATATCGGCATCAACCGTTCCATTCGTTATGAAGTTATAAATAACAACTACTTCACTTTTTTGACCATAACGATCAATACGACCAATGCGCTGTTCAACACGCATTGGGTTCCATGGCAAATCGTAATTTACTAAACCATCACAAAATTGGTAGTCTAAACCTTCACAACCTACTTCAGATGAAAGTAAAACATCTAATGCTTTTGGCTCTTCTTTTGACAAACTAAAACGGCTACGAAGCTCTCTACGCTCTTCATCAGGTATATCACCATGGATCAAACCGATGCGAACAGATTCATCTTTTAGATTATCAAACAAGTAAGCTAAAGTGTGGCGAAAACCACTAAATACTAATAATTTATTATTTTCTAATTTTTGTTTATCTCTTATTACGCCTACAAACGCTTCTAACTTTGGATCATGACCGCCTAATAAACTTGCTTGCCGAATTAAATAATCAACATCAGAACGAAACTCACTAAATATCTCACTTGATTCTGCAACAGACTCATCATCACCCATTTCACTTATTTGTAACTGAGAAAGATGTCTTTCTAACATTGCTTCTAATAAAGGAGCTAACCCAAATACACAACTCGCTACCTGCCTTCTAAGTGTTGTGAGCATGAAGTTAAGGTTCTGATCGCCATGTTTAAATGCTAGCATTCTCGCTATTAAGTCAATCAAATTTTGATGCAACTCACTTTGCTCTACAGTAAAATCCACTGCAACAGTTTCAGGCTTTCTCGTAGTAAAACTACCTATATCTCTTCGGCGCGTTCTATTAATTAAAGGTGAAAATGTATATAGCTCTTCTAGCAGACGAATAAGACCTAATCTTTTTTGGTCATCTTCCGCTGCACCTTGCAAATAGTCACAAGCTTGCTGCATTTTAGGGTTAGCAGTTAAAACCCCTTTCCCCCATGATGTTGAAACAGCATGAGCAATAGCCTCACTCGAAATCTTCTGCCAATTTGGCTTAGCTGATCGAGCGGCCTCAATGGCAATATTTAAATATGGGTTAGGCTCTGACATATGATCAAAATCCTGACGACTAAGAATTATGTCGGGCCTAATAAGGTGCAGTAAATTGTACAAATCATTATCACCCAATTGTATGGGTGTAGCAGATAGTAAAACAACAGCTTCAGCATTATCACAAAATTGCCGAACAACTCGATAAGCCCATGTATCAGTATTTCGAATATGATGTGCTTCATCAACAATCACTAAATCAAAAGCTGGAGGGGGATCTAAATCTAGTAGGCCTAATTGTTTTTTTCTACCTTTCTGCTTACCCATAAGCAATACTTCATCAAATAAAGAATACGGCAAAATAGCGCGAGAATACTTTTGGGGCCACACTCCATCCAAGTGCGTTTCATCGATACAGTACCTTAATGAAGCGCCATCAAGGTGCTCAAACCGTTCATCAAAACGTTTCATCTCCTCCTGCCATTTTCGTTCGGCCACTAATGCTTTAGGGCAAATAACAAGAACCGACTGAATATCACTACGTGCTTGAAGTTCTTTTAAAATAAGACCTGCTTCAATTGTTTTTCCTACACCGACTTCATCTGCGATTAACATTCTAGGCCTATCAGCTTGAATGAGTTTAATAACAGGTCGAAATTGATATGGAATAAATTGAATTCGCGATGCAAAAAGAGAATAAAGATGATTTGTACTTGGGTGCCTTAATTGCAAAGCTGATAAAGTGGCATGCAAACCTTTGGAGGTTACGGTTAATTTATCATCAGGAATATTTGCTAATTCAATTTGTGATTCGTAATAGGTATTGATAGCGCCATCAAGAAAGACTTGATACCGATTTTCGGTTGATCCAGCATCTTGACCAACTATTGCACCAGTAAACGTAGAATTTGCTTTTAATCGAATTATATCCCCTAATTTAAACAAAGAGACCGATACTAACTGTTCTGATTTTTTTACCTCAAAATCTTCCTCTTTAGTATTGCTAATTTTAGAAAGTGCCTTTTGTTTTTCACTCTGAACAAACTCTAAATCATCGTCCTGAGCACCAAAAGCCTTTTGTAATCGTTCAATCGTATCCAAGTCTCTATAAAGCATATCTACTTCAAGCCCACTAGCGGGAGCATGAGCCCAGCGATTACGAATTGACTGTGCTTCTTTCAACCAATTCCTATCATCTCTAGCAAGATTCAAATATTGAGATAATTCAAACCAGTTTTGATCAACAACTCTTAACAGAGCAGAAAGGTCAAGCTGATCAAGCGTTTTTATTCCATAGTTTTTTGCATAGGCCTGCTGCTGAAAAGTAAGCTTATTTATAATAGCGGACTGCCACCAATTATCAGTATTTTCTGACAACCACGCCTTAAGAATATTTGTAAACTGATGTGATAAAGCATTTAAGACTTTCGATTCCATGTTATTCTCGATTATTAATTTTTTTCAGTTAAATAAATTAATCTGACACTCTTTGCTACTCAGGTTTATAGTTAATAATATTCCTTAATATACCCATAAGCCCGATCAAACAGCACTTGATCCGTATGCAATTTATACTTCAATAAAGCCTTACGCAGTGACTTTTGCACTTCCCTTTCACCACCTGTAGTCGTTTGCCAACCAGGGAAACGGACTATACGTACAATAGCATCTATATCTATCACGATGCGCTCTACTACGGCGGGTGTTTTGTCGGTTTTTAATTCTAAGAACAATTCAGTCAGTGCGGCTTGTGGTGTTTTTTCTTGGAGTTCTTGCTCTAAGTCCTTTTCAGCTTGAATGGTTTCTTTGGCGATTTTGCACAGCTCTTTCACAAACTCAATCGAGCTGATTAAGCCTTGCTCTGCTTTATTACGCAGTTCTTCTAAGCGTTCACTTAGGGATTTGAATATGGGTAAGTCAGCATGTTTCTGAAAACGTTTTGCCAGTATTTTTTCTAGCTGCTTGGTTTTCTTAGGATCTGGGTTATTAAAAATATCTTCGATAACATCAGCATCCAATACAAACTCTTCTAAGGTATGAACATCACCGACATGAATATTATCGTGGATTAATTGTGTTGTTTGCGCGCCTAGCGTTAACCACAATAGCTTACCGATATTATCTGACGCAGGTTTTACCGACTCATACACTTGTGCCAGCCATTTGTAATCTTCGTTATACAAATCTAGTATTTTATCGGGCGAGAGCGATTCCCATAATTTAGCCAGATATTTAAAATCACTGGCGAAGGCATCTTTTTTCTCATTGTTGCTGATGGCATTTTGTGCAGCCTCTAAACCCTCAAAGCCTTCAATTGTTCTATCGACACCAACAAAGTGTGCCAGAGTATCAGCCATTGCTTGTGGTAGCTTCTCTCGCAATTCACTGAGATTAGTAATCACTTGCTGTACGCTTTCTTCATCAAACTCTAAAGCTTTTGCAGCATCATCGAAAACGCCAAAATAATCGACAATCCGACCAAATGTTTTTTGCGGATATAAACGATTGGTACGGCAGATAGCCTGTAAAAGCGTGTGATCCTTGATGGACTTATCCAGATACATGGTTTG
>CAJVYL010000102.1 GCA_913009265.1 uncultured Methylococcales bacterium
CTAAAGACTAAAGACTAAAGACTAAAGACTAAAGACTAAAGACTAAAGACTAAAGACTAAAGACTAAAGACTAAAGAAAGAGCGTTCCGAGTTTTTTGCTCTTTTCGTCTTTAGTCTTGAGCCTTTCGTCTGCTCTTCCTTATTTCTTTAGATCTTTATCATGCTCATCTGTGAAGATTGGGTTCACTAAATCGTCTTCATCTAGTTTTTTTGAATCTTCAGGGTATATATGCCAAAAAGATTTATCAATTGAACCATTTTTATAATTTTCTTTTTCGCCATGAGCAAATGGACACCACCAGTTTTCAACTACTTTTACTAAGTAAGAGTGCCATTCGAAAAGTGCTACGCTGTATGGACAGTAAACAGTACAGTTTAGTATCCAGTAAAGTTTTGATTGCGCCAAACTATATTTGAATGAGCCATCCATTGTAATTTGGTTTTTCATTGTGTAACGGTGTGATGATTTTTCTGGAAGATAATCACTCCATTTTTTTACATTTTTTGCACCACATAAAATCAAGCTGTAGTATGTCCAATATGCGCTTAATACGATAAATGGAAATGTCAGAATAGGTAAATAGATAAAGATTAAACCTATTGTTCTGGATAATACTGACATCTTGGTATGGTTTTCACCTATCCGTACTCTATCAGCGGCGCATTGTTCACAGGCTTTCATTTTGTCTCCTCTTTTGTTGTAGTTATTAGTTTGTCTTCGTTGAGCAATTGATAAATACTTACACAACCTGCACAGCAGAAACTTTTCTTACCCTCTTTTGTTTGTAGAGTAAATCCAGTTATTTCAACGGGTTGGCTACAAAGAGGGCAGGGTTCTATAGTTTTGTTCATTAGTAGATTATAAACTGCTAGAGACTGAACAGAAATAAGTTTTTAAATATTCTGTCTCTGGAATAGATGGGTGTATAGGATGATCGGGGCCTTGGCTACCTGTTGCAAAAAAGACTAAGTGACGGTCTATATGGCGTGCAGAGGAACGTAAGATTTCATGTAGATTAGTTTTGCTTAAATGATGTGAGCAAGAAGCAGAAACCAAAATACCGTTTTTACTTAATACTTGCAGGGCTAAATGATTTAATCGGCGATAAGCTTCATAGCCAGCTTTAAAATCTTTTTTACGCTTAATTAAGGCGGGGGGATCAAGTACGATTACATCATAATGCTCTTTATTTTCACGTGCTTGTTTAAGAAACTCAAAAACATCACTACGTACAAAATTCATTTTATCTTGTACATTATTAAGTTCTGCACTACTTTGGGCTAATGATAAAGCTGATTCAGAACTATCTACGCAAGTAACTTCTGTTGCTCCTGCTACAGCTGCTGGAATACCCCATGCGCCTGAATAAGAGAATAAATCCAATACACGTTGATCTTTTGTCAGTGCAGCTAGTTTTGCACGGCTATCACGATGGTCGTAAAACCAGCCCGTTTTTTGTCCATCTACTGCATTTAATTGGAATTTAACCCCATTTTCTTCAATGGTTATGGTCTCTGGCATGGTGCCGTAAACAACTTCAGATTCTTGAGGCAAATTTTCTAATTGTCTTTGGCCATTATCATTTTTTAAGATAATAGCTTCTGGAGAAAGTAATTCAACTAGGGAGCTTATTAGAAATTCTTTTTGTTTTTCTATTCCGGCAGTCGTTATTTGTACAGATAATACTGAACCAAAGCGATCAATAACCAAACCTGGTAAACCGTCACTTTCACCAAAAATTAAACGGTAAAAAGGCTTATTAGGAAATAACCTTTCTCTAAAGTTAAGTGCGGTGCTAATTCTATCTGTAAAGAAAGTCGTCCCCATTTTTTGTGAGGGTTTTCTGGCAATAAGGCGAGCACAAACCAATGTATTGGGATTGATGTACGCGCTGCCTAATGATTTGCCTGTGCTATCTTTAACAACAACCATATCACCTGCAGCAAAGTTGTCTAAAGGTGTTTTTTTAGTATCAACTTCATTACTAAATACCCAAAGGTGACCTTTACGTAGGCGTTTGTCTTCGTTCTTTTTTAAATACAGTTCTGGATGTGCCATTGGCGCTAAAAACCTTGTTTTATTATGATTTCACTAGAGTGAAAGGACTAAATTAATTCGAAACGATAACCACCAATTTTACTGGATGGTGTCGCGATAGAAAGTGTTATTTCATCTGCTTGATTAGATTGAAGTAGATTGCTTGGCTGATTTGAATAATCTGAGGGGAGGAAAGTTCTTTTGGCAAAAGAGCGTCCAGAAAAATCAACTAAAGTTAGCTTTATTGATGGTCGTTTTTGTGCGAAAAGGGATTGATTGATAAAGGTTGCTTTAAAAAGGTAATGTTCATTGCCGGGTTCAAAAGAGCCATTTAAAATACTTATATCATCAATATTTTGGTATTCAGGTAATTGGCAGTTTATTGGTTCTTGACAAACCTTTTGTAACCAAGGCCTTAATTGTATGTTCTGGCTTAGGTTGAAGCCTTCAAAAAAATACAATTGGTATAGTAAAGCCGTTAATAAAAAACAGGAACCTAATCCCCAATATTTTATTTGCTGATTAGATGAGGGCGGCAGGCTGTCTATCGTTTCTGTAAAATCAGTAGTAATAATTTTTGTAGGTATTGAGCCTTCAGTTAGTGAATCTAGTGCATCAAATGTTACTGAGCAGGTTTTACAGCATAACTGTCCATGATTTTTACGGAGTTGCTTTACAGAAATGGTCTGTGCTTGCTGGCATTCAGTGCATTGTGTATACATCAGCAACTAGGGTTTTACACCGTCTAGTCTACACCAGTCATCTTCAGTTGTCGGTGTTTGAATTTTAATCTTATGCTGTTGGTAAGCGCTTATCACTGAGTCAGCTTGCTCATTTAAAATACCGGACAATACCAGTTTCCCTGCGGGTTTTATCAGTGCTGAAATAGCCTCTGATAATTCACAAAGGGGTTGGGCTAAAATATTAGCGACTACAATATCTGCTTGAAATGAGTCAAACTGTTCAGGCAAATAGCATTTTATTTTATCTGATACCTTGTTTTTTTCTGCATTAGCTATTGTTGCTGTTATTGCTTGAGGATCTATATCTATGGCATGCGCTTCTTTAGCCCCTAAAAGCAAAGCTGCTACTGCCAAAATTCCAGAGCCACAGCCATAATCAATAACAACCTTATCCCTTAAGTCGTGACTAGCTAACCATTCTAAACACAGCGCCGTCGTTGCGTGAGTTCCTGTGCCAAATGCCAGACCTGGGTCTAAAGTCATGCAAATGGTATTTTCTTCTGATATTTCTTGCCCGGTTGGACAAACCCAAAGAGAATCAGAAAACTTCATGGGATGGTAATGTTCCATCCAAGTTCGTTCCCATGTTTGATCTTCAAGAAGTTCATAAAGCCAGTCTTGTAAAGGCTGGTCTTTAAATTTAGAGAATAAAACTGTTTTAACTAATTCTGGTTCACTATCTAGTTCAAAGAGAGCAATAACTTTAGTGAGTGACCAAATCTTTGTTTCACCTGGTGCTGGTTCATATACAGGCTTGTCTTCAGCATCCATATAGGTAACTGACACAGCACCAATTTCACTGAAAAAATCAGAAACTTCAGGTGCAGTTTGTTTATCGGTAATAACAGAAATTTGATGCCAGGACATAAATAAAGAGCAGGTGAAAGGTTAAAGGTATAAGGCTAAAGGTAAAAGCAAAGAGCTAGCCCTTACTTTTACCTTTAGTCCTTAGTGGGCTCTCAAGATAAGCCTAGTTTCTTTTCTAGATAATGAATGTTTTGTTCACCCGCCTGAAAAGCGCTGTCTGCCATAATATCAACTTGTAATGGAATGTTGGTTCTAATGCCATCAATAACCATTTCTTGTAAAGCAGTTTGCATACGCGCTATAGAGCTTGCTCTTGTCTCACCATGAGCAATTAACTTACCGATCATAGAGTCATAATAAGGGGGAACTGTATATCCATTGTAAATATGTGTTTCACAACGAATACCTGGGCCACCTGGCATATGGAACTGATCGATGGTGCCTGGGCAAGGCATAAAAGTTTTTGCATCTTCAGCATTTAAACGACATTCTATAGCATGGCCAGTGAATGTGATTTCATCCTGAGTTTTAGATAGTGGTTCGCCCGCTGCAATTCGAAGTTGCTCTTTTACAATATCGAAGCCTGTAATCATTTCTGTCACAGGATGTTCAACTTGTACTCGAGTATTCATTTCAATGAAAAAGAATTCACCTTTTTCATACAAAAACTCAAAAGTGCCTGCACCTAAATAGCCAATTTCTTTACAAGCATTGGCACAAAGGTCACCCATTTGTTGACGTTGCGCTTCTGTCAGGCCGGGAGCAGGAGCTTCTTCAACTACTTTTTGGTGGCGACGCTGCATAGAACAGTCACGTTCACCTAAATGGATGGCATTGCCGTGGCTATCTGCTAATACTTGAAACTCAATATGGCGAGGGTCTTCTAAAAACTTCTCCATATAAAGTGTGTCATTATTAAATGCTGCAGCTGCTTCAGCTTTAGTTAATGCAATAGCGTTTACCAGTGCTGCTTCAGTATGCACAACGCGCATTCCTCGACCACCACCACCACCTGAAGCTTTAACAATAATAGGATAACCAATATCTTGAGCCATCTTTAGATTAGCTTGGTTATCATCCGTTAATGCCTCTCCATTACCTGGAACACAAGGGATTCCAGAAGCTATCATGGCTTTTTTAGCTGAAATTTTATCTCCCATCATACGGATGGTTTCAGCTTTTGGGCCAATAAAAGCAAAGCCGCTTAGGCTTACTTTTTCAGAGAAATCTGCATTTTCTGATAAAAACCCATAGCCAGGGTGAATAGCTTCTGCATCAGTTACTTCAGCAGCACTAATGATAGCGGGAATATTTAAGTAGCTTTCTAGTGAAGACGCAGGGCCAATACAGACGGCTTCATCAGCAAGACGTACGTGTTTTAAATCACGGTCAGCATCAGAATGTACGGCAACAGTTTTTACACCTAATTCTTTACAAGCACGAAGGATGCGTAAGGCAATCTCTCCGCGGTTGGCAATTACAATTTTATCGAACATGTGTTTACCTAATCTGGATTATTCAATGATGAATAGAGGTTGATCATATTCGACAGGTTGAGCATTTTCTACCATGATTTGTTTAATCACGCCGCTCTTATCCGCTTCGATTTGATTAAGGATTTTCATCGCTTCAATAATACAAAGAGTTTCACCTTCACTTACTGATTGTCCAACTTTTACAAAAGCAGAGCCAGCAGTAGGAGAGGCAGCGCTATAAAATGTACCTACCATAGGTGATTTAACAATATGACCACTAGGTAATGCTGCAGGAGCATCAGCAGCAGTAGGTGCCGCAATAGCTGCTGGTGCTGCAGCAACTGGCGCAGCAATAGCAACTGGTGCAGCTACTGGAGCAGGGGCGGCAGATGAATAACGACTAATGCGTACAGACTCTTCGCCTTCACTAATTTCAATTTCAGCAATATCTGATTCTTCGATAATCTCGATCAGTTTTTTTATTTTTCTAATATCCATCGTTAGTTTCTCTCTTCTAATATCTGGTGGGTGGCTTGTAATGCCAGTTCATATCCACTTGCTCCTAATCCACAAATAACGCCAACAGCTATATCTGAAAAATAGGAGTGCGCCCTAAAGGGTTCTCGAGCATGAACATTTGATAAATGTACTTCTATAAAAGGTATTTTTGTTGCAAGTAAGGCATCACGAATAGCAACACTGGTATGAGTAAAAGCTGCAGGGTTGATAATAATAAAGTCTACCTGCTGCTGGAAAGCATTATGAATTGCGTCAACAATTTCATGCTCTGCATTCGATTGTTGAAAATCAAGTTCATGGCCTAAGTCTTTAGCCTTTGATTTTACTGACTGTTCAATGTCTTTTAAGGTTTTATTACCATAGTGTCCTGGTTCTCGAATACCAAGTAAATTTAGGTTCGGGCCATTAAGAATGGTAATCGTTGCCATTAGTTTATCGTGTTAAAAGTATTTAGTTGGGTAATTTTGCCTAATTTGTAGGGTTTTGTCCAGATATATGTTTTTTATCATCAGATAGCGACAAAACAAGGTGTTTTTATGTGATGTTATCGGTGTTTTGTAAAACAATTGTTGTTTGTTTTAGGTGTGGGCGGGAGGGGAAGGTCAGATTATGTTATCGCAAACTGGATCTACAGCTCTAATGTAATTAAATTAAAGATGTATTCAAAACCTGGGAAAATAAAGTGTGTCACACAAAGGCACGGAGACACAAAGAAAAGAAAAATAATCGCTCTTCCTTAGTGTCTCCGTGCCTTTGTGTGAATATATTTTTTAGGTATGTCTCTTTGTTTAACGACACAAGCTGAGTGATTTAAAATAGAGGTGTAATAATCTCAATGATTTTTTCTCTACTAAGTTCGCCTGGTTGGCGATGAATAATTTGGCCTTGTTGATTAACAATAAGACTAAAGGGAACTGCATTAACGATATTCCCGAGTTGTTGAGCAAGAGTAACTGCCTTGTCTCCACCAATAAGCATGGGATAATTAACAGGGTTGTCCTTTAAATATTGCTCAACAGTTTCTTTTTCTTCAATAGCAATCCCTATAAATTGCAGCTTATTATTTTTAAATTCATTTTGTAATTTAATAAATTCAGGGATTTCTTCTAGGCAAGGCGGGCACCAAGTCGCCCAAAAGTTGATAATGCGTATTTTCCCCTGCCACTCAGAAATGTTTCGTTGTTTGCCAGAAACGTCTGGCAAACTTATTTCTAATGCGGGTATGCTAATGTTTGAAGTTTCTTGATTAGATAAAGTTTGTACATAAATCCCACCAATTAAAGCAATGGCACTTACAAAGAATATTAAAATAGTATTTTGTTGCATGATTTTAAAGCTTATTGATGGTGGCTAAAAAATCATCAGCATTTTGATAACCTATGACTCGAGAGGCTTTTCTTTCTAGTTTATCAGCACCAAAAAATATAATAGCAGGAGGGCCTATAAGATTAAAACGTTTTAATAAGGCTTGGTCGTCATCATTGTTCTTTGTTACATCCGCTTGGACTAAAATAAAATTAGCTATCCTGTTTTTAACTTTTTCATCAGTAAAAGTATAGGCTTCCATTTCTTTACAAGAGATACACCAGTCAGCATAAAAATCTAGCATTACCCATTGATTATTATCATGGGCTTGTTGTAGTACTTGTTCTAAATCACTTAGTGAAGAAACTTTTTTAAAGTTTAAACCATGTTCTTGTTCAGCAGACTGTCCACCAGCAAAACCTTGTAAAGGTTGTAATGGATTGGTATTTCCCATGCTTAAGCCAACAAGTAGTAATGTGCCATAAATCAACATCATTAAACCAAGGCCTTTCCAAAGTTTGTGCCAACCTGAATCAATTTCATGTAAGGGGTCTATAGCACGTAAATAAATGGCAGGAATAATCAATAAGCCAGCTGCGAGTAGCATGGTCATAGGTGCAGGGATAATTCTATCTAGCATCCAAACAGAAACAGCAAGCATCAATACACCAAAGACCGCTTTGGTTGAATTTAGCCAGTTGCCTGCTTTTGGTAATAGCGATCCAGCAGATGCTCCTAACAATAGTAAAGGTGATCCCATGGCAAAGCCCATTACAAATAAGGCTGAGCCACCTAAAATGACATCGCCTGTTTGACCTATATAAATAAGAGCACCTGCTAATGGTGCAGCTACACAAGGACCAACAATTAAGGAAGAAAGCGATCCCATAATGGCCGCACCAAAATATGATCCATCACGGTGACTGTCACTAGAATTATGTACTTTTGATTGAAACGATTTAGGTAGTTCTAAATTGTAAAAGCCAAACATAGAGAGGGATAACAGAATGAAAATTCCGCTAAAGACTGCAATAATCCAAGGGTTTTGAAATGCTGTTTGTAGATTGCTACCAAATAAGGCAGCTAA
>CAJVYL010000103.1 GCA_913009265.1 uncultured Methylococcales bacterium
GGTCCATCTTTTACCTCTACACGATACTGAGCACCACTACGCCTTAATAACATATGCTTACCACCAGGAGCGATTAACACCAGCCCTGGCATAACCCTATCATTACTCACAGCTTCTTTAACTGTGACCTGACAAATACTATTTAACCTTGCTGCAAAAGCAGCAGTAAATGCTTCTGGCATATGCTGAACCACAACAATGCCTGGAGCCGTTCGTGGTAATTGGGTTAATACCGATTCTAATGCTTGCGTCCCCCCAGTTGATGTACCAATTGAAACCACTTTATCAGTTGAGTGATACATAGGTTGCGCATGAGATTCTGCTATCACGGCATCAGCTGTCAATTTTGGCTTAACTTGAAGTGGGGTATTTGCCATGGGCTTCATTTTCCCCATTCGAGCATGTGCTGCACCTTTAACAGCATCTGAAATCATAGCTTTTGACTCTTGCAAAAAAGACTTCAAGTTAACAGTAGGTTTAGTAATAATATCTACCGCACCAGCACTCATAGCTTGCATAGTTACTTCAGCACCTTTTGCAGTCAATGTTGAACATATCACCACGGGAGTTGGGTGTTCGTGCATTAACTTTTTAAGAAATGTCACACCATCCATTCTTGGCATTTCAATATCTAAAACAATAACATCGGGCCAATCACTTTCCATCTTCTTCTGTGCAAAAATAGGATCAGGTGCCGAACCAATGACTTTTATTCCAACGACACTATCCAACAACCCGGTTAAAACCTGTCTTACTACTGCTGAGTCATCTACTAAAAATACTTTTATATCTGTCATTTTCTTTCCCTATTTAATTCAGAGTCTTGCTACCAAAAATCAGCCTGACTCTGTTTGCTCTCATGTTCAGAAACACTTTTTTTCCAAAATTGCCTTTCTTCTTGCTCTAATTGTTGAACCTGATTCGTTGCAATTTTTTTTACATAAACAGAGAAATCATTCCCAACAAAATGAATATTTCGTCCATATTCACCACCTAAACAAGCACCCACTATTGGAATATTTTCTTGTTTTAAAAAGGCTTTAATAAACTCAATATTCACATCGCCAACAGTTTCTTTATTAATTTTGTCTTCCCTTAACTGAAGAACATTACCGCCACCAAAACATTTAGCTTTTAAATTAAACTTACTGGCACCTTTTTTCATCATTTCATTGATCAGCAACTCCATTGCATACATTCCATAACGCCCCTCTTCCGTTTCGATTAAAGGCATATTATGTGCGTGATGCCGATACGCTAATAAAAAATGATTCATTCCTATAATTTTATTAACAGGATCATATAAACACGCTGCGACACATGACCCCAATAAAGTTGAAATAACTTCTTGTTTATTACAGACATGAAATTCACCCGGGTCGATAATAGTTCTATAAGTATGCTTAAAAGGGATACGTTTCATCTTTTTATAAAGATTGACGGTTTTATCATCTCCAGACAATCAGTTACACGATGTAAACTTTCAGAATGACTAATAAAAAAATAGCCTCCTGGCTTTAATGCTGAGGCAATTCTTTCTACTACATGTTTCTTTGTCGCTTGATCAAAATAAATTAAAACATTACGTAAAAAAATCACATCAAAAGTACCAATAGTTTTGGGTAAAGGCTTCATTAAATTCACTTGTGAAAAGCTGGCTCTGTCTCGAAGTTTTTCATCAACTCTAAAAAAACCAGCCTGAGACCTAACCCCCTTTAAACAATATTTATTTAACAGCCTTGGATCCATCTGCTCCAGCCTATCCATTAAATAAACACCATTAGTTGCAGAATTTAAAACCTTGGTACTTAAATCAGAACCAAAAACCTCCCACTTTCTCATCCCCAAGTTTTCTGCCATCACCATTGCCAGCGTATAAGCTTCTTCTCCTGTAGAGCTTGCGGCACTCCACACTCTAAATTTATCGCCCCGCCATGATTTTAAAATGTTGTCTCGAAAAAATTCAAAATGTTTAGGTTCTCTAAAAAAATAAGTTTCATTGGTGGTTAGTATATTAACCATCATTTGAAACTCATCGGGGTAATTTGCGCTAATCGCCAAATGAAAATATTGACCGTATTCAGTTAAACCAAAATAAGTTAAGCGTTTGGCAAGCCGACTAGCCACCATAACTTTTTTTTCAGCAGCTAAAGAAATACCGGCATAGTCATAAATTAAATTTTTAAACAGCTCAAATTCTTTTGTTGTTATAGGAGAAATACTAATAATCAATCCTTATTTAGTTCAAAAAAACATTTAAATATTAGTATTAACTGTAATTCATTTATCTCCGATGTCAAGAAGCCCTTAATCCTACGAATTTACTAGGTTGTATTCACTTTTATTAGCTACTACTATTGTTTACAAGTCTTACAAATCAGTACAAAAACCATGACTCAAACTAAATCCCCCCCAGCTACGAGCTCTGTGGCGTTCTATACACTCCCCATGTTACTAGGGCTGTCCAGCGGCTTAGTCTCATGCTGGCAATCAGGTTTTAATATTTTTAGTATTGTGGCGACAGTCATTTTTACTCTGTTAGGCTGTTTAATTGGCTATATTTTATTTGGTAAATATGAGAACAGCGTCACAAACATTAATAATTCTTGGGAATCTGATGAAAATTCTAAATTAGATGATGTGAATGCTTATGCAACAGAACTAGAGCGCCTATTTGTAGAAGTTACTCCAATCCTGATTCGCCAAGTAACCACTTCTCGTCAACATACCGAACAAGAAATAACCACATTAACAGACCAATTTGGTAGCATGGTTACACAGCTTGAGCAATTATTGTCTGGGTCAGGAAGTAATAATCAAAATACCAATATTGATGTTCTTTTTGATGGAAGTAGAGAATCATTAACCGGTGTATTAACAGCTCTTAATGAAATACAAGAAGTTGAACATAAAGTGATTGATGAAGTACGCAGATTATCAACACATACCGATGAACTTGACACCATGGCTCAAGAAGTTCGTAAAGTTGCAGAACAAATAAATTTACTTGCACTTAATGCAGCCATTGAAGCAGCAAGAGCGGGTGAAAATGGTCGTGGATTTGCTGTAGTAGCGGATGAAGTTAGAAAACTTGCAGGCTTTTCATCAGCAACGGGTGAACGTATTAGTGCAACCGCAACTGAAATTAACTCAGCCATGACTTCAACACTTAAAATGTCTGAACAATCATCATCTGATGATGACAAAAGTATTCAACAAGCCGAGGGAGCTATTAATACGGTATTAGATAATTTAAGATCAACACTAACTGTATTTAAAGATGATGCTGATTTACTTAGAAATAATAGTGAATCTATTCGTGATGAAATCTTCTCTGTTTTAACGGCTTTCCAATTCCAAGACCGCGTCAGCCAAATGCTAGAGCATGTTGAAGAAAACTTAACAAACTTACAATCAACCGTAGAAGATACCCGCCAAAAAGGTAATGAACGACATGCCAATATGATTAACGTATCTCAAACTCTATCAACCATGGAACTCAGTTATACAATGCCCGAAGAACTTATGAACCATTCTTCAAATACATCAGCTGGACAACCAGTTCAAGCTGCCGAAACAGATGATGACCTTACATTTTTTTAAAGAATTTACCATAGGATAAAGAAAATGGCTAAAACCATAATGATCGTTGATGACTCTGCTTCTATTAGGCAAGTTGTCGGCATTGCCCTTAAAAGTGCAGGCTATGATGTTCTTGAAGCATGTGATGGTAAAGATGCACTTAGCAAACTTACCGGGCAAAAAATACATCTTATTATTACTGATGTAAATATGCCTAATATGGATGGCATTACCTTTGTAACTGAAGCAAAGAAACTCCCTCAATATAAATTCACCCCCATGATGATGTTAACGACTGAAGCAGGAACTGACAAAAAAATGGCAGGTAAAGCAGCTGGGGCAAAAGCATGGCTAACCAAGCCTTTTCAGCCACCTACATTAATGGCAGCCGTTTCCAAACTGGTTCTCCCCTAATTTTTCTTAATATTCAATAAGGAAAGCGCATGACAATAGAAACACAAGAACAAAATGGTATTACAAACATTACCATTAAAGATGAAATGACTATTTATACTGCGCTTGAACAAAAAAATGAACTCGCGCCGCACCTTAAGACAGATCACGAGTTACATATCAACTTATCAGAAGTCTCTGAAATTGATAGCGCCGGCCTACAAATCCTATTATTTCTTAAACACGAAGCAACAACAAAAAATATTGATTTATCCCTGCTAAATCATAGCCAATCAGTTGTTGAAGTTTTGGAATTACTCAATCTCACCGCCCATTTTGGTGACCCCATTATTATCTCTGCTGACTGGAAATCGTCATGAGTGAATTAGATGCTGCTTTAGAAACTTTTGCTCAAGAAGCAGAAGAGTTATTAACTGAAATGGAAGATTCTCTGCTTATTCTTGAAGATACTCCTGATGATAGCGAAACGATTAATAGTGTCTTTCGTGCCATGCATACTATTAAAGGTTCATCAGGGCTTTTTGGATTTAATCTGATTGTAGCTTTCACCCACGAAGCTGAAACTATTTTAGATCAAGTCAGAAATGGTGAACGCTCAATTGATGCATCTTTAATTTCTACCCTTTTAAGCTGTAAAGATCACACTATAAAGTTACTTGAATTTTGTTTTGAAAGCCCAGATGCTGACTTACCTGAAGACTTACAACAAACAGGCGATATATTAATTGAACAGTTAACAGGTCAAGCTAAACAAGAACAATTAGCAGTAACAACAGGCACAACTGAAATTGAAAATGAAGGAGGCGATTTATCTGCTGATAATTGGCTTATTTCTTTAGACTTTCAGCAAGATGCCTTACGAAATGGAATGGACCCCTTATCCTTTATACGTTACTTAAAAACATTGGGAGAAATTAAACAGATCCTCACTTCTACACCCGACCTTCCCTCTGGTAATGATATGGATCCAGAAAGCTGTTATTTACAGTTTAAAATTTTATTTAAAAGTGATGCTGATAAACAAACTATTGAAGAAGTCTTTGAGTTTGCATCAGATGATTGTGACATAAAAATATTACCCCCAGATTCTCAGGTTGAACACTATTTAAACCTACTCAATACTCAAACAGAAGAACATGTTTCACTACTTGGCGAGATGCTTATTGAAGCAGGTGCTATTACTAAAAATGATATTGATAAAGCCTTAGATGCTCAATCCAAGCAAGATCCAGAACAAAACGAACCCGCCAAGCCACTGGGTGAGATTCTTGTTGAACAGCAAGTTATTCAACAACCTGTTGTAGAAGAAGCACTAAAAAAACAAGAAAAAACGCGCCAAAAAGTAGCAACAGAATCCAGTTATATTCGAGTCGACTCAAATAAACTAGGTCAACTTATTAATTTGGTTGGTGAACTAGTTATTTCTGGTGCTGCAATGAACCTGATGGTCGAACGCCATGGTCTTGCAGATGTTGAAGAAGTTGCAACCAGTATGAATACGCTCGTAAGTGATATTAGAGACACAGCACTAGAACTAAGAATGGTTCAAATAGGTGAAACTTTTTCTCGTTTTCGTCGTGTGGTAAGAGATGTTAGTAAAGAACTAAGTAAAGATATTGAGCTAACTATTAGTGGTGGTGAGTCTGAATTAGATAAAACGGTGGTCGAGAAAATTAATGATCCCCTTACACACCTTATTCGTAATTCCCTTGATCACGGCATTGAATCTCCAGAACAAAGAGTTCAAGCCGGTAAACCTGCAACCGGTAATATTTCCCTAAATGCATTTCACGAATCTGGTCATATTGTTATTCAGATCATAGATGACGGGGCTGGTTTAGATAGTGAAAAAATTGTTGCCAAAGCGATTAATAATGGCTTAATCACATCAGCTGAAGAAATGAGCCAGCAAGAAATATTTAATTTGATTTTTGAAGCGGGCTTAAGCACAAAACAACAAGCAAGTAGCCTATCTGGTCGTGGCGTAGGAATGGATGTTGTAAAAAGAAATATTGAGGCCTTAAGAGGTTCAGTCAATATAGATAGCATAGCAGGCCAAGGCACCACTATTACCATTCATTTACCGCTAACCTTAGCCATCATAGACGGTTTCATGGTTAAAACAGAACACGAACGCTACATTATTCCACTCAGTATGGTTGAGGAATGTGTAGAAATGGATGCACAAGAATATGAAATTGATGAGATTCAACATTATGTCAATCTACGCGGAGAAGTTATGCCTTATCTTCGTTTGGGTGATTATTTTCAAAACCGAAAAAGCCACAGTAAAACTGGCCGTGAAAGTTTAGTTGTTGTTCGTTTTGGGCAAACTAAGGCTGGGTTTGTGGTTGATGAATTGCTCGGTGAGCACCAAACTGTTATCAAACCATTAGGCAAAGTATTTCAAAGCCTTAAAGGTATTACTGGAGCCACTGTTTTAGGTGATGGTAATGTCGCTCTGATTCTTGATGTTCAAGGTTTAATTCGACATGCAACAAAAAACAAACAACGCATACCATCCCAACTAACAAGTGTTGCCTAACAAAAAATAATAACAAGGAAAAATCATGAGATTAAAAGATATAAACATGCAACCTAAACTGATTGGTTTAATGTTGCTCATCAGTTTAATCCCCTTAGGCTCAGTTACCTATTGGGCAACAACAAAAGCATCAGATGCATTAGTTGATGCGGCATTTTCTCAGTTAACAGCCATTCGATCGATAAAATCCACCCAAGTCAGTGAGTTGGTTGACAGTTTTAAAAATGATATCACCATCCTTAATGAACAAGTACATACAATGCTAGAGGATGTTGATGTTACTACTAACCCTGATATTTCAAAGCATGACGATAACTATTTTAATAAATATATGACCACCTATGGTTATTATGACTTATTCTTAATAGATAAAAATGGCTATGTATTCTATAGCGCAGCCAAAGAAGCGGATTACCAGACTAATATGGTAAATGGTAAGTTTAGTAGCAGTAACTTAGGTGGTTTAGTCAAAAAAGTATTAGCTACTCGTCAATTTGCTATTGCCGATTTTGCACCTTATGCACCCAGTAATGATGAACCTGCTGCTTTTGCAGCCATCCCATTAATGAAAGGTAATCAAGTTGAAATGGTTGTTGCTTTACAATTATCAACTGCAAGAATTAATGCCATTATGCAACAGCGTGAAGGCATGGGAGATACAGGTGAAACCTATTTAGTAGGTAGCGATAAATTGATGCGTTCAGACTCTTTCCTCGATCCTAAAGGACATAATATTAAAGCTTCTTTTGCAGGGAATGTACAAAATAATGGTGTTGATACCGAGGCTGTTAATGATGTAATCAGTGGCAAAACAGATGCAAAAATTATCATTGATTATAATGGTAATCCTGTTTTATCTTCTTATTCTCCACTTAAAGTGGGAGATACCTCTTGGGCCGTTATTGCTGAAATTGATGAAGCAGAGGTCATGATTCCAGTTCAAGAGCTGTTAGCTACCATTGCACAATTAGTTGTTGGTTTTATTATTGCTATTATTGCTGTGGCTTATTTTTTCTCCCGCAGTATTACTCGACCCATTATCGAAGCAGCAACAGTAACTCACTCACTCTCCCAAGGTGACTTAACCGTTACCGTTAATAATGATGCTAAAGATGAAATGGGACAACTAACAACATCTATCGGTGATTACATTACTAAAATGCGTGATGTCATTGGTGAAGTCAGAGGCGGGGCAGATAA
>CAJVYL010000104.1 GCA_913009265.1 uncultured Methylococcales bacterium
CCTAAATATCGTCAATTATTTAAAGAACTGTTTACCATGTTCTATCAATTGGCATTAGGAGTTGGGGTTATTATGCGCTAGTTTTTATTGGGTTTTTGGGCGCAGGAGTGCTGGTGAGTGTGATAGGGAGTCTAAAAACATTGAGTGAGCGTAGGTGGTGCGCTCACTTTTAAAATTTTCAGAGTGATTTAAAGTGGCTTATGTTTAAAAAAATAAAAAAAGTTGGTATGGATAAAAAAAATACTATTAAAGGGCATATTGATACGTTTGATGGATTTACGGTTGAAGGTTGGGCCGCGGACAAAAATTCGAATAGATCGATAAGTTTTATAATTAAAAGCGGTAACTCGATTTTAGGAGAGGCAACAGCAGACATATACCGTGAAGATTTAAAGCAGGCTCAAATGAATGGTGGTTGTCATGGCTTTAAAGTAGATTTGTTTTTATCCAATATTACACGGCTAAATAGTCTTGAGTTTGTTGACAAGCAAACAAAGGAAATATTCCAGTTGGTAGGTACTAAGCTTATTTTAGATTATTGTAATAACGACATAGACGATATTGATTTTTTAGAAAAATTTAAATCGATTAAATTAATGGATGAAGACTTCTACCTTAGAAGTTTTGGAAAAAATTTAAGTCCAAGTCAAATTAGTTTTGATCCTTATAAGCACTTTTTAAAAGTAGGATTTGATGATGAACAAGAGCTTTCCAGATATAGCAATATAAAATATTTCCAAGCCGCCTTAGCCAGTAAATATAATTTTAAAAAATTTATTGAAGGGTATAACGATTTAGAGTTTTCAATATCGCCGTTCTTTGATTCGACTTTTTATAAATTTCAGCTTGAACAAAAAGGGCTAAAATGCGACCGAGAATACTTTTCACATTATTTAGACGATGGGTACAAGCTCGGCTTACTGCCAAGTGCATTTTTTGATCCAGTACTTTTAAAGCGAGCAAGGTTTCCTTTCGGTAAAGCTGAAGTTATAGACTGGGTGATTCAAACTTATCGTGATAACAATCCTCAGGATTGTCCGCCAGTTTCAAGATTTTATGATGAATTATTCTATGAAGAGCGCTATCAAGTTCGATCGCACGGCTGGCTTACAGGTATAGAACATTATTTCAGAGACGGTATTTTAAATAAATATACCACAGCTCACCCTCATTTCTTTAATGAAGTCTATTTGAATACAGTAGGTCATCATACCCCTTTGCCTGGGGTGGTGTACCTAGCCCGCTACTTGCAAATGCCTAAGCCGGCCAATATGCTTACAGTAGGCGAGGCAGAATTATCAATTATTATTCTTAATTGGAATAAATCAATTCTGACTTTGCAGTGTGTAACGACTATTATGGCAACAATGAAAAGGAGTGAAATCACTTATGAGGTTGTGATTATCGATAATGGTAGTGAACCTCAAGACTATTTTAATTTAGTTGAAGCTCTTGGGGGCAAGTGTAAAATCATCCGTAATGCTGAAAATAAATATTATGGTGAAGCTAATAATATCGGTGTTGAAGCCTCTATAGGACGCAATGTTTTATTCTTAAATAATGATGCATTTGTAACTGAAAGCACAATAAAAGAAATGATGCCTCTAATTAAAGAGCAAACCATAGGTGGGGTTGGTGCGAAGTTGCTCTTCCCCAATGGTATCTTGCAAGAAGCTGGCGGGAAAGTATCCGCTTGCGGGCAAGTGACGCAAGTGGGTAAAGGTCTTGAAAAACATGACGGTATGTATACTGAGATTAGGGAGGTCGACTATTGCTCTGCAGCTTGTTTATTGATGGATAAGCAGTTTTTCTTGGATATTGGAGGTTTTGATTATCTTTACGAACCAGCCTATTTCGAAGATACTGATTTATGTACCAAAATTAAGTTGTATGGCAAAAAAATGCTTTTACAGCCGAATGCAATCACATATCATGTTGAAAATTTAACCAGTCGTGATCCAGCACTCAATTTCCAGTTTTTTGAGAATATAAAAATAAACCGCATTAAATTTGTGGGTCGGTGGCACAAATTTTTAGAAGGAATTGAAACCCAATCTCAAATGATGAAAAAAATAGGTTTAAATTCGTTTAAATATTTTGATGTTTCTAATTCGAATAAATTAAATGAAAAAAGGGCTATTGTTTATTCTCCTTATCATCTTGTTCCAGGCGGAGGGGAACGTTATATTTTTACAATTGCGATAGCATTAGGAAAAATAGGATATCAAGTTTATTTTTCTGCACCTGATAATGTGAGCCGAACTCGATTACGTAATCTTGGGCGGGATCTTAGTTTAGACTTGGATAATATTATCCCTATAAATTGGAAATTAGCACAAAACATCCCTAACTTAAAGCTTCAAGTTACTATGGGTAATGAAGTTTTACCTCCTGTTCCTGGTATTGCAGAAAACAATATATATCATTGTCAATTTCCTTTTGATATGAATAGTGAACTAGTTGTAAATAATGAACTTTATTTGAAAAGTTATACATTGGTTTTGGTGAATTCGCAGTTTACTCAACAGAATTACATTAAAAGACTAATGTTGCTACAGCAAGTGACTAAAGAAGTTGTCATTATTAACCCTCCTTGTCCCTTGATTGGGATAAATGAAGAGCAGATAAAAGTGAAGAAACCATGGGTTTTAAACGTTGGACGTTTCTTTACTGGTGGGCATCAAAAGAAACAGCATATTGCAATTCAAGCATTTAAACAACTTCTCGACAGTAATCCTGAGTTAATAAAGTTAGGCGCCGAGCTGCATTTGGCAGGTTCTTTATCGTCTAATGTAGCACATAAAGAATATTTTGACAGTTTAGTAAAAGAAGCGGAGGGTTACCCAGTTGAATTCCATGTAAATATCTCTAATGAAGATCTAAGTCAACTATATGTCAATTCATTAGTATACTGGCATTTTACTGGCTGGGGAGAGGACTTGGAACACAACCCAGAGGTGTTCGAACACTTTGGTATATCGATAATTGAGGCTATTTCAGCTGGTGTGATTCCTGTACTCCCGGATTTTGCTGGCCCTGCCGAAACTCTTAATAGTATAGGGGAACCTATGAATTTCATGAAATTAACAGAAATTGTAGATGCTACGCAACAAATTATATTGGATAGAGGTAGTGAAGCACAGAAAAGTAGGGCTTTCAATATTTCGATAAAAGTGAATGCGTTTTCTGAAGAGCATTTTATTCAGGGAGTTAAAAAAACTGTTCAAATATTGGAAAATGAAAAATGAAGAAATTATATCTACATATAGGAATAGAAAAAACTGGCACTTCAGCAATTCAAAGGTTTCTGGCCATAAACTCTCAAGAGCTTTTGAAGAATGATTTTTTATACCCTGAAATAGGTCGTTGGCATGATAAATCACATCATGGAATTGCATTTTCAATAACTCAAAACAACCTTTGGGATAAATCGATTGTTAATGTAGAGATTATGCTAGAAAAGGTATTAGAAGAATTTAACGCTTCAAAAGCTTCTAACTTAATTATCAGTACGGAAGTTTTAAGACGGTATTATTTAAATGATAACTTTGAAATTTTCAAACAATGGGTAAGCAAAAATTTTGATGAATTGCATCTTATAATATATTTAAGAGAGCAGATTAGTTGGTTATCTTCTATGTATAACCAATTAATCAAAGATCCAAATGTCCGTTATTATAAAGGTGTTGATGAGTTTATTGATGAATACAAAGTAATGGCAGACTTTTATAGTTTATTAACTTCATGGGAATTAGCACTTAAAGGCATTGAATATCAGATACATGCCATTTCATATCAGCCTAAAGATCAGTCAGTTTTGAATGATTTCTTAAATGTATTAGATGTAGATAAAAATAACTTTAATGATGATGAGCATTCATCAGTAAACCCATCATTGAAAAGACCTGCTTTTGATTTAATAAGACATTTTAATAAATATGAAATAGATAATCGAAAAAAGTTTAACTCTAAAGTCGTTTCTGTATTCGATGAAAATTCTGTTCCAGCAGTTTCTGGAGAATATTCTATTCTCAGTTATGATTTAAATATTAGATTGAAGAATTACTTCAACAATTCAAATAAGAGACTTTTAAATAGTTATTCTGTTTTTCTGGACCTCAAAAAGGTCGCTTCCTGTGATTTTGTTGCATATAACGGGGTGACAGTTAAAAATATTTCTACATTAGTGGTTGAGCTTGCTAGAAGCAAAGAGATATCATGATTGATCTTAATATTACTAAGAAGTTTAAAGATGTTTCAACAGTTATTCATTTGGAAAAACATCCTTATATTGAACAGTTAAGCAATAAGGAAATTTCATACTATCTACCGCAGGTCAGCGAATTCAATTCAGTGCTTGGAGTCGTGGCGAAAACAAACTTTTTTCCACAGGGAGAAGCTTTTTATGGGCTTTATAATAGTGATTTGAGTCCAATAGTAGAAGGACGCCTTACAAGGACTCTTGAAGGATGTGAAATACGCTATAAAGAAATGCATAAAACAGGGCTGGATTTGTTGAAAAAAGAGGCTTGTTATGTGCCAGGTATGTCAATGTATATGGGGTATTTATTTCCAGCATTTGGTCACTTTATGTCCGAAAGTCTTTCTCGATTTTGGCCTTTATTAGACGTAGATATATCAGATTTACAATTTGTTTTTCATTCAGTAAGACAAGACGTAAATGAAGGTTTTTTAGTTTCTTCTGGCTTTCTTCAGTATCTTGAAGCGCTTGGGATAAATAGGGAGCAAATATTAATCATTAATCAGCCAGTATTGTTTGAAAAATTGATAGTGGCTGACCAAGCTATTATGTTTCGTGATAGAGGTTCCTTTTTGCAGAAAAAAATATGGAATGTTATATCAAGTAAAGCTAATAATGCTTATAAGAAAAAATCAGATAAAATCTACTTAAGTCGTCGTAATATTTCTAACCCTACTGCAGCACGATCCTTGATTAACGAAGATGAAGTTGAAGATGTTTTTAAAAAACATGAATTTGATATTGTTTACCCACATGAATTCAGTGATGAAATGGAGAAAGTTTCACTAATAAGTCAGGCAAGTTTTATTGCCTCGGCATCAGGTTCTGGATTACATAATTCAGCATTTAGTAGTAGCGCTACAGTATTGCAGATATCAAGTGTGCACCGTTCACAAGGTGTTCCTTTTCAGCACCTTATTGATGATCTTGCGTCCAATAAACTTTTAAATTTTTTCACAAATTTAAAAGGTAAAAAAGATGGTGAATGGTATGTTGACTGTAAAGTTCTAGATGAAAAATTAAAAAGTGTTGTATGAATAAAATTCAATTGTTAAATAGGCGGGTTCAAACAGGTTCACAGAGTTTGAGTGTGCTTGATGAGTGTCTCAATAATAATATTTACATAGAGCATAGTTGTAAAACTGGCCAGTGCGGTGTATGTAAAACCACTTTGGTGGTAGGAGAGGTTGTTGAGCTACAAGAACAGTTGGCTCTAAGCGATGAGGATCGACAAAAATGTCAAATACTGACATGTTGTTGTAAGCCAAAAACGGATATTGTAATAGACGCTGAAGAATTGAGTGTTTTAAGGGACATTGAAGTGAAAACATTCCCTGTAAGAGTTTCTAAGCTTGTAAAACACACTAATCTTATCATTGAAGTGCTATTAAGGCTGCCTCCATCTGCGAACCTTGATTTTATTGAAGGTCAGTATTTAGATGTTATTCATAATAATATTCTCCGTAGTTATTCAATTGCATCAACTTCAAAAGATAAAGAAATTAAACTCATTATCAAAAAACACGAAGATGGAGAAATGTCTGACTATTGGTTTAATAAATCCAATATCAATGATTTGTTACGAATTGAAGGACCAAAAGGTACATTTTTCTTGAGAAACCCTCATTTACCTTTGATATTTTTAGCAACAGGAACGGGTATTGCACCAATACTTTCGATGCTAAAAAAATTAGATAATGATTTTGACTTTAATCAAACTCAGTCAATTGTTCTCTATTGGGGGAATAGAAGTCCTGATGAATTTGTTTGGCAGCCTAAATTTAAAAAAATAAAAGTAGATATACATCGCGTTTGCTCTAAACCGCCCAAAACCTGGACAGAGGAAGCTGGCTATGTACAAGATGTAGCGCTAAAAAATAAACACAATCTTTTTGTTAGTGTTGTTTATGCTTGTGGATCTAATAGAATGATTTGCAATGCAAAAGAAAAGTTTATTCAAGCAGGCCTGACTGGTAATAATTTCTATTCTGACGCTTTTTTACAAACTTATTAAGAGAGGATATTTAATGAAAGCAGTAATTTTAGCAGGTGGACTAGGTACTCGTTTAAGTGAGGAAACAAGTAGCCGTCCCAAGCCAATGGTAGAGATTGGTGGTAAACCAATTCTTTGGCACATCCTTAAAATGTATTCCTCTCACGGTATCAATGACTTTATTATTTGCTGTGGGTATAAAGGCTATGTCATCAAAGAATATTTTGCGAATTATTTTTTGCATCAATCTGATGTTACTTTCTATATGAAAGATAATTGTATGGAGGTACATGAGAAAAGAGCGGAACCTTGGTCTGTTACCCTTGTAGATACAGGTGATAATTCCATGACCGGGGGACGTTTGGCGAGAGTAGCAGACTATATAAAAGATGAGGAAGTATTTTGTTTTACTTATGGTGATGGCGTGGGTGATATGGATATTGCTGCAACAATAGAGTTTCATAAGCAGCATGGCAAGCAAGCTACGCTTACAGCAACCTATCCGCCAGGCCGCTTCGGAGCATTAGATATAAAAAATGGACGCGTAAATAATTTTAAAGAGAAGCCTAAAGGAGATGGCTCCATGATTAACGGAGGTTTTTTTGTACTTTCTCCTAAAGTACTTGAAAGAATTTCTGGTGATAGCTGTACTTGGGAGCAGCAACCATTGATAAGCTTGGCTGACGATGGTGAACTAATGGCCTATGAGCATCAAGGTTTTTGGCAGCCAATGGATACCCTTAGAGATAAAATTAATTTAGAAGAACTTTGGGCTAAAGACCTAGCCCCCTGGAAAATATGGAAGTAACTAATGGTTAATCAAGAGTTTTGGGAAAATAAGCGTGTATATTTAACGGGACATACGGGTTTTAAAGGAAGTTGGTTATCATTATGGTTAAGCAGTATGGGAGCAGAGGTCAAAGGTTATGCATTAAAACCTGAGACGATACCCAATTTGTTTGAGGTGGCGAATGTATCAGAAAAAATACAATCAGAAATTGGTGATATTCGAGATTTAGTGCAATTACGAACAAGTATGCAGGATTTTAATCCTGATATCTTGATTCATATGGCCGCACAACCATTAGTCCGACTTTCGTATAAAGAGCCTGTCGACACCTATGATACGAATGTTATGGGAACAGTGAAAGTGCTTGAGGCGGCTAGAAGCTGTTCAAATTTAAAAGCGATAGTTAGCGTTACCACTGACAAGTGTTATGAAAATAAAGAATGGATTTGGGGCTACCGTGAAGATGAAGCGATGGGAGGGCATGATCCCTATAGTAGTAGTAAAGGATGTGCAGAGTTAGTGACGTCTGCTTATCGCCGTTCATTTATGCAAGAGAAAGGAATCGGCCTAGCGAGTGCAAGATCAGGTAATGTTATCGGAGGTGGCGATTGGTCAGATGACAGGTTAATCCCTGACATTTTAAATGCCTTTGAGAACAAA
>CAJVYL010000105.1 GCA_913009265.1 uncultured Methylococcales bacterium
CAAATGAGTAAAAGTTTAAAGCAAAAAGGCTTTAAGTTTGTGGGGCCAACTATTTGTTATGCTTATATGCAAGCAGTAGGGATGGTGAATGATCATACCGTTGATTGTTTTAGGCATAAGCAGTTAGATTATAGTGCTATTAATTAACTACTGAGTAAAGAGAATAAAAGCTAAACCTTGATTCCACTTTGTTTCATCAAGGCTACATAATATTTGTAGAAAGAGATTTTAAATGAATGAAATAAGCCAACAAGAGCATATACGAAACTATCAGCAACTTATCCAGTCTCAACAAACACTGATATTATCCACAGTAACAGAGCAGGGTAAGCCTGAATCAAGCTATGCACCTTATGTAAGAGATGAGCAAGGTATATTCTATATTTATGTCAGTGAATTAGCCTCACATACTCAAAATATGCTGAAAACTGCAGCTGCCAGTATTCTATTTATTCAGCCAGAAAAACAATGTAAAAACCTTTTTGCAAGAGAAAGAGTTGTATTTGATTGTTCAATTAATGAGGTTCAAAAGCAAGATGAATGCTATTATAAGCAAATGCTAATAATGAAAGAAAAACTCGGTGAGACGGTTGAATTATTACAAAGCCTGCCAGATTTTCATTTATTAGCTTTAACGCCTATTAATGGGAAATATATTGCTGGTTTTGGAAAAGCTTTTTCTATTAATATGGAGACTGGTTCACTGTAGTTTGGAAGTTAGAGAAAAATGAATAAAGTATTACTTATTATTACCCTTAATTTATTTTTAGTCGGGTGTTCAACAGTAGGAGAAGGGTATATGCAACAGAATGAATTATTAGCAAAAATAGACCAAGGTAAGGCACCTATTATTGTGGATGTACGTTCAAGCGGCGAATATCAATCAGGTTATGTTCCGGGTGCTATTCATATACCTTTTTGGTCTGCTTTTACCTCGGATAAGATGGATGCTTACAAAAAAGATCAAGCTGTTGTTTTGTATTGCGCTCATGGCCCAAGAGCGGGTATTGCAAAATTAGCTTTTTATCTAGCTGGGTTTGAAAACATTAGTTATTTATCTGGACATATGACAGCATGGTCAAAAGCTAAATTGCCTGTAGAGTTTCCTTTATGAGTCATTAATTTTAAAATAAAGTCTGTAGCCTTGATGCAGTGAAGCGTAATCAAGGATTTTCATAAATAAACCTTGATTCCACTCTGTTTCATCAAGGCTACTAAGGTTTAAATTAAAATGAATAAAATATATAACAGCTTTATTTTGTTCATTTTAATCTGTTCCCCAACTGTGTATGCAGATAGCGCTTTAACAAAGTTTTCTAAGCTTGAAAACGCAGGATTATTAGTACACGATAAACTAGGGCAAGCGCTTGTATCCGATCATGCTAATGATGCTTTTATTCCGGCATCAACAACTAAACTCGTCACCGCATGGTTAGCTTTAAAACATTGGGGAGAAAATTATCATTTTAAAACTAGTTTTTATTTTGATAACTCAACTCAAACACTTTGGATCAAAGGCAGTGGCGATCCTTACTTTGTATCTGAAGAATTAATCATTATCGCTAAAAACATTAAAAATAGTGGCATTGATCAAATCAAAGCCATTGGCTTAGATAACTCTCTTTTTCAAGAAAATGTATTATTACCAGGAACAGGAAAAACCAATAATCCTTACGATGCAGTACCTTCTGTTTTTGCAGCTAATTTTAATACTCTTAACCTAAAAAACATTAAAGGGCAGCTAGTATCAGCAGAAAACCAAACACCATTAACAGCTTTTGCCAAAATGTTTTCAAAGCAAATAAAAGGTAGGGCTTTACGAATAAATACAGGCTCTAATCCCGAGGATGCAGAAACTTATTTTGCAGAGCTGCTGGCTGCTTTTTTGCGTAAGCAAGATGTAAAGGTGGGAAATAATATTATTCGTGGAAAAATAGATAAACAAAGCTTAGTTTACAAGCATATTAATAGCCGGTCTTTGGCTGATATGGTTCAAGCGATGATGAAGTATTCAACCAACTTTCTCGCCAATCAGCTGATTTTAGTGCTTAGTGCTGAAATATATCAGCGGCCTGCAAATATGTATGATGTACAGAAGTATATGGAAGATACTTTAAGGACTAACTTCCAATGGAAAAATTTTACTATGAAAGATGGTGCAGGGCTTTCTCGTGATAACCGTTTATCACCTAAACAGTTAGTCGATTTATTATATGCCTTTAAACCATGGAAACATTTATTACCTGAAACAGATTCAGGTATATTTGCAAAATCAGGGACTATGAATAAAATTAGTACCTTAGCAGGATATATTGTAGATACACAGCATTGGCAACCTTTCGCTTTAATGATGAATCAAGCCGTGCCTTATAAATTAAGAAATCAAATTGCTGCAGAGTTGATGTTGCAGAGGCAGAGCTTGTAAAACCAAGGTTGTTTTAGATATTATCTTATTAAGAGTAATGTTTATATACTTTTATTAATAAGCATATTATTATAAAGGTTATTGTGTTCTTGATTTTTAATAAGAGTAATGATTTTTATTCGTTGATTATTAATATAGATGTTCAGATGAAAGATACAGCAGGCATTCAAAAGACAAGTAAAGGGTATTTTTTTATAGCCTTGGTAGCAATATTAATACTTGTTTCCATGAGTTACTCTTATCATTCTAGCTCACAAATGATCAACAAATATTCTCCCCTTGTTGATGCGACCATGGAAATTAAGTTAGAGGCAACCACTGCACACTTATGGGTTGAAGAGATTATTTCTGGTGATCGATATGAAAATATAGATGAGATAGTTGAGCATATTGATTTAGCACTTTGGTATGCCAATGCAATGCTTGAAGGGGGGGAAAATCAAGAAGGTATATTTCTTCAATTAACAGATGAAATACTCAGAGAAGAAGTTGTAAAAACTGTTGATGGTTTAAATGAGTTTAAAAATATAACTTTCCAGCGTTATCAAGCTAAAGAGTCATCGGGAATAGGATCAGAGATTGATCAAATATATGATGCCTTATTTAATGATTTTATTACACAAATAGATCATGTTGAAACTTTATTGCAACAAAAAATAAAACATGATTTTAAGCAATATCAAATTATCCAAGTATCACTTATTGCCAGCATTATTATCTTAAGTTTTATAGGGTTTGCTATTCAATTTAAGTATCACCGAAAATTAGCAAATAATCTTGTAAAAGTTAATAAAGCAAAGAATAGGGCAGAGAAAAAGGAAAAATGGCTGAATACTATTATGAATAGTATGGGTGATGGAGTAATTACCACTGATTTTGAGGGTAATGTAACACGTATTAACCCTGTTGCAGAAAACCTTACAGGCTGGCTATTTTCTGATGCTATAGGATTGTCATTAAAAAAAATATTTCCCATTATTGATGCGACTACTAGGGAAACTATTGAAAATCCAGTGGATAAAGTTATTGCTACAGGGGAAACAGCCTACCTAACGAATCATTCAACACTAATAGCTAAAGATGGGAGTGAGCATCAGATCGCAGACTCGGCTGCACCTATTATTGATGCTGATAATAATATATTAGGAATGGTATTAGTCTTTAATGATGTGACAGATAGTTATCGTATTCGAGAGGAGCTTAAACTTAGCCAACAACGATTGTTACTTCATTGGCAAGAAGCTCCGTTAGGTATTATTGAATGGGATTTAGAGTTTAAATTACTTAATTTAAACCCAGCAGCAGAGCAGATGTTTGGCTTTAGTAAAGATGAGTTATTGAATCGGCATATTACTGAAAAAATATTATCAGGGTCTACACGAAAAACAGCAGATGAAATTAGCCAGCAGTTGATAAATAAAACAGGCGGATGGCGAAGTAGAAATAAACATATAACCAAGGGTGGGTTAGATATTATTTGTGAATGGTATAACTCAGCTTTAGTTAATGATGAAGGTGATGTTATTGCATTTTCATCACTGGTGATGGATGTCACTAAAAGTCAAATAGCTGAAGATAAATTACGTCTTTCAGCAAGAGTATTCACTGATACCAAAGAAGGTATTATGATTACTAACGCACAAGCAACCATCATTAACGTGAATCCTGCATTTTCTGATATTACGGGATATAGTTCTGATGACGCTATAGGTAAAAATTGCAATATACTGAGTTCGGGAAAACATGAACCAGAATTTTACACTCGAATATGGAAAACACTCAAAGAAAATGGAGATTGGCAGGGCGAAGTTTGGAATAGAACCAAAAAGGGAAAGGTTTATGCCGAATTATTATCAATCTCATCCATTCTAGATGACGATAACAGTGTTTTACAATATGTAGGTATATTTACGGATATTACCGATAGTAAAGAACAGCAAGCGACTCTCCAACATATGGCACATTATGATGTGCTTACTCAGTTACCCAATAGAGTACTTCTAGCCGACAGGTTTACTCAAGCATTGGCACATAGTAAACGAAAAAATAGGCTGCTTGCTGTTTGTTTTCTTGATTTAGATAATTTTAAACCGATTAATGATACTTATGGTCATAAAATAGGGGATCAATTACTGGTTGATGTTTCTCTACGTATACAAAAAATTATTCGACATGAAGATACTGTTTCAAGACAAGGAGGAGATGAATTTGTACTGTTGTTAGGTGATATGGAGTCTTTATATCATTGTGAACAAATGCTACAAAGAATTATTGAGGCTCTAGCAGAACCTTATCATATTAATGATTATTCACTTTTAGTCACTGCATCTATTGGCGTGAGCTTATATCCAAATGATAAGTCTGATTTAGACACTTTAATGAGACATGCTGATCAAGCAATGTATCAGGCTAAGCAAGCAGGACGAAACCGTTATTATTTCTTTAATACGGAGCAAGATTCAAAAAATGTTCAAAAACACCATCGTCTTAAAGAAATACAACAAGCTTTATACAATAATGAGTTTTGTTTGTATTATCAGCCAAAAGTAAATATGAAAACAGGGAATGTTTTTGGGGCAGAGGCTTTAATACGCTGGATTCATCCAGAGAAAGGGATTGTTTTTCCACTAGAATTTTTACCTATTATAGAAGGGACACAATTAGAACTATTAATAGGGCACTGGGTTATTAATGAAGCCTTAAAACAACTCTCCTGTTGGGGCAAGCTGGATATTGAAATTAGTGTTAATATTTCTTCATATCATCTACAGCAGGTGTCATTTGTAACAGATTTAGAGAAGGCATTGAGTTTATTTCCAAATGTAAAACCTGAATCTTTACAGTTAGAAATTTTAGAAAGTAGTGCGCTAGGTGATTTGAATACAGTGAATACAATACTAAGGTCATGTATACATGACTTGGGTGTTAAGGTTGCTCTGGATGACTTTGGAACGGGTTATTCTTCGTTAACCCACTTGAGAAACTTACCCGCTAAAACAATTAAGATAGATCAAACATTTGTAAGAGATATACTTGATGACCCCAATGATCATGCAATCATTGAAGGTATTATTGGCTTAGCAAATGCATTTAATAGAAAAATCATTGCTGAAGGTGTTGAAACAACAGAACATGGGTTAATGCTCATTATTATGGGCTGTTATGAAGCTCAAGGCTATGGTATTGCCAAGCCTATATCTGAAAATAAGTTCCTATCTTGGTTAGATGAATATAAACCTAATCAGCAATGGGTTGAATGCGCAAAACAATCTCGAACCTCAAAACAGGCGAAGCTTGAATTAATGAAACTAGTCATTGATCACTGGTACAAACGATTTGAAAGAGGCTTTAACTTACCATCTACGACTAAAGATCAATGGCCTATTTTAAATAGAAAACAATGTCATTGCGGAGTATGGATTAATAAAGCAAAGGAAGAGCAGTTTTGTGATAAGGCTGGATTAATAGAGATGGAAGCGGCTCATAACACCTTACATGATGTAGCTGATAACTTGATAAAACAGTATTATGAAGGCAGTGACTCTAATAAAGCAGATGCATTATTAGATCTTCAATTAGCCATAGAGTATCTGGAAAGTGTTTATGAACAATGCTAAAAAGGGTTTATAAAAATAAGATGGGAATTTGAAAATACTTTAAAACTCAAATCCCCACTCACTTTGTTCAACTCTTAACCTGAGCTTTTTAAATAAGCACAAATAATAATTTAGCTTTCACCTTGAGAGCTAGAAGCTGAATGGCTAAGGACTCTTTCAGCTAACCGAGAAAAGGGCATACTTTGTATCCACACAGAGCCTGTGCCAGAAAGGGTTGCTAAAAACATACCTTCACCACCGAAGAACATGCTTTTTAGCCCACCACTCATTTGGATATCGTAATCAATATCACCACAAAATCCGACTAGACAGCCTGTATCTAAACGTAATGTTTCATTGTTAAGTTCTTTTCTAAGTACTGTACCACCGGCATGAATAAAAGCCATGCCATCACCTCGTAGGCGCTGAAGTATAAAACCTTCACCGCCGAAAAATCCACTGCCTAATCGTTTATGAAAGGCAATATCTACTTGTGTACCTAGTGCGGCGGCTAAAAAAGAATCTTTTTGACAAATGACTTCTTCCCCTAGTTCAGCAAGGTTTAAAGGAATGATTGATCCAGGAAAGGGAGCAGAGAAACCAGCTGAACGTTTTTTATTACCTTCATTGGTAAAGTGAGTAAGAAAAACGGACTCGCCGGTCAACATACGTTTGCCTAGACCAAAAATTTTCCCCATCACCCCCGATTCTGAACCATCGCCCATCTTGGCTTCAAAGTTAATATCTTGCTCTAAATAAGTCATAGCACCTGCTTCAGCGATAACCGCTTCATTAGGGTCAAGTTCTATTTCAACCATCTGAATATCATGGCCGATAATGGTGTAATCAACTTCGTGGCAACGCATGGTTTTTCCTTGGTTATTTAACTAATAATTCAATCAACATGTTTTCGTAAATTTCGGATAAGATTTCTAAATCTTCAACGCCAACATTTTCATTTATTTTATGAATAGATTCATTTAGTGGACCTAATTCAATGACCTCTGCACCTGTGGGAGCAATAAAACGGCCATCAGAAGTACCACCACCTGTATCATCAATAGTTTCAAAGCCTGTTACTTGCTTAATGGCAACATGTGCAGCATCAATTAAAGCACCACCTTCTGTTAAAAATGGGTTGCCTGATAAACGCCATTGCAGATCGTATTTAAAGTCGTATTTATCAAAAATAGCGGCTGTACGTTGTTTGATGGTTTGTTCGTCAAGTTCTGTACAGAAGCGCAGATTAAACTGAATTTCTAATTCACCAGGAATAATATTTTCAGCTCCAGTACCACCGTTAATATTTGATACTTGCAAACTTGTAGGTGGAAAAAATTGATTCCCATTATCCCAAACTTCTTCTGTTAACTCTTTAAGTGCTGGTGCAAAAGCATGGATAGGGTTTTCAGCTATTTCAGGATAAGCGACATGGCCTTGTGTACCATGAACAGTTAATTTTGCACATAAGGAACCACGACGGCCAACACGAATGATATCACCTAGTTTTTTATCGCTTGAAGGTTCACCGACTAAACACCAGTCAATTTTTTCATTACGCTTTTCTAAAACATCGATGACTTTAACGACACCATTAGT
>CAJVYL010000106.1 GCA_913009265.1 uncultured Methylococcales bacterium
GCACCGTGTTTGGTGATGGCGATAAGAACAATTTTTGGTTCTGTTGTGGTCATTTTGGCAAGAAGATAAAAGGAAAAGATTATAACCTAGTATTTAAGTCAGGAATAGCTGTTATCTATTGTTACATGCTTCTGTATGTGACAGTATAACAAATATAAAAAAGACTAATCTCTTTGGTAAAACAACTTTTTAATAGGAAAATGAAATGTCAGATTCATCTCATATTGTTTGTCCGCATTGTAATTCTGTTAATCGTATTGTGACGGAGCGTCTGGGTGATAACCCTAAATGTGGACACTGTAAAAAACCTCTTTTTAGCAAATATCCGGTTGAATTAACGGAAAAAACATTTGACCAACATATTAATCGTAACGATATTCCTGTGGTGGTGGACTTTTGGGCGCCATGGTGTGGGCCTTGTAAAATGATGGCGCCTGCTTATGCGCAAGCTGCTGCAAAACTTGAACCTGTTTTTAGAGTGGCAAAGGTTAATACTGAAAATGAGCAAGCATTAGCTGGGCAATATAATATTCGTAGCATCCCTACTTTAGCTATTTTTAAAAATGGTAAAGAAATAGCACGCCAAGCAGGGGCGATGAGTGAGGATGATATTATTCGTTGGGTACGATCATCTATTTAAGTTTTATTATCCTATTTTATTTAGTTACGATTTTGTAGCCTTGATGAAACAAAGTGGAATCAAGGTTTAGTTGATAGTTTCCTTGATTTCGTTTCACTACATCAAGGCTACATTATTCTCTTCTCTTTAACCTGTGGTTAATTAATAGCCATGTTTAGTTATTTTCAGCAGTAGTATCAACACGATCATATACTCTATTGAAACGAATAGATTTAGGTAAATGAGGGGTTAGAACAGCTGTTTTAATCCATAGTTGATCAGATGAGGTTTTTAGATTGACTTGTTGAATAACTCGACCTGCACTAAGAGTGCTTTCTATGAAAAGTATATTATCTTCCCATCCGGCAATCGATATTCTTTGATCTGGGTCTTTATTACTAGAAATTTTAGGGCTGCGGAAATCTGTATATACTTTCTCTTGGCCTTCTGCTGTATCGAGGATAAGTAAAGGTTCTTGGTGTTTTATAGTCAGTTCTTCTGATGTATTTAAAAAGAATTGAATACTGGGGGGTAGCGAATTACGTCCTGCTGTGTTTTTGTTTTTAGAGTAGTTCTCACTGCGTCTATTCCCATTTCCTTTTCCCTTGCCAGAGCCACTGTGATCACCATTGCCTTTCATACCTTTATTTCTCTGGCTATTGTTGGATTTTTTTCTATTCTGTTTAAGCTGTTCAAGAGGGTTTTGACTTAGTTCTCTATTTAAAACCCATGTTCCGCTTAGGTTGGGTGTTGTTAGCGATAGATTATCAGTTGTACTGATGAGGCTACTTTCAACTTTAGCTTGAGTACTTGTACACGCTGAGCCCATAAAAGCACTAAGGAATAGTAGAAAAAAAGGTACTTTTTTTATCATAACTTATTTTTATAAAATCTTTTGTAAGAGGGGGATTGCTTTTTTAATCATTTAAAAATGATATGAATTTTTGTTGTTGTGTGGCGACTGTGCCCCCCATAACTTCTGCAACTGTTCCTCCAAACATAGTGCCAAGTAAACCGGCATTCATGGTACCAACATAAACACGGCCATCTGTTTTTTGATAAACAGAAATAGTGCAGGGCATCATGACTGAAATTACTTTGTTAGCATCTTCCTTTAAAATATTGTAGGCATGATTTGCTTGGCAAAGATTTAATAAAACGACAGGGTCTAAATTACCCGCACCATGTTTTTTTACCGCTTTATGCAAAGGTTGAATCCCTGAAATAACCCAGCCTTCAGCTTTTGCATTTGTTGAAATTCTTTCAACGGTTTCATCTACACTGTATGGGCTGAGTTGTTCTGATAACATCATACTTGGCATTATCAACCATACGGCACTAGCTGTTACGATGATGCCGAGGATAAAACCAGTCATTATATTTATAATTTTCATTGTTTTTTTGATTTGATTTGTTTTGTTTGTTAGTTTGTTTGGTGATAAATATAAATGGCTTAGGAACGTGTATGGAATAACTTCCCGAAATTATAACGTAGGATTTTTGTTTCAGATGGAATGAGATCATTCCATCTGGAGCAAAAAGACAAGTTAGAAACCGGTAAGTTGTTTCATGCACGTTCCTCAATAAGGTGGTGGAAGTAGTGGTTCTATGCCTTCAAATTCTGCTTTTGGATGATGTTTAGTAATTAATTTACTAACTTCATCAATTCGTTCTTTGGCAATATCAACCATAACTAATAATTCGCCATTTTCTATAGCCTCTTCATATTTTCTGACTTTTGAGTTGCCTACCTGTAATCCTGCCAGTCCGCTCATCAGCGCACCAATTGTTCCTCCAAAGACCAAAATGCCCAGAATGGGCGCGCCAGCAATTGCAAACCCTGCAAAACGTAAACTAACTAAACCTGCGAGTAAACCTGATGTAGCACCTAATGCTGCGCCACGCTCAACAGCAGCGATAAAGTCTGTTTTTTGTAGTTCATTGGCTTCAGGTAAGTCTTGAAGTGGTGTATCTCTTTTGGCTAAGACGTGAAGGTGATTGTCTTTAATGCCTAGAGAGCGTAATTCATCAACAATTTTATGAGTTACTTGGATGTTAGGTACTAAAAAATATATTCTTCTCATGACGTACTCCAAATGGGGGGTAGGGAGGTAGTATCTGTTTAAATGTTATTTAGATAATTAGCAAATACTAACACTATAAGGATATGACAACACATTTAAGTAAAGATTCGATTTATTTTTTAGTTTTAATTGTTTTTTATATCATCAAATTGTTTACGAATATTTTCTTTATGTTGGCGGTATGATTTAGCGTCACCATAGTCTAAGAAATGCTGGTATCTGCTGTGTAATGTGCTGATATGTCTAGCATGTTTGATTGGGCACCAGTATTGTTCGGTACGTGCTGCTATTTCTTGAGCATAGGCAATAATGCCATTAAAGTAACTACAGTAAGCACAATTTAGTTTTTCTATGATATTGAGATAGTTTAAATGTTGTCTATCAAAAATAAGATAGTTAGCGCGTTTTACCTTGGGAATTCCATAAATAGGGAAGCAAATGATTTGATATAAGCTAACACCTATATCCAACAATATTGTTGGAATTAATACAGCCCAAATGACGGGGATACTGAGAATGTTTTTGATGGATGCTCTTTTTAGATAATTTAATAGCCGTTGTAGGTGCGGATCCTCTTGCTTTTCAAATAAAGTATCTTTACGTTGCTTGTTATAAATAAAGCTATTTTGCTGATTCTGAATTTCTTTGATTAACTCAGCCTCTAAAGCTCGAATCTTACACAGCAAATCATCAATATTTGAGTTCATGAAGAATACCTAAGGAGCTAAAGTTTCAGAATAACAGTATTAATAGTGAGCTTCAAAGTTTCTAATAGAAGAACTCTTTAGAGAGATAGATATTCATTCAGTAAGTCGTTGCTGGTTTCTTTATCTGCATAGGTATCTTTAATTATTAGAATATCCTCAAGGTTTTGATTGAAAAGCTCAACCAAAGAGGGGTCAAAATGTTTGCCAGATTCAGAATTTATTAGTTCTACAGCGCTATCAATACTCCATGCCTTTTTATAAGGGCGTTCCATGGTCAGAGCGTCAAAAACGTCGACAATAGCTACAATGCGACCGTAAAGGTTAATTTCATTACCCTTAAGGCCTTTAGGGTAGCCGCTGCCATCCCATTTTTCATGATGGTTTAATGCAATAACGCTGGCTTGTTTTAAAAGTTTATTGGATGAGCGATTTAAGATCTTTTCACCAATAGTTGCATGATGTTTCATAACCTCCCATTCGTTACCTTCTAAACGTCCAGGTTTCAGCAGAATTTTATCAGGAATGCCTATTTTTCCTACATCATGCATGGGGGCAGAATAGAGTAGTGACTCTGCTTCTTTGTCGCTCATCCCCATTGCTTTAGCTAGGCATTGAGAATAGTGGCCTACGCGAATTGTATGCATACCTGTTTCTGAGTCACGAAATTCAGCGGCATAACCTAAACATTCGATAATTTCTATTTGTGATTCCCTCAATTCTTGGCTTCTCTGCTTAATAGCTGTAATGATTGAGTTGTTGTAAGTGTTAAGCTCTTGAAAAGAAAGGAATGTTGATAATAAATGATGAGTACGAAATAATAGTTCATCATCATTAATGGGGATTCTAACAAAGTCTTTTATTACGCTGTCAACGCAGGGAACACAATTACTTTGATCATTAATTAAAAGGACTGGAGGTAAATTGGTATCAGGAGAGAAGGCTGTTAATTTAGCAATAAGATCTTTAAGAGACATGTCAGTTAAAGAGCTTAAAATAATAAGGGAGGGAGGGTTAGCCAGGTATAAATCCATAGCCGTTTTAAAGCTATTGCTGGAGCGTACCTTTTGATAGTGATTAGTTTTGAGTAAAGAGACAATTTTATCTAAATAATTTTGACTAATAACAAGAATATCTGCTTCTGTATGGATGTCTAATAAATCATTTATCATTGGTTTACGGTGACTGCTTAAAGATAATTTAAGCCTAGTAGCTTTTCTTTTAATTACAATGTTTTAAATTACCTATAAGAGCAAAAGAATAGTTTTACCGTTAGTTAAATGAAGGTGGATTTATATTACGGGAAGTTCCCAGTCTATAGGTGCTTTGTTGTGTGTTTGGAGGTATTTGTTTGCTTGACTAAAATGCTGACAGCCAAAAAAACCACGATAGGCGGACAAGGGGGAGGGATGGGGGGCTTTTAATACCAAGTGTCGTGATGGGTCAATAATACTGCCTTTTTTCTGAGAATAACTTCCCCATAATAAAAAAACCACATGTTCACATTCAGTATTAACAGTCTCAATAATTTTATCGGTAAACTGCTCCCAGCCTTTACCTTGGTGAGCATTGGCTTTTGAATCTTCTACGGTTAAAACTGCATTTAATAACAAGACACCCTGTTTTGCCCAGCTTTCTAAATAACCGTGATTTGCGGGTGTGATATTTAAATCAGTTTCCAGCTCTTTATACATATTAACTAAAGACGGTGGTGTTTTTATTCCAGGTAGTACAGAGAAGCATAAGCCATGAGCTTGTCCTGCTTGGTGGTAGGGGTCCTGTCCTAAAATTACCACTTTCACATCATTTAAAGCGGTCGTTTCTAAAGTATGGAACCAGTTTGATGAATGAGGGTATATTGTTTTTTGAGCATCTTTTTCAGTACGTAAGAAGTTTTTAAGTGCTTGCATATAAGGCGCGTTAAATTCATCTTTTAATGCGGCTTGCCAACTGGGGGCTTTATCTAAAACCATCTTAGCTTGTTGTCGTCTTTTTTCGACAACCTCTAATTATTTCCCCACGTTGTCTATGATGGTTATTAGCAATCATAATCAATGATAAATAATTAACCTTTTCTCCATGTAAGCTAGCAATGTCATGCACAATGCGTTCTTCTGGTGAGCCTGCTTTTTCTATAAAACAACTATTACTTAATAAGTTTTTATTTTGTAAAAGCTCAATAATGTCATCAAGAATAGGTTTTACTTTTAGTAGAATCAGCGTATCAAAATCATTGAGTAGAGAATCAATCATTTCAAGACCATAACCAGCAGGAATAATGGCTACAGTATCATCAGTATCAGCTAAAGGCATTTCAGCTCGCGCTGCGGCAGCATTGAATGATGTAACTCCTGGAATGGTTTCTACAATAACGGTTTCATCTAAAGCTTTTACTGTTTTAGCTAAATGCTGAAAGGTAGAAAAAGTGGAAGCATCACCTTCAACCAAAAAAATAACATTATGTCCTTGTTGTAATTTTTCAATAACCGTTTGAGCGGCGTGTAACCAATATTTAGCTAGTTTTTCCTTGTCATGAGTCATAGGAAAAATAAGGGCAGTGCTGTTTTCTGGTTCAGTTAAGCCTGTTTGCAAAGCTATTTGTAGAGCATAACTAGTGCCGTTTTTCTTTTTGACGGGGTAAGTCCAGTAAGCATCAGATTGTAATAAAGACCATGCGCGGCGAGTCATTAAATCTGGATCACCAGGACCTAGAGAAACACCGTATAAATTACCTGTCATATTGATTTCCTTTGTGCTGAAACAACCCAAACTGGGTTTTCGGCTTGCATTCTATGCATATGTAAAATGGGTTGGCTGCGTGAGGCTTGTAGTTGAGTCATATCCCAATTGGCGTCAAGGTTTTTTAAAGTTTCAATAGCTGTGGTCAAGTTTTCAATAGTGACAAAGTTCATCACTAGCCAGCCTTCAGGACTTAAACGGTTTAAGCATAAGTGAATTAAATCAGCTAATTCACCTCCTGTGCCTCCAACAAAAATAGCATCAGGTGTGGGCCAGTTTTCTAGACCTAAAGGAGCCTTGTTATTAATCAGCTGATAATTATAGACAGCTAATTGATCTGCATTTTTTCCTGCTATTTCAAAATCAGCAGGGTTTTTTTCTACCGCATAAACATAACCTTGATGACATAAGCGAGCAGCTTCTAAACCAACTGAACCAGAACCTGCGCCAATATCCCAAACAATACTGTCAGGCTTTAATTGCATACGGGCAAGCGAAACAGCGCGTACTTCACGTTTGGTGATTAAGCCTTTATCAGGTTTGCGTTGATGAAAATCACTATCTTGCAGGCCAAATAAAATATGGGATTGATTGGGCTGTTTACGAGTTAAAATAACAATGTCATTGCCATTAAATGATTGCTCAGCAATATAGGCAACCGACTCACCATGTATTACCTTTTCATCATCACATAATAAATTTTCAGCCACTGAAATTTCAAATTGATCAGCTAACTTTTCAATCAGCATCATTCTGGCGATACGATCAGGTGAGTTTTCAGGTCCTGTTAAAACAGCCAATTTATCTGAGTTGAATAATGCTTGTAAGAGAGGATAAAAACCATGCTCTGGCCCAGCTCCTTTAGTCCATTCGCTAGCATCTTTACTGTGCACTGAGACAATTTTTGCATCTTGCCACGACAAACCTATTTGCGCAAAAGCGAGTTGGATTGATGAAATATTAGGGATTATCTCTAACTGGTTGGCGGCTAGTTTTTTATATAAATAACTAGCAATACCATGGCAGAGCGGATCACCAGTTGCTAAAACAACCACTTGTTGCTTTGCTTCTAATGCAGCTGAAATCCACACAGGCACATCTTTTAAATGAGCTGTTAAATCTTTTTGTTCTGCGTTTTTGAGTTGATCAGAGAATAAGGATAAGGTGCGCGTTGCACCAATGACAAGGTCGGCAGACTGGATGGTATTTAATGTAGCGGATGTTAAGCCGTGTACGCCATTATCTAGCACACCTATAATTTTACATGTCATTTATGTTCCTCATATTCTGACAGTTTTTGTCCTTCAAAATCACAGATTAAA